>DXBO01000018.1 GCA_019116485.1 Candidatus Gemmiger excrementavium
AAGGTGTCGCGGTCGTTGATCTCTTCCACATAGTGGGTGGGAACGCCCTCTTTTTCCAGCTTCTGCATCAGGGCATTGGACAGCTTGTTGTTGACGATGCCCTTGTCCCGGATGGTGCCTTTCTTTTCGCCGTCGCCGGCGGTGGCGTCATCCTTGTAATGGACCATAACGATCTCGGGGTCGCTGGTGGCGAACACCTGCTTGGCCTTGCCTTCGTACATCTGTTCTTTGACTTCGTATTTCATGATAAAACGCTCCCTTTATCCAATATAGTGTGTCGGCGTCGGGCATACGGAACTATATTTATTGTACGCCCTTTCGCCGCGGTCTGCAAGCTATTGTTTGTTACATCGCGGCGGCTTCGGCAGCAATGGCTGCATCCTTTTTGGCGATGGCGGCGGCGGTGTCGGCGCGGAACTGTTCCAGCTTGGCGGCAAGGTTCTCATCGGCCACAGCCAGGATGGCCACGGCCAGATAGGCGGCGTTCTTGGCACCGTTCAGGGCCACAGTGGCCACAGGGAACCCGCTGGGCATCTGTACAGTGGCCAGCAAAGCGTCCAGGCCGTCCAGGGCACCGCCCTTCATGGGAATGCCCACCACCGGCAGGGTAGTGTTGGCGGCAAAGGCACCGGCCAGATGGGCGGCCATGCCGGCAGCGCACAGGATGACACCGTAGCCGTTGGCCCGGGCAGACTTGGCGAAAGCGGCGGCAGCCTCGGGGGTGCGGTGAGCCGAGAGGATGTGTGCCTCATACGGCACGCCGAACTCTTTCAGCACGGTGCAGGCGCCCTTGACGACACCCCAGTCGCTGTCGGAACCCATAATGATGGCAACTTTCTTCATGTTAAAACTCCTTTCGCAGATCAGCGCCAAACGAAAAGAGCGCAGCGGCCCGGCGACGGGTACACTGCGCTGTTTTGCATGCGGACAGGGCGTAGGGGTACAAAGGGGCCTTGCAATGCTCAAAACACAGCAGCGGCTTTTGCACGGAGGCTCCCCCTTTATAAAAAAGTAAAACGCCCTTGTAAAATCAGTGTAAGGCGTGCGGGGCAAAAATGCAAGACGGCGGAGCCTTTTTCAGCCAAAAAACTACTGGAAACGGTTTTACACCCTGCTTTTTGTCATTTTTGATGGGGGCTTTTCATGAAAGGTATGACTTTACCCGCAAAGCAGGATGGGGCGCGAAATTTTTGTGGCATTCCATGCCGAACTATGATATAATAAACAAAATATACCGTCAAAGAGGGGAAATTTACCATGAGCAAAACGCCGATGCGTCTGAGCAGAGCCGCCCTGCACGGGCAGGAGGAGCGAGTCAAACGAGTGTTCCGGGACCAGATCGCGGAAGCGGCGGGGCTTTTGGAAGTGGTGCTTTCCGGCATCGTGCTGGTGGGGTTGCTGCTCAGTGTAGTCCCCATCATCCAGTGGATGCCCGGCCTTATTGAGGATGGCAACGGGGTGGAGGTCTATGACTTTTTGACCCGGGCGCTGGACATTGTAATCGGTATCGAGTTCATCAAGATGCTGGCCAAGCACAGCCCCGGCAGTGTGCTGGAAGTGTTGCTTTACGCCATTGCCCGCCATATGATCGTCGGCCATGAGGACGCGGTACAGAACCTGATCAGTGTGGCGGCCATCGCGCTGATTTTTATTATCCGCCGCTTTTTCTTTGTGCCGTCCTTTGGTCAGAAACTGCCGGACGGCAAGATCGCCCCCGACGTGGCCCACCTGTATATGACGGAAAGCGAGGGCAGCGAGATGGGAGAGGAAGGCGACGAGACCTGACCTGCCTGCAAAATGGTATCTCTGCACAAATCGCCCGCCGGGATTTCCCGGCGGGCGATTTTCTGTATGGCAGGGCAGAGAAGATCAGAACAAGCCGGTGATCTTGCCGTTGCTGTCCACGTCAATATCCATGGCAGCCGGGTGTTTGGGCAGACCGGGCATCGTCATGATGCTGCCGCAGACCACCACCACGAATCCGGCGCCGGCGGACAGGCGAACCTCCCGCACGTTGAGGGTGAACCCTTCGGGCGCGGCAATGAGCTTGGCGTCGTCGCTGAAGGAATACTGGGTCTTGGCAATGCACACCGGCAGTTCACCATAGCCCATGGCGGTCAGCTCGTCCAGGGTCTTTTTGGCGGCGGCACTGTAGGAAACGCTGCCGGCGCGGTAGACCTTTTTGGCGACGGCCTCGATCTTTTCGGGCAGGGAGGCGCTCAGGTCGTAGGTGTACTGCACGCGGGCGCTGTCATCCAGGATGGAAAGTACCGTCTCGGCCAGGGCCTTGCCGCCCTCGCCGCCTTTGGCAAATACCTCAGAAAGGGCGCAGGGAACGCCGGCCTTTTCGCACACTTCGTAGATGGCGTCCATCTCTTCCTTGGTGTCGGTGGGGAAGGCGTTGATGGCTACACATACCGGCAGACCAAAATTCCGCATGTTCTCAATGTGGCGGGCCAGGTTCACCGAACCGGTCTTGACGGCTTCGGCGTTGGGCTTGCTCAGGTCCGCCTTGGCAACGCCGCCGTGGGATTTCAGAGCACGCACGGTGGCAACCAGTACCACGGCAGCCGGGTTCAGGCCGGCATAGCGGCACTTGATATCCAGGAACTTCTCAGCACCCAGGTCGGCGCCGAAACCGGCCTCAGTGACCACATAGTCAGCCAGTTTCAGGCTCAGCTTGGTGGCAATGACGCTGTTGCAGCCGTGGGCGATGTTGGCAAAGGGACCGCCGTGGATGATGGCGGGGTTGTGCTCCAGGGTCTGGACCAGGTTGGGGTCCAGGGCATCTTTCAGCAGGGCGGCCATGGCACCGGCGGCGCCGATCTGCCCGGCGGTGACGGGCTTGCCGTCGTAGGTGTAGGCGCAGACAATGCGGGAAAGCCGGGTTTTCAGGTCCTCCAGGTCGGTGGCCAGGCAGAAAATAGCCATGACTTCGCTGGCTACCGTGATGTCAAAGCCGTCCTCCCGGGGCGTGCCGTTGACCTTGCCGCCCAGGCCGTCCACGATGAAGCGCAGCTGCCGGTCATTCATGTCCATGCAGCGCTTCCAGGTGATGCGGCGGGGGTCGATGTTCAGCGGGTTGCCCTGCTGGATGGAGTTGTCAATCATGGCCGCCAGCAGGTTGTTGGCGGTGCCGATGGCGTGGATGTCGCCGGTAAAGTGCAGGTTGATGTCTTCCATGGGCACAACCTGGGCGTAACCGCCGCCGGCTGCACCGCCCTTGACGCCAAATACAGGACCCAGAGAAGGCTCCCGCAGACAGAGCATGGTCTTTTTGCCCAAGGCATTCATGGCATCGGCCAGGCCCACACTGGTGGTGGTCTTGCCTTCGCCGGCAGGGGTGGGGCTGATGGCGGTGACCAGAATCAGTTTGCCCTGCTTGCCGTCTGTCTTGGCCAGCTTGTGGTCGATTTTGGCCTTGTAGTGGCCGTAGGGGATCACGCTTTGCCCCTGCAGGCCCAGCTTGGCCGCGATGTCGGCAATGGGCTGCATTTCGGCAGCCTGTGCAATTTCGATGTCGCTCAACATTGGCAATTCCTCCATTTGTGTACAAATAAAGGGCTGCACACACTTCCCATGCGTGCAGCCCAGACGGTCGGCTTGATACAGCGGCTGCCTTCCCTGTGGTTCACTCCACAAATCCGTCGGTCAGCAACCGGATACGTTTACTCTAGCACAGCCGGTACGGCTTTGTCAAGCCTAAACGGTGCCTTTTCCGCAGCCCCATTTTTTGAAATAGCGGCCCATGCTTACCAGCTGCATTTTGAATTTTCCGGCGTCCCGCATGGGGGCCCGGTGCCAGGCGTGTATGGCGGTGAACTGGGGGGCCAGCCACACGGTACCCTCCCGCAGTACCTTCTGGGTCAGGTCGGCGTCCTCCACATACATGAAATACTCCGGGTCGAATCCGCCGATCTTTTTCAGTACATCGGTGCGCACGGCCATGAAACTGCCGGTACAGAACTCAATGGGCCGGGGGATCGTCAGGTCCTCGTCCTGCATGGTGTAGTGGTCATCCGCTTTGCTGAAAGCTCCACCGAATTTGGGTGCCAACTGGCGGGCCAGCAGCAGCCAGGGGGTGGGTTTGCGCCGGGGCAGATGCTGGAGTTTTCCGTCCGGGTAGCGCAACTGGGGGGTGGCCATGGCGGCACCGGGCTGAGCCAGCAGCCATTGGGCCATGGGTTCCAGGACATCTTCGGTCAAAAGAATGTCGGGGTTCAGGATAAAATGTACATCGCTGTCCAGGCGATCCAGCACGGCGTTGTGCCCTTTGCCAAAACCGATGTTCTCCGGCAGGGGCAGCACGGTCACCCGGGTGTCGTCAAAATCGGTGGCGGCCAGTTTTTTGCCGCAGCCGTCGGGACTGCCGTTATCCACCACAAACAGGGCAAAGTCGGGGGCAGGGGTGAATTGCAGGATGCTGCGCACGGCGGCACAAACCTCGTCGTAGTCACAGTACGCCACGATGCAGGCGCTGATCTTGGGCATGGGGAACTCCTTATTTTTTGACGGCTTCCAGCTGGCTCAGGTCATAGGGGGTGTCCTGATAGACATAGTAGTTGAGCCAGTTGGTATAGAGCAGATACCCGTGGGCGCGCCAGCGGAACAGCGGGTCGCGGGTGGGATCATCGTCGGGATAATAGTTGCAGGGGATGTTGATGGGTTTGCCGGCGGCCACATCCCGCTTGTACTCGGCATCCAGAGTGTATTTGTCATACTCGGGATGGCCGATGACAAAGATCTGCCGGCCCGATTCGGTGGACAGCAGCATGGGTCCGGCAATGTCGCTCTCGGCCAGGATGCGCAGGTCGGGGCAGGCGTCAATGGCGGCCCGGTCCAGCCCGGCCCAGCGGCTGTGGGGGGCATAGAACACTTCATCAAAACCCCGCACCAGCGGGTTGGACGGGCGGGTTACCCGGTGTTCGAACACACCGAACATCTTCTGCGGCAGATGCACCTTGGGGATGCCGAAGTGATAATGCAGCCCCGCCAGGGCGCCCCAGCACAGGTGGATGGTGGAGTAGACGTTTTTCTTGGTATACTCCATGATCTCGCACAGTTCATCCCAGTAATCCACGTCGGGGTAATCCAGGTCCTCGATGGGTGCACCGGTGATAATCATGCCGTCAAACCGCTCGTTTTTTACTTCGGCAAAGGTCTTGTAAAAAGCCTTCATGTGTTCCGGCGAAGTATGGGAGGTGTCATGGGTGGCAGTCTGCAGCAAGGTAATCTGTACCTGCAGCGGGCTGTTGGCCAAAAGCCGGGCCAGCTGGGTCTCGGTAACGATCTTGGTGGGCATCAGGTTCAGGATCAGAATGCGCAGGGGGCGGATATTCTGGCTCCGGGCCCGTTCCCGGTGCATCACAAAGACATTTTCATTGTACAACGCGTCGTAAGCGGGCAGTTCTTTGGGAATAATCAGCGGCATAGGATGCCTCCGTGTTCAAAATTGTAGCGGCGCTCAGATCTGGGCCAGGGCCTGTTCAATATCGGCGATCAGGTCGCGCTTATCCTCCAGGCCGCAGCTCATGCGCACCAGATCCGGCTCCACCCCGGCGGCCAGCAGCTGTTCGTCGTTCATCTGGCGATGGGTGCTGCTGGCGGGGTGCAGGCAGCAGGTACGGGCGTCGGCTACATGGGTCTCGATGGCGGCTACTTTCAGGTGCCCCATGAAATTGGCGGCCGCCGCACGCCCGCCCTTGACGCCGAAACTAACCACGCCGCAGGAACCGTTGGGCAGGTATTTTTCCGCCAGGGCGTGGTATTTGTCCCCGGGCAGGCCGCAGTAGTTCACATAGGCCACTTTGGGGTGGGCGGCCAGGAACTCGGCCACGGCCTGGGCATTCTCGCAGTGGCGGGCCATGCGCACATGCAGGCTCTCCAGGCCCAGGTTCAGCATGTAAGCGCTCATGGGGCTCTGCACGCAGCCCAGGTCCCGCATCAGCTGGGCGGTGGCCTTGGTGATAAAGGCACCTTCCTTGCCGAAGCGCTGGGCGTAGGTGATGCCGTGGTAGCTCTCGTCGGGGGTGGTCAGGCCGGGGAACTTGTCGGCGTGGGCCATCCAGTCGAACTTGCCGCCGTCCACAATGGCGCCGCCCACGCAGCCGCCGTGGCCGTCCATGTATTTGGTGGTGGAATGGGTCACGATGTCGGCGCCCCATTCCAGCGGGCGGCAGTTGACGGGGGTGGCAAAGGTGTTGTCCACGATCAGCGGCACGCCGTGGCGGTGCGCTGCGGCGGCAAACTTTTCAATGTCCAGTACGGTCAGGGCCGGGTTGGCGATGGTCTCGCCGAACACCGCTTTGGTGTTGGGGGTGAAGGCGGCGTCCAGTTCTTCAGCCGTGCAGTCGGGGGAGACGAAGGTGGCGGAAATGCCCATCTTGGCCATGGTCACGGCGATGAGGTTGAAAGTGCCGCCGTAAATGGAACTGGAGGATACGATGTGATCCCCGGCACTGCACAGGTTGAACAGCGCAAAGAAGTTGGCTGACTGGCCGGACCCGGTCAGCATGCCGGCGGTGCCGCCTTCCAGCTCGGTGATTTTGGCGGCCACGGTGTCGCAGGTGGGGTTCTGCAGACGGGAATAGAAGTAGCCGCTGGCCTCCAGGTCAAACAGCTTGCCCATCTCGTCGGAACTGTCGTACTTGAAAGTGGTACTCTGCACAATGGGAATCTGGCGGGGTTCGCCGTTGCCGGGGTGGTAACCGCCCTGCACGCACAGGGTATTGATGGAATACTTGTCAGCCATATGTTAGCGCTCCTTGCTCTGCGGGGAACGGCCCCGCATCAATCAATATTACGAATTGTTTCTATTGTAAGGTCTGCGCCGGGTAAAATCAAGAGGAAAACCTGTTCCGGCCCCGCAGAAAATCCAAATGCAGGCAAAACAGGTATGGAAATCCCCGGCGGGGTGTGTTATAATAAACAACGGCAGCGGATCCCGGGCAGACCGGAAAAGGCTGAAATGCTGAATAATTTTGCGAAAGAGGTAAGAGCTATGCTTACTGCAATCACCGGTATCAACTGGGGCGACGAGGGCAAAGGCCGTATGGTGGACCTGCTCAGCCAGGACTACGATATCGTCGCGCGCTACCAGGGCGGCGACAACGCCGGCCACACCGTCAAGAATGAGCGGGGCAAGTTCATTCTGAACCTGATTCCCTCCGGCATTCTGCGCCCCGAAGTCGTCTGCGTCATGGGCGGCGGTATGGTCATCGACCCGGAGCATCTGGAAAAGGAGATCGCCTCCCTGACCGTGAAGGGGATCGAAATCAGCCCGGCTAACCTGAAAATTTCCGACCGCGCCACCATCACCATGCCTTTCCATGTAGCCCAGGACGGCCTGGAAGAGGAGCGCCTGTCCAAGACCGGTGCCCAGTTCGGTTCCACCAAGCGGGGCATCGCCTACACTTACGGCGACAAGTTCATGAAAAAGACGCTGCGCATGGGTGATCTGTGCCACATGGACGAGGGCGTGCGCAAGCGCCTGGAGACCATCGTAGAGTCCAAGAACCTGACCATGGAGAAAATCTACGGCCAGCAGCCCGTCAGCGTGGACGAGATGTGGGCCTGGTGTGAGCATTACGCCAAAATTTTTGCACCCTATATCTGCGATGTGGGCCAGTACCTAACCGAAGCCGACGAAGCCGGCAAGAAAATCATGTTCGAGGCCCAGTTGGGTGCGCTGCGCGACATCGACTTCGGTATCTACCCTTACACTTCCTCCTCCAACACCATCGGTGCCTATGCGCCCATCGGCGCGGGCATCCCGGGCCGCAAGCTGGACCTGTCTGTTGGTATCATGAAGGCCTACTCCTCCTGCGTGGGTGAGGGCCCCTTTACCGCTGAACTGGCCATGACCGAGGATGAGAAGAATGTGCTGCGGGAACACGGCCATGAGTACGGCGCGGCCACCGGCCGTCCCCGCCGTGTGGGCCCCTTTGATGCAGTGGCCAGCCGGTACGGTGTCCAGTGCCAGGGCTGCGACGAACTGGCCCTGACCCTGCTGGATGTGCTGGATTATATGGAGGAAATCTCCATCGTGGCCCAGTACCGCCTGGCCGACGGCACGCTGACCAGCCGGTTCCCCATGGGCAAGACGCTGGATGACGCCCAGCCTGTGTTGGAAAAGATGCCCGGCTGGCATTGCGATATTACCGGCGTGCGCAAGTTTGAGGACTTGCCTGCCCAGGCCCAGAACTATGTCAAGCGTCTGGAAGAACTGGTGGGCTGCAAGATCAAGTATATCTCGGTAGGGCCCGAGCGTGATGCCTGCATCGTGCGGGACTGATCTGTACAATACAATCGGGTAATCATATAGCGACGGCGGACTTGTACAGTCCGCCGTTTTGTGAAAGGAGGCGAGCGGGTTGATAGAACTGCTGGTGCGGCTTTTTGTCAAAAATCACAAAAATACTGCCGACAGTGCCGTACGCACGGCCTATGGCAATCTGGCCTGCGTCGTCAGCGTGGTCTGCAACCTGTTGCTGTTTTTGGGGAAAACTGCAGTCGGCACACTGGCCGGCAGCGTTTCCATCACGGCGGACGGCCTGAACAACCTGTCCGATGCCAGTTCCAATATCATCAGTCTGGTGGGCTTTAAGTTGGGCGCACGCCCGGCGGACTCCGGCCACCCTTACGGCCATGCCCGGTATGAGTATCTGTCCGGGCTGGCGGTATCGGTCATGATCCTGGTCATCGGTGTGGAATTGTTCAAGGAAAGCTTTTTCAAGATTCTGCATCCCACGCCGGTGCAGTTCGGCTGGTTGACGGCGGCGGTGCTGCTGGGGTCCATCCTTGTCAAACTGTGGATGAGCCGGTTCAACCGCGTCATCGGTGTCCGTATCCAGTCCGAAACACTGCTGGCCGTCTCGGTAGATGCCCGCAACGATGTGATCACCACCACTTCGGTGCTGGTGGCGGCGGTGCTGGTGCATTTTACCGGCTTTGACCGGCTGGACGGTATCATGGGCATCGGCGTGGCCGGGTTTATCTTATACAGCGGCGTCCAGCTGGTGCGCAGCACCATCAATCCGCTGCTGGGGGCAGCGCCTGACCCCGGCCTGGTGGAGCGCATCGAACACAAGGCGATGACCTACCCCGGCGTGCTGGGCGTCCACGATCTGATGATTCATGACTACGGCCCCGGCAACCGGCTGGTCAGTTTTCATATCGAGATGGACGCCAAGAGCGATGTGATGCAAAGCCACAATGTGATCGATACCATCGAGAAGGACCTTCTGATCCAGGACGGTATGGTCGCCACCATCCACTACGACCCGGTGGTTACGGGGGACAGCCATGTGGACGAGATACGCACCTTTCTGCAGCAGCAGATCGGCCAGCTGGACCCTGCCGCCAATGTGCATGACCTGCGCATTGTGCCCGGGCCATCCCATACCAACGTAATCTTCGATTGTGCGGTCCCGGCCGAGTACCTGACCGACAAACAGCGCCGGGGCGCCAAGCTGGTCAACGCGCTGCGTACCGCCGTGCAGCAGAAATGGCCCGATCATTTCTGTGTCATCAAACTGGAACCGGATTATGCGCCCTGTACGCATACCCAAAGCTGAGGAAAAGGGGAAACATTATGGATTATAATCAAGCCGCGCTGGAACTGCACGCCAAAGGTCCCGGCAAACTGACCGTACAGAGTCTGGTACCCTGCAAGGACAAAGACTCGCTTTCTACTGCCTATACTCCCGGCGTGGCCGAGCCCTGCCGCAAGATCAAGGCCGACCCTGACGCCGTTTACACCTACACCCTCAAAGGCCGCACGGTGGCTGTGGTCACCAACGGCACCGCCGTACTGGGCCTGGGCAATATCGGCCCTGAGGCGGGTCTGCCGGTCATGGAGGGAAAGTGCGTCCTCTTCAAAGAGTTCGGCGGTGTGGATGCGTTCCCCATCTGTCTGAACGCTGCGACCAAAGAGGAAGTGGTGGCTGCGGTCAAGGCGATTGCCCCCACTTTCGGAGGCGTCAACCTGGAGGATATCCGCAGTCCTGAATGTTTTGAAATCGAGGCTGAACTGGAACGGGAACTGGAGATTCCGGTGTTCCATGACGACCAGCATGGCACCGCCATCATCGTGCTGGCGGGTGTACTCAATGCCCTGAAGGTGGTGGGCAAGCGTATCGAGGATGTGCGCATTGTGCAAAACGGCCCCGGTGCTGCGGGTACGGCCATCATCCATATGCTGCAGGTGGCCGGTGCCCGGCACATCATCGCGGTGGACGAGCATGGCATTCTGGTGCCTGGCCGTCCCCAGGGACTGGCCGGGCACAAAGAAAAGCTGGCGGAAGAGACGAACCCTGAAAAGTTGTCCGGCGGCCTGGCTGAGGCTATTCGCGGTGCCGATATCTTCATCGGGACTTCGGTGGCCGGGGCCCTTACGCCGGAACTGGCCGCCACCATGGCCCCCGACGCCATCGTGTTTGCCATGGCCAACCCCACGCCGGAGATCATGCCCGATGCCGCCAAGGCCGCTGGGGTGCGTGTCATCGGTACAGGCAGGTCGGATTTCCCCAACCAGGTCAATAACGTACTGGCGTTCCCGGGTATTTTCAAGGGGGCGTTGTCGGTGCGTGCCCGGGACATCAATCCGGCCATGAAGATGGCGGCAGCCAAGGCAATCGCCGGGCTTATTCCCGACGATGAACTGAGCGAGGAAAACATTCTGCCCAAGGCATTTGATCCCCGGGTGGCCGACGCTGTGGCCGCCGCGGTGGCCCAGGCGGCAAGAGAAAGCGGAGTGGCCCGCCTATGAGTACCATTCGTGAAATTCCCGCCGCCGCCATCACCGAGGCGGTGGAAACCCTCTGTATCGAGGCCAACACCACTCTGCCTGCCGATGTAAAGGCGGCATTGGATCGGGCCGAGGCCCTGGAGCCCTGGCCGCTGGCCAGACAGACGCTGGGGCTTTTGCAGCAGAATCTCTGCGCGGCGGCTGCCGGGGAACTGCCCATCTGCCAGGACACCGGCATGGCCTGTGTCTTTGTGGAACTGGGGCAGGACGCGCATATCGACGGTGATCTGAACGCCGCCGTGGATGAAGGCGTGCGCCGTGGGTACGAAAAGGCTTACCTGCGCAAGTCCATCACGGCAGACCCGCTGCAGCGAGTCAACACGGGGGACAATACCCCTGCGTTCCTGACGGTACATCTGGTTCCGGGCAACGGCTGCAAAATCACGGTGGCCCCCAAGGGGGCCGGCAGCGAGAATATGAGCCGCCTGGCTATGCTCAAGCCTGCGGACGGTGTGCAGGGGGTCAAGGACTTTGTGCTGGATACGGTGCGGCAGGCGGGGGCCAATCCCTGCCCGCCCATTGTGCTGGGCATTGGCATCGGCGGCAGCTTTGACCACTGCGCTGCCCTGGCAAAAAAGGCGTTGCTGCGCCCGCTGGACGTACCCAATACCGACCCTTACTACGCAGCGTTGGAAAAGGAACTGTTGGACGCTGTTAATGCTACCGGGTTTGGCCCGCAGGGCTTTGGTGGGGCTACCACCTGCCTGGGGGTTGCCATTGAGCAGCGGCCCACCCATGTGGCTTGCCTGCCGGTGGCGGTCAACATCAGTTGTCATGTCACCCGCCGGGCCAGCCGGGAGGTGTGAGAATGGCACAATCCCGTATCGACATCCCACTGGACGGGGTGGGGGAGCCGGAACGTTCCCGGCGCAGCCGCATTGATATTCCGCTGAAAGAGGACGGAGATACCGGCGCGGCCTTTATCACCGACAAGGAACTGGAGTTTGTCAGCCGCCACCATCAGGCGTATGTGGAACAGCGACGCCGTGCGCGGCGGCAGGGAGGGCAATGATGCAATATAAGCTGCAAACGCCGCTGCAAAAGGCGGACCTGGCGCCGCTGCACGCCGGGGACACGGTACTGCTTTCCGGTGTGGTGTACACCGCCCGGGATGCGGCCCATGCTCGCATGATGGAGTTGCTGGACGCGGGCCGGGAACTGCCGTTTCCCATCCAGGGGGCGGCGATCTATTATGTTGGCCCCACACCGGAACGTCCGGGCTGCGCCATCGGCGCGGCAGGACCCACCACTTCCGGCCGAATGGACGCGTACACTCCCCGGCTGTTGGACCTGGGCCTGGCTTGCATGATCGGCAAAGGAAAGCGCAGCGACGCCGTGAAAGCGTCGGTGGTTCAAAACGGAGCTGTTTATCTGGCTGCCATCGGCGGTGCGGGCGCTTTGATGGCGGAAAGCGTGCAGAGCTGTGAAATTATCGCCTGGCCCGATCTGGGCTGTGAGGCGGTGCGCCGCCTGGTGGTCAGGGATTTCCCTCTGACCGTGTTGCTGGACCCTCACGGCGGTGACCTGTACCAGAGCGGTCCGGCTGCGTATCTGGCCTCCCGTGGCTGACAGCAAAAGAAGAGGGCAAAGCCCTTCCCGCCGCAAAGCGCGGCGTTGCCTGATGTTGTGTGTCATGGCATTGGTATTGTGCGGGGCAGCCGCTGCCGGTTTGGTGTTCCACACCCGTGCTGTGGCCCGGCAGCGGGCCGAAGCCGTCCGTCTTGCAGAGGAAACGGCCTTCCGGGAGGCTGAAGCCGTCCGCCTTGCTGCGGAAACTGTGGCCAGTGAGGCAGCCAGACGGGAACAGGAGCAGCGCCGGGCAGAAGAAGCGGCAGCCCTGCGGCAGCAGCAGGTGTCCCAGGCAGCGGAGGCTCGTGACAGCATACAATATGGCGACAAGCTGGGCACCGTCCGCGTGGAGGGAACTCAGATCAACTGTGATCTCTACTGGGGGGACAGCAACGCCCAGTTTGATGCCGGTGCCGGCTGCCACGCCGAAGATGGCTGTGTGCTGCCTGGTGAGAACGGCACGGTATTTGTGGGGGCCCATACCGGGACCTTTTTTGCCGATCTCGGATCGGCAGAAGCGGGTGGGCATATCTACCTGGATACCGACTGGGGCGAGTTTGTCTATGAAATCACCGAAACCCAAGTCATTTATGAAACGGATATCGATAAGGTGCGCTGGGGGGCCGAGGAACCCAGCTGCATCCTGTATACCTGTTACCCCTTTGGCATTCTGACCCATACAGACCGCCGCTATGCTGTTTATGCCGACCCGGTGGAGACCGACGAGTATGGCGTGGTACCCCAGGATACCGCCATTGACAAATGACACTGAACTTGTTACACTGATTGGTGTTATGCGGGTATGGCGGAATTGGCAGACGCGCT
>DXBO01000175.1 GCA_019116485.1 Candidatus Gemmiger excrementavium
AAAGGAGGACGTTGCCAATGCGCCCCATTTTGATTGTAGAGGACGAGCGGCCCATTGCAGACCTGATTGAACTGACGCTGACCGGCGCCGGATACACCTGCGAACAGGCCAACGACGGGGAAGCTGCCGCCGACCTGATCGCCGAGCGGGATTACGAGCTGGCGATCCTGGATATTATGCTGCCCAAAATAGATGGCTATGAATTGCTGGGCTACCTGCGCAGCGTGGGCACGCCGGTAATTTTTGTGACCGCCAAAACCACACTGCATGACCGGGTGCGGGGGTTGAATCTGGGGGCCGACGACTACCTGACCAAACCCTTTGAACCGCTGGAACTGGTAGCCCGTGTGGAGAGCGTGCTGCGCCGCACCGGGCGGGCCAATGTAGTATTGCAAGCCTTTGGGGTAACGCTGGACCCCGCTGCCCGCACCGTGGAGCAGAACGGCAAGCCGGTGCATCTTTCACCCCGGGAATTTGAACTGCTGGAACTGCTGATGCGCAACCGCGGCCTGACACTGTACCGAGAGGTATTATATGAGCGGCTTTGGGGTGACGAAGCCTTTGACTCCCGCCCGCTGGACCTGTGCGTAACCCGGCTGCGCAAAAAGCTGGGCTGGAAAAACGAAGTTTGCACCGTATTCCGTGTAGGCTACCGATTGGAAAAGGAGGGAACCGCCCCATGAAATTCGGCCACAAACTGACCCTGGCATTGTTGGGGGTACTGGCCCTGGTATTGAGTTTGTGTACCCTGTGGACCCAGGAGCGGCAGTTCAGCCGCGCCCTGACCGACCTGCGCCAGACCACACTGGAGGAATGGCAGCGGGAATCCGCCGCGTTTCAGCGGGGGCTGCGTTCCGATGCCGAGATCATGCTGCAATTCCGGGCATGGGGTTACCTGGGGGACCTGTCCCGCCAGGGCAACCACAGCCTGTTGGCGGTGTATGATCAGGCGGGACAGTCCCTGGCTTCCACCATGCCCACCACCCTGTCCCAGCAGGAACTGGCCCGGGTGGTGCCGGGCAGCGAGGGAACACAGATGCGCGTTCTTACCGCTGTGGATGGCACCCGGTATCTGGTGTGCAGCGGGTTGATCGTATGCCCGGAACAGTGCCTGACCTTTGTAAACGCTCAAAGCCTGGGCGGGCTGTTCGCAGACCGTGCCCTGCGCCTGCGGGATGCCCTGCTGGGCCAGACGCTGGCGCTGGCCGTGGCGGCCCTGCTGGCGCTGCTGCTCTGCCGCCGCATGGTGCGCCCGCTGGAACAGCTGAACACCGCCAGCCGCCAGATTGCCGCCGGGGCCTATGACCGGCGCACGGCTTTGCCCGGCAGCGATGAGATTGCCGGGTTGAGCCGCAGTTTTGACGAGATGGCCGCCGCCGTGCAGGACAAAGTAAACGCCTTGCAGGAACACCTGCAGCAGCGGGAGGATTTTATCGCCGCCTTTACCCATGAGTTAAAAACCCCCATGACCAGCATGCTGGGCTACGCGGACCTTTTGCGCGGCACCGAAGTGCCCGCCGCCACCCGGCAGAAAGCCGCCGACTTTATTTATCACGAAAGCAAGCGCCTGGAAGCCTTGAGTGGCCGCCTGATGGAGCTGATGCAGCTGAACGGCAGCGAGCCGCCCCCGTTGGAGCCGGTGCGGCTGGACGGAGTGTTCCGCCAGCTGACCCGCGCCCTGCCCACAGCCCCGCCGGTGTTGACGGTGCCGGACTGCCGCCTGACCGTGCTGGCCCAGCAGGAACTGCTGTGTGACCTTTTGTACAATCTGGTACTCAACGCCCGCCACGCCACCCCGCCACAAGGCACCATCACCCTGGAAGCCGCCGAACAGCCGGACGGCGTGGTGCTTACGGTACGGGACACCGGCTGCGGCATTCCTGCCGGGGACCTGCCCCACATTACCGAGCCCTTTTATATGGTGGACAAGTCCCGGGCCCGGCAGCAGGGCGGCAGCGGCATGGGGCTGGCCCTGTGTGAACGCATTGCGGTACTGCACGGCACCCACCTGACCTTTGAGAGCTCCCCCGGCACCGGGACAGCCGTGACCTTCACCCTGCCCAAACCCAAGGAGGCCGACCATGAAACTGCGTGAACGCGCCCTGCCGCTTTGCGGCACCGCCCTGCTGGTGATTTTGTGTACCACCCTGCCCTTTATATGGTTTGCCGCCCGGGACCGCCAGCTGGATAGCGCCCAGTGGGGCACCGCCGCCGACAGCAGCTTTTTGAGCGCCGCCGGGCGGGAGAACGCTGTAGCCCGGGAATTGTATTACTGGCGGCAGCAGTCCGCTGATACGGTTATGTCCCAACCTGCCGCGTTATCCGCCGCCCAGGAAGCCGTAGCCCCCTGCCTGGCTGCTCTGCGCAGCGTCCAGGTGCTGCCCGATAACTACATGAATGCCGCCGAGGAACTGGTGGCCCAGGCCACCGAATGTTATACCGGCAGCGAAGCCGCCGGCACCACCACCTATTCTTTTCACCGCGAACTGAACGGACCGTATCTTACCATGACCGTGACCGAATACGGCACTTTAACCGGCTTGAACGGAAAGCTGGGTTTGGCTGATGGGTTTGATTCCGCCCAGGTTGCCAAAGCCTACCGCACCATGCTGGGACTGGACAGCTTTACCGACTGGGAGGATGCCGAGCCATTGGGTCACGGTTCCCCTGCCCCCTGTTACAGCGCCGAGGCCCAGTTGTATCTAGTGGCCAATATGGATCTTGGGTATTTCAGTGTAAGTGTAACCTCCATGTCGCCCGAAACTTACGCCGGATTGTGATTGTACCTTATAAAAGGAGGATGTTTGGATGAAACGCGTTTTTTCTCTGGCGTTGACCGCCCTACTGCTGGCGGGCTGCACCGCCGCCCCGGCTGACGGCAACCAAAGTTCCGCCGCCGTTACTGCTGAAACTGCAGCTGCACAAGCCTCTACTGGAAACGGAGAACCTTTGCGCCTGTTGCAGCACGGCGACGAAAAGCAGTATTACACACAGGAATCCCTCGATGACAGCGGCACCATGATCTTGTATCACGTGGTGGACCTGCAGTCCGGCGAAGATACGATCCCCTGTGATGTGGAGGGCTGCACCCACGACAGCGAAAGCTGCCCTGCCGTCAGTACGGATGTGCCCGCGTACCAGCCCTTTGTGCTGAACGACACTACGCTGGTGGTAATCTCCGTGAAAACAGATTTTTCTCAAATCGGGGCAGTGGAACCTTCCCCGGACGGGAGTGTGCCGCTTTCTTACGACAGCAAAATTTTGCTGATGGACCGCGACTGTCAGAATCGCCGGGTTCTGACGGAGCTTGACGGTGTAGACCTTTTCTGGGACCCTAACATCCTATACACCGACGGTGATTTTCTCTACTGCCCTGGACGTGAAAACAACGTCTACAACATCTATCGTATCAGCCTATCCGACGGAACCATTACCAATCTGACGGAGCATTTTCAGACTTCTCAGTTTATGATAGGAGTTATCGGGCGCAATTACGTCCTGCAGCAGGAAAACCTCACCTATCCCGACCCGTCTACAGACGTTGCTATTGATGGCTGGCCAGAAACTACCGGCACCATAAGCCATGTACTGATGAACGTGGATACTGGCGAAACCCGTTTGCTGAAAAGCTATTCCTCCGATGAGCGCAATCTAGATTTGCTGGATGCCTGTGTGGTGGACGGACAATACTACACCGTTGACCGCAATTCTGGAACTCTCTGCACGGTAGCCTCCGATACCGGCGAGGAGCACTTAATCACCGAGCAGCTACCCACTGCTGGCCGCGACGACCACTCCGCCAATTATCGAATCGAAGCCAACCTCAACGGCTGGCTGGTGTTCTACAATCAGCCCATCGTCGTCAATGCAGAGACCGGCGAAGTCCGCCAGCGAGCCGACCTGCCGGAGAACTACTGGAATGGCTACGGCCACCAGCCGCAGATTTTCTTGCAGCTGAAAGACCGCCTGCTGGTGGACTGCCGGTACGAATCTTATACGCGAACCGACATTTCCGACGACGGCTCACCATACACCACCCAAACTGAACAGATGTATCTGGGGCTGATTTCCATTGATGATTTTTTGAACGGCGTTCCCAACTATACCGAAGTCTGCAAAGGGCCCTATTGATTGGGAAAAGGAGTTTGTATGAAACGAGTTTTTTCTCTGGCGCTGGCTGCCCTGCTGCTGGCGGGTTGTACCGCCACCCCGGTTGACGGCAGCGCCAGTTCCGCCGCCGAAGCCGCCGAACCTTCTACCACACAGGAGGCCGAAAGCACCGCAGCCGCAGCCACTCCCGCCCCTGCACAGCCGTTGGAGCCTCTGCGCGTCGGGAATGAGCAGCAATACTACATGAGTGATATGCTCCCCGGAGGACTGATCCGCTGCTGGACCGTCGACCTGAAGCGGCATCAATCTCATGTGCTGTGCGACGCGGAAGGCTGCCCCCACGACAACCTGGACTGCCCCGCTGTGTTCACCCGGGGCGATATGGACCGGGTCTTTGTGCTGGATGAGGATACACTGGTCTATTTCGGCAACAACGCGTTCCCTGAAACATCCGACAGCCCGGTGGTTATTGTGGACCGCCAGTGCCAGAACCCCCGCACTGTCGCCACCGTACAAGACGCCGCCTTCAGTGCGCTGGGGTATGACAATTCCACATCCCCCTATACCGATGGAACCTATCTCTACTGTCTGGGCCACCACAGCAGATATGGCGGCCAGACAGCGCTGTTCCGCATTGATCCCAGCACCGGCGAAACCGTGGATTTGTTGGAGAATGTGGATGTTCCCATCGATCTGCTGTTGGGCGCTGTCGGCTCAAAATTCGTTCTGATTCAGTTTGAGCGGGAATCCCCGCCGGATAACGGGGAAGGGTTCACCAGTGCCGCCACCCAGCGGATTGTGCACTGGCTGTTCGATCCCGCCACCGGCACGTTGCAGCAATTGGCTTTCTACGATACACCGCGGGGCGTTTTGGACAGCTATACCGCCGAGATTCTGGATGGGACCTATTATCAGGTAGACTGGGCGGCGGGCACCGCCAGCACACTTGACCCGGAAACCGGCGAAGCGCACCTCTTTGCAAAAGATATTCCCGCCGAGTACCGGGAGGGAAATCACTGGGTGGATGACAAAGTGGGAGATTGGCTGGTCTTTTCCTACCCCATGGTCATGATCAACGTCAAGACGGGCGAAGTGCGCCAGCGCCCCGCCCTGCCCGACAATTACTGGAACGGCGGTGCCCATCAGCCCTCCATCCACCTGAACCTGGTCGACACCTTGCTGGTAGACTGCCGGTACGAGCCCTATACCCGCACCGACATTGGCCCGGACGGCACACCCGCCAAGGTGGAAACCAACCAAGGCTACTTGGGCCTGATTTCCGCTGAGGATTTCCTGAACGGTGTGCCCAATTATACCGAAGTGGGCGAATACATCACCTAAAGCAAAGCCGCTCCGGCATATTGCCGGGGCGGCTTTTTACGTTGATTCAGATTTCAAAATGTCTGGCGACCTGTTTGAGGTTTTCGATGATGGGCAGGTGCTGGGGACAGACACCCTCGCACTGGCCGCAGCCGATGCAGTCACTGGCTTTTCCGTAAGTGTTGGTCAGGTTATCATAGTATTCGCCCTGGGGTTTCCAACTCTTGCCTTCCACTTCCTGCAAATCGGCATTGTACAGCGAGAAGTACTGAGGGATGGCAATGTGGCGGGGGCAGCCCCCAGTGCAGTAAGCACAGCCTGTGCAGGGTATGGCGATACTGGAATTGATAAGGGACACCGCCTGCCGGATACGGTTTTCCTCCTCCGCACAGAGGGGCTGGACATCCTGCATGAAGCCGGTGTTGTCCAGCAGCTGGGCCATGTTGCTCATGCCGGAAAGCACCATTTTCACATTGGACAGGCTGGCCGCAAACCGGATGGCCCAGGACGGCACCGAGGCTTCGGGGGCATATTCTTTGAACAGCTTTTCTACGCCCGCAGGCACTTTGGCCAGCGTACCGCCCTTGACCGGCTCCATAACGATCACCGGTTTGCCGTGTTTGACCGCCACTTCGTAGCATTGGCGGGACTGTACCCCTTCGCTGTCCCAGTCCAGATAGTTGATCTGCAGCTGCACAAACTCCACTTCGGGATGTTCGGTCAAAATTTTATCCAGCACCTCAGCGTTGTCGTGGAAAGAAAAGCCCATATGTCTGACCAGCCCCCGGGCCTTCTTGTCGGCCAGCCAGGTAAAGCAGTCAAATTTTTTGTAGATTTCGTAGTGCTCCACGCCCATATCATGGAGCAGATAGTAGTCAAAGTACCCGGCACCGGTTTTTTCCAGCTGGGTACTGAAGATGGTGTCCCGGTCCTCCAAACTATGGATGAACCCGGCATGCAGCTTATCCGCCAGGGTGAAGGAATCCCGCGGGTGCCGGCTGGTCAGGCAGGTTTTGACCGCGTTTTCGCTCTGGAAAGCGCAGTACATCCAGGCAGTGTCAAAGTAGGTAAACCCCCGCCCCAGAAAAGCGTCCACCATCTGCTTGGTCTGTTCCAAATCAATACTGCCACCATCGTTTGGATCGGTCAAAGGCAGACGCATCAGGCCAAAGCCCAGCTTTTTGGCGTTTTGGAAAATATCCATGGTTGTGTCCCTCCATTCACAGAGGATGGGCGTTGCCGCCCCCGCTGTACTGTACCTGCATTATACAACCTGAAGCGCACTGCATGTCAAGAGGGTTACAAGGGGCAAAATTCTTGCTTTTTTCACTGTACTTTTGCAAAAAAGCGTGTATAATAAGTTTGTATGCAATTTTCTACGACACAGGAGACCCCTATGAAACTGAACACATTGAACCGTACCGCTGCCCTGCTGCTGGCATTGGGCATGACCGCCGCGCTGGCAGGCTGCAACAAGACCGAGGACAGCGAAGCCACCGCCGAGAGCGCCACCGCCGAAAGCGCTACCGCTGAAAGCGCCGACGCCGCCTACGCCTACCTGGCGGATTTCAGCTATTCCGACGGATTTGACGAGAATGGCTACCTGAAAGGCGTGACCGCCACCGACTATGTGACCCTGCCCGACGATTACAACGACATTACCATCGACGCCGCGCTGGCGGAAGTTTCGGACGAGGATATCAGCAACTATATCAACGACTACATCCTTTCCAGTTTTGCTACCGCCCAGCAGGTCACTGACCGCGCCGCCGCCGACGGCGATACCGTCAACATCGACTATGTAGGCAGCATCGACGGCGTGGAGTTTGACGGCGGCAATACCCAGGGCCAGGGCACCAACCTGGTGTTGGGCAGCGGCAGTTACATCGACAATTTTGAGGAGCAGATCGTCGGCCACACCCCCGGCGAATCCTTTGACGTGGTAGTGACCTTCCCCGAGAATTACGGCAGCACCGACCTGGCCGGCAAAGAAGCCGTCTTCAAGACCACGCTGAACTATATCAGCGAGACCGTCACCCCTGAACTGACCGATGAATTTGTGAAAGAAAATCTGGCCGAAACCATGGGTATGAACGACGTGGCCAGCCTGAACTCTTTTGTGAAAAAGACCATCGGATTCAACAACCAGTACTACGATGTCTACTCAGCGCTGCGCGGCAAGGTCACCTTTGCCGAAGAACTGCCCGAGTCCGCCAAAGAGTATTACCGCAATGTGCTGCTGTTCGGCGTGTACAGCTACGCCCAGAACTACAGCACCGACATGAGTACCATTGTGGCATCCGGCATCGTGGGGGATGCCTATGACTCGGTGGAGGCTTTCGTCACCGATATGGAGGACAGCATCAACACCCAACTGGAGCAGACGCTGCTGATGCAGGCCATCGCTGAAAAGCAGGGCCTCAAGTGTGATACCGAGACGCTGAACCGCGAGTTCGTCAACCAGTACGGCGTCAGCGATCCCAGCAACTTCACCTCCCTGTACGGCGAGAACTACGTCAAATGTCAGCTGCTGGACAGCATCGTGATGCAGAACCTCATCGACAACGTAAAATACGAATAATTTCCCTGTCCGGTGCAGCCGATTGGCCGCACCGGATTTTTTTTGCTGTCTCCGCGCCGGACCTTGACACCTTCGGAGCGCTGTGGTATAGTAGCGGCAAAGGCAATTAGACGTTTTTCTAATTATCTAGCAAACAAGAAAGGAGCCTACCTGTGGGAGACGCTTTCAAGGCTCTGGCCGACCCTACCCGGCGGCGCATTCTGGAACTGCTTGCCCAGGGCGACATGACCGCGGGGCAGATCGCAGCCCAGTTTGACATGACCAAACCTTCGGTCAGCCACCACCTGAATCTGCTTAAAAGTGCCGGTCTGGTCAGTGACCAGCGGTGCGGGCAGAACATCGTATACAGCGTAAACCTGACGGTGTTTCAGGAACTGGTCAAATGGTTTTATGACTGCGGTTTTGTAAAAGGAGAGACAAGCGATGAAAACTAAAAGACTGGTGCTGGCTCTGCTGGCCCTGTGTGCCGTGAACTTTGCGGGGCATCTGGCCCTGTACCCCGGTCTGCCGGACATCGTACCCACCCATTGGGGGTTTGATGGCCAGGCAGACGGCTGGGGGCCCAAGTACACCGTGCTGATTCTGTGCGCTTTGCCCCCTGCCCTGCTGATCCTGCTGGCCGTGATTCCCAAAATCGACCCCCGTGCCGCCAATTTTGGGAAGTTTGCCAAAATCTACCGCGGGTTCATGATTGGCCTGACCCTGTTCATGTGCGGTATCACCTGGCTCAGCGAACTGACCGTCTACAATGTCCTGCCCAACAGCGCCAACCTGATCCCGTTGCTGGTCTGCGGCGGCTGCGGGGTTCTGTTCCTTTTGCTGGGCAACTACATGCCCCGCATCAAACAGAACTACACCTTCGGCTGCCGTACCCCCTGGGCCCTGAACGATGAGCACAACTGGAACCGCACCCAGCGCATGGGCGGTATTGTGTTTGTGGTCATTGGGGTGGCGATGCTGGCCTCTATGCTGTTTGCCGGGCTGCTGGGCGAAACCGGCATGCTTATACTGCTGCTGGGCTCCACCCTGGGCGGCACAGCGTGGATTTATCTGTATTCCTATCTGGTATTCATCGGCAAAATGAAGTAAGCGGCAAAATTTCCTCGCCGTAAACAAAACCGAGCCGCCCACAAAAAGGGCGGCTCGGTTTTGTTGTTTATGCTTCTTCGCTGTCGCCCAAGGCCCGGGCGATAAACGCCGGCACCTCACCGGGAGCGATGCCCAGAGTGTAGGCAAACTCGCTGTGCAGGATGTTCTGCGCCTCCCGCAAAGCGCTGTCCTCATAACCGGAAAGCTGGCGCCCGGCAGCATGGCGGCGGCGGCGCTCGGTGTACAAATCCCGTACCATGCCCAACAGGGCACGCCTGTCCCCGCTTTGCAGTGTGCGGCGATACTGTTCCCGACGGAGACCGGGGTCCGGCTCGTGCTGTGGTGCAGGCTCGCGCAGCAGGGCCATCAATTCCTCCCGGCTGGGCAGGGCGTGCATACGCTGTACCAGTACCTCACTGCCGCAGGGCACGCAGATGCGCATGCTGTGGTCATACACCGGCTCCAGAATGTAACAGTCGCACAGCTTGCCTGCCAGGCGAACCTTCTTGCAGTCCGTGATGGCACACACGCCGCTGGTCCCGTAACTCACCGCATCGCCGACCTGGAACATTTTCCATCCTTCATTTCTGTAATGTAGCGGATAAAGTACCTCTTTTTATTTAGTATAGTACTTTTTGCCGCAAAATGTCATGGGCTTTTTGTACAAATTTCAGCCGGAGTGCTGCGGTGGT
Organism: Candidatus Gemmiger excrementavium; assembly: GCA_019116485.1. Lineage (GTDB taxonomy): Bacteria > Bacillota > Clostridia > Oscillospirales > Ruminococcaceae > Gemmiger > Gemmiger excrementavium. The sequence continues at coordinate 9,793 of DXBO01000175.1, forward strand.
TTTTTCGTCAAAACGCAAAAAAACTCCCCGCGCTCAAAAGCACGGGGAGACAAATCCTTCTGGTTTTACAGGCTGGAGTAACCGTAGCTGTTGACCAGCGCATCGATCTTCTGCCCAGCTTTGCACCAAGGGCAGGCGTGCGCGTCATAGCTCTGGTAATCAGGCAGGTCGTTGGGGTCAAAAATGCTGGTGATGGGGAACCCTGCGCACTCTTTCTGAGTGGCAAACAGCGCCGCGATGCCCACCGGCGTACCGCCGTAGTAGTTGATGGCTTCCACTGCGCTTTGCACCGTGTACCCGGTAGTCACCGAGGCTGCCACTACCAGCACATGCTTGCCGGCAATCATGGGGGCGGTATTTTCCCGGAAAAGCAGCTGGCTGCCCACCGTATGTTCCGGCGTGACCACATAGATGGTCTGGTGGGCATTCATGTTGCTGAACCCGGCCTTGGTCAGTTCGCTGGCCATACAGGCGGCGATCACTTCGGTACCGTCCAGGCAAAGGATGGTATCCACGATGGTATTGAGGGTATATTCCTTGATGAGTTCGGCGGCCGCCGCGCGCGCCTCAGACAGGCGGGACTTTGTCAATGTGACATCGATGTAATAATTGATGTGACTGTGACTGGTCGCGTAATGACCGGTACTGACACGAAGCATCAGATTCGTCCGCCCGGTGGGCAGCTTGACAAGATTCATGGCCATTGGAGGTCCCTCCCTTATACTTTCTATCCTATATTGTAAAGTTTTTATGCGTTGAATGCAAGAAACGCATTGCCCAAAATATAACAATCCTTTTTGGGCAGTTTTGCGGCTTTCGCTTTACACTTTGCAGCCAAACTGCTATAATGGGATTACTTTTTAAAGTGGGGAGGTTTGGCGTATGGCCTACAGACTGGCAGAATACAAAGGCGACACCCTGCCTGTGCCCCAGATCGTGCTGACCCATCTGGCCCAGGCAGACGGCGATACCGTGCGGGTAGCGCTGCAGATTTTGCGCACCGGTGACACCGACCCGCGGACCCTGGCCCGCTGCCTGGGGCTGCCCAGCGTGGAGGCCGCCAAACGCGCCCTGCAGTACTGGGCCGGCGCAGGGCTGCTGGAAAGCACCCGGGCCGCCGCCCCCGCTGTGCCCCCTGAAGAAAAAGCCGCCAAAATCGACCTGGCCAGCCTCAACGACCCTTATGTGGCCGTGCTGTGCGAGGAAGCGCAGACCGCCCTGGGCAAAGCGCTGAGCCGCAGCGAGATGCAGCGACTGGTAGGGCTGTACCTCAACGATGGGTGGAAACCCGATGTGATCCTGCTCTGCTGTGCCGAAAGCGCCCGCCAGGGCCGCCGCACCGTGGCCGCCGTGGCCCGGGAACTGACCCGGTGGCGGGAGGAAGGGGTGGAAACCGGCGAGGACGCCGAGCGCCACCTGCGCAAGGTCAACCAGCGGGAAGCCTGGTGCGCCGAGGCCGCCGCCCAGTTCGGCATAGAACCCGCTGCCCTGACCCGCTGGGAACGGGGCGCCATTGCCCGCTGGCATGAGGAATGGGGCATCGGGCGGGAGATGATCGACGAAGCGCTGCTGCGGGCCGGCGACAAGACTACCATCCGTTATGTGGACGGCATTCTGCGGGCCTGGCGTGCCCAGGGAATCACCACAGTGGCCGCCGCCCGGGGACAGGGCCAGCTGGCTGGCAGCAACATTCTGGCCACGGAGCGCCCCAGCGCCCCCCAGCCCGCCGCCAGCGCCCAGAAAGACCTGTTCAACCAGAACTGGGCCGCCATCTTTGACGAGGAGGGATGATCCATGCGCACCAAGGATGAGTTGTTCCGTGCCGCCCTGCGGGAGATTGCAGCACGCCGCCAGCGTGCTGTCATGCAGGCAGAGGACGCCCGCCGCGCCGCCTTTGCGGCCCACCCCGCCCTGGCCGAAGCGGACGATGCCCAGCGCCGTGCCGGGCTGGCCCTGGCCAAAACCGCCGCTTTGGGCGGCGATGTGGAGGCTGCACGCCGGGCCCTGGCAGATACCGAGGAAGGGCTGCACCGTGCCATGCAGGAAGCTGGTTACGACACAGCGGCTTTCCGCCCGGCCTTTTCCTGCCCGCTGTGCGGCGATACCGGCATGCGGAACGGTGTCCCCTGCAGCTGTGTGGCGGACATTGCCCGCCGCCTGCGCCGGGATGAAATCAACGCCGCCAGCCCGCTGGGACTGTGCCAGTTTTCCACCTTTGACGTGACCCGTTATGCCGACCAGGTGGAACCGGAGCTGGGCATCTCTCCCCGGACATACATGGAGAAGCTGCTGGAAACTTGCCGCAGCTATGCGCAAAAATTCAGTCCCAAGAGTACCAATCTGCTGTTTATGGGCCACGCCGGGTTGGGCAAGACCCATCTGGCACTGGCCATTGCCGATGCGGTGCTGGCCAGCGGTTACGACGTACTGTACACCAGTTCCGCCGCCCTGGCCGCCCGGCTGAGCCGGGAACACTTTGACTATGACAGCGGCGATGAGTGGCTGATTGCCTGCCAGGAAGCCGACCTGCTGATCCTGGACGATCTGGGCACCGAGTACATCACCCCACTGACCATCAGCGTGCTGTACGAGCTTATCAACACCCGCATGCTCACCGGGCGCCCCACCATCTACACCACCAACATCACCGATCAGAGCGTCTTTGTAGCCCGCTACACCGAAAAAGTTGCCAGCCGCATGCTGGGTGGGTGCAAAGTCTACAAATTTTTCGGCACCGACCAGCGGCTGCCATAATTCGCCCGGCACTTCTGCCACCCCGGGGTACACGCCGTGCCACCGGGGCCGTTTGTTATAATAAAAGTGTGTGGTTTTCTGTGTGCTGCCCAACAAAAAGAGCGTTGCAACTTTCGTTGCAACGCTCTTTTTGTTGGTGCGGAAGATGGGACTTGAACCCCCGAATCAGCCCGCAGTTATTGGCCCCGTGTTCAGTTGACCGCACTGTTAAGCCTTTCGCGGGCCGATGTATACAGGCCCTTTTCCAGTCGTTCACACTCTAAAAATCAACAGTGCGGTATAAAGTGCGGTACAGGTCATACCGTTTTCAAGAGCCGCAGGAACACGCCGTTGACGGCCCGGGCAGTGTTCTCTGCATCGCCGGTCAGAGCGTGACCGTAGATGCCGAATGTGTCCATATCCTCGCTATGGCCCACCAGCGGTTTGACCTCCCCGGCGGGCAAGGTCTTTACCACGCTCACGAATGTGTGGCGCAGCTCATAGGGCGAACAGGGCGCAAGGCCGTTTGTTTCGCAGTAGACCCGCCACCGGTGGTAATAGTACCGCTCGGACGTGATGCAAAAAACGCTTTCTTCATCGGCGGTCTGGTGGCGCTGATCATCCAGCACCCGCCGGGCCATTTCCGACATGACGAAGGACCGGGCCGCGTTCTGGTTCTTGCCCTGGGTTTCCTCGCCGTCGATGTTGATGGAGCGGGCCACGTTGACCGTCTGACCGTGGATGTCAGCCCAGCGCAGGCCGATAAGCTCCCCCGGGCGCAAGCCGGTAAGGACCTGGAACCGGTAGGCGTTGATGAAATCATCCCGGACGGCCCGCCCCTTGTAGGCGGTGGTATCCACATTGAACAGCTTCAGCAGGTCAGCCGGTTGCAATACCGTCTTGCCCTTGTACCGTGCCCCGGCGGGTATTTTGATATCCTCCGGGAAGTACCGGGAAAGCCTGGCTTTGCGGCAGTACTTGCAGAAAGCTCGCATATCAGCGCAAAGGAGCTGCAATGTTTTCTTGCTCTTCCCGGCGGTGTGGGCGCGGTTTATGACCGTCTGCAAGTCCTGATCTGTGAGGGCGTTTACCCGTTTGCTGCCGATCACCGGCAACACCCAGTTGCGCCACCGGCTGGAAAGCGGCCTGTAATTGGTGCTGCTGGTCGTTTCCTCTACCTCCCGCAGCCATGCCCCGCAAGCATCGGCGACCCTGGGGGCCTTTGCGGCTATACCGTCATCCAACCAGGCATCGGCCTTTGCGTTCGCTTCGCGCTGCCCCGTGCGGCCCGGCTTCGAGCTGTAGAAGCTCTTGCGGGTTCCGTCCTTCTGCACGTCAATGCGCCAGCGCTTGCCGTTCCATGCGGCTGTATTCGTTCTTCTTCCCATGGTGTTAACCTCCTTTGGGTATGACTTTACAAGCCTGCCCAAAAGAGGTATAATAAGCCTTGCATGGGGCTTTGCTCCTCTTTGGGGCAAGCATCTATTCAAAACCGTTCCCGGTTGCCGCCGGGGGCGGTTTTTTCTTTTTGTCTGGGCGCGTCCATGCTGGACACATTCGCCCGGGGGGTCACTCCATAGCCTGCATCAGCTCCACAAGCCAGGCGGGGCGCTTGCCGCCGATCGGCAGCAGTTCCCCGTTTCGGTATTCGGCCACCAGGGCAAAGCCGTTGTCGTTGTCGAAGAAGCGGGCTTCGTCACAGTACGGCAGAATCTTCACCACATCGGAGAACCGCCGGGCAAAGCGGCTTTCCACGTCCCGCCGGGGGATGTCGTGTCCACCCTTGCGGACGCGGTTCTCAATGCGCTGCAGGCTCTCCTGCAGGCTGTCCAGGCCCACATAGTACAGACGGATGTAATACCCGGCCTCCTTGGCCCGGCGGGCCAGCTTGCGGGCATAGCCGCCGGAAAGGGTGGTTTCCTGGGTGAAGCTGACACCATCGGCAAGGGCCTTTTCCAGTTTCTCCACGGCCACCTTGCCGCCCTCGTATTCATCCTCGCCCAGCTCGGCGGTGATCTTGTCCGGGTCTACGATAATGCCCAGGTCTGACCGCTCGGCCTTTAGAGTGCCGGTCAGACTGGATTTGCCGCAGCCGTTCACGCCACCGATTATGGTATAGATCTTCATGGGCTTTGCCCTCTTTCTGATTTTAGGTTTTATCAGGTTTCGCGTGTTCCCGCGCGTTATCGTGTCAAGAAATCGCGCGCGTGTTATCGCGTCCACTAATTCCCGCTGCTTTGCCCGCCAGCACGGCGGAACTGGTTTTGCTAGCATAGCGCGTGGATATCCGCGCAGGGCCGGGGCTGCAAGTGGTACCCGATTTGCAGATGCCGACTTTCCAACGAATTGCACTTTTCGCCGGTGAAAACTTGAACTTGATGTTAAAACACCCGGCTTTTATCGCTGTTTTGGGAAACGAACTGCACTTGACGGTGCAACTTGCTGGTAACTTGCTGGTAACTTACTCACCAGCCCCGAAGACAGGGCCGCAGGAGCCGCCGTAGGAGAGAAACAAGGCCGGGTAATATACTTTCATTCCTGTGCAGGAAACGCCCTGTACAGGGCAGATTTACCGGCTTTCCGGGAGGGGGTCCGCCGTGCGGTAATGCGTTGCCGAACTGTTCGGCAACATACTGTGGACGGGGTAACGATTCGTTACCCCCTGATGGGGTGGCGTTTCGCCACCCGCCGGCGAGGGGGTCGCGTTTCACGACCCCACCGCCTGGCGGTACCTCGTGTTTCACGACCCACTGGCGGTACCTCGTGTTTCACGACCCACCGGCGCCGATCGGGCCGCCGTGCCCGTCCGAATTTCGGACGCGCTCTTCCCGGGAGTCGTCCAAAATTTGGACAACGGTACCGATGCGACAATTTGTCGCAACCGCTGCCCGCCGGGAGCGTGGGGCATGGGGCCCCCACCACGAAAACCAGCCAACCCGGCGGGCGGCTTACTCGTGCGGGTCCGGGACATTCCCGCCAGCGGGTCACCGTGCGAGGGTGTGGCCTCGCGCGTTGTCGTGTCATGAAACCCGCCGGGCACCTCTTGCAGTTGTATACTTTCCTGGCGCGGCAATCGGCCGCCTATAAAATATACAATTCCCGCAGAGCAGAAAATCTGGGAAAGCCCACGGTGTGAAGGGATAGGCCATGCCGTTGCAGGTGTCTGAACATCCAGGTATGGCGGGAGCAGGTGCTGACACTTTTCAAGAAACGCGTTTCAAGAAACTACCCCAGTGACTTTAGTGACTTTAGTGACTAAAGGACAGGCATCCAGGCCGCGGCCCAGCAAATCAGGCGTAACCAGGATAGGCCCACAGATTAAAACTTGTCTTCGTCTCGCCGGTACTCCTGTATCTTCGCTAGATCTTCCACAGCAGAAGCTGCCTTTTCGGCTCCCAAGTGGTTTAAATAGCTGAAAGCTTGAACCATTCTGGCGTACTGATTGTATTCTTCTCCGTATTCATATCGAGCATTGTTTAGGTCTAAAGCCATCATGTTTGTTGCCAAATCGAAATCAGCCAACGAGTAAGCGGAAATGCTCAGCGCATTCGCTATTTTGCCCAAATCTTCAATATTGGGTTTTTTTGCGTCTCTCTCGTAGTCTTCCAATAAGGAAACGGGGAGGCCACTATTTGAGGACAAATCTTCTATAGACATTCCGGAACGTATTCTTGTGTCCTTAATCAGATACGCGACAAGAGATGTGTCTTCATCCGCCCATCCCATCAAGTATGCAGGAGAACAGCGCAAAGCCTTGGCCAAAACTTCGAGCTTATCCAACGGCAAATTTCCAATGCCTCCGGTTTCATATCTTTGCAGCGTTG
>DXBO01000176.1 GCA_019116485.1 Candidatus Gemmiger excrementavium
CAAAAAAGGAACAAAATCTTCTCGTATGTAAAGGAGTCATCACCATGAGCAAAGTTCTTGTCATCGGTTGCGGCGGCGTTGCCAGCGTCGCCATTCACAAGTGCTGCCAGGTCAGCGACGTTTTCACCGAACTGTGCATTGCCAGCCGCACCAAATCCAAGTGCGACGCCCTGGCCGAAAAACTGGCCCCCACCACCAAAACCAAAATCACCACCGCCCAGGTGGATGCCGACGATGTCAACCAGCTGATCGCCCTCATCAAGAGCTATCAGCCTGACCTGGTCATGAACATCGCCCTGCCGTACCAGGACCTGACCATCATGGACGCCTGCCTGGCCTGCGGTGTCAACTACATGGACACCGCCAACTATGAGCCGGAAAACACCGACGACCCCGCATGGCGCGCCATCTACGAAAAGCGCTGCAAGGAAGCGGGCTTCTCTGCCTACTTCGACTACTCCTGGCAGTGGGCCTACAAGAAAAAGTTTGAGGATGCCGGCCTTACCGCCCTGCTGGGCTGCGGCTTTGACCCGGGCGTGACCCAGGCCTACTGCGCCTATGCCGCCAAGCACGAGTTCGACACCATCGACACCATCGACATCCTGGACTGCAACGGCGGCGACCACGGCTATGCCTTCGCCACCAACTTCAACCCCGAGATCAACCTCCGGGAAGTCAGCGCCCCCGGCAGCTACATGGAAAACGGCCGCTGGGTGGAGATCCCGGCTATGAGCATCAAGCGGGAATACGACTTTGACCAGGTGGGCAAAAAGGATATGTACCTGCTCCACCACGAGGAGATCGAGTCCCTGGGCAAGAACTTCCCCGATGTCAAGCGCATCCGCTTCTTCATGACCTTCGGCCAGAGCTACCTGGACCATATGCGCTGCCTGGAGGATGTGGGCATGCTCTCCACCACCCCCATCAATTACAACGGCCAGGAGATCGTCCCCATCCAGTTCCTGAAAGCCCTGCTGCCCGACCCGGCCAGCCTGGGCCCCCGCACCAAGGGCAAGACCAACATCGGCTGCATCTTCACCGGCACCAAGGACGGTCAGCCCAAGACCTACTACATCTATAACGTCTGCGACCACCAGGCATGCTACCGCGAGGTGGGCAGCCAGGCCATCAGCTACACCACCGGCGTGCCCGCCATGTGCGGCGCCCTGATGATGCTCACCGGCCAGTGGACCAAGCCCGGCGTCTACACGGTGGAGGAGTTCAACCCCGACCCGTTCCTGGACGCGCTGGATAAGTACGGCCTGCCCCGCAGCGAGAACCGCGCCCCGGCGCTGGTGGACTGATGCCCGCCGTGGATACCCGCCCGCCCTTTGCCGCCATCGGCGGCAGGGTGCCCGGGGAATGGGCGGCCCTGCCCACCCCCTGCTACCTGCTGGACGAGGGCGCGCTGGCCCGCAACGCCGAAATTCTCGGCGATCTGGCCCGGCGTACCGGCTGCAAAGTGCTGCTGGCGCAAAAGGCCTTCAGCAACTACGACCTGTACCCCATTCTGGCCCCTCATCTGGCGGGCACCGAGGCCAGCGGCCTGTATGAGGCCCGCCTGGGCGCCGAGGAGATGCCCGAGGGGGAGGTCCACGTTTTCTGCGCCGCCTACCGGGACGACGAGATGGAGGAACTGCTGCGCTGGGCGGACCATATCGTGTTCAATTCCCCGGCCCAGCTGGGCAAATTTGGCCCCGCTGCCAAGGCTGCGGGCAAAAGCGTGGGCCTGCGGGTGAACCCCCAGTGTTCCACCCAGGAAGGCCACGCCATCTATGACCCCTGCGCCCCCGGCAGCCGCCTGGGCACCACCCGCGCCCAGTGGGATGCCGCGGTGGCCCAAAACCCGGCCCTGCCGGACCTGCTGGACGGGCTGCACTTCCATACCCTGTGCGAGCAGGATTCCGACGCGCTGGCGGTGACGCTGGACGCGGTGGCCGCCAAATTCGGCGATTTGCTGCCCAACATGAAGTGGCTCAACATGGGCGGCGGGCATCATATCACCCGCCCGGGGTACGATATTGCCACCCTGGAACGCTGCATCGCCCGTGCCCAGGCCGACTGGGGCGTGACGGTGTATCTGGAACCGGGGGAGGCCTGTGCCCTCAACGCCGGGTTCCTGCTGACCCGGGTACTGGATGTGGTCAAAAACGGCGACACCACGGTGGCCATTCTGGACGCCAGTGCCGCCTGCCACATGCCCGATGTGATCGAGATGCCCTACCGCCCGCCGCTGCTGTTCGCCGCCGACGTGGGGGAAAAGCCCTGCACCGTGCGGCTGGCGGGCCCCACCTGCCTGGCCGGGGACGTGATCGGGGATTACAGCTTTGACGCCCAACCCCGGCCCGGCGACCTGCTGGTCTTCGGGGATATGGCCATTTATACCACCTGCAAGAACAACACCTTCAACGGCATGCCGCTGCCCGCCATCCTGGCCCGGGCCGCCGACGGCCGCTGCCGGGTGCTGAAACAGTTCGGCTATCAGGATTTCAAAGTCCGCCTGGGGCACTGAAACCCTGTATCTTCTCCCCCCTTTTTGGGGCATACTACCCAAAAAGCGAAGGAGAGTCTAGGTATGATCGAACCGGATACCATCAAACTGCTGCGGGAGTGTGACGCCGGGGTGGCCATGGGCCTTTCGGCCATCGACCAGGTGATGGATACGGCCAAAAGCCAGTCCCTGCGGGACGCGCTGGCCCGCTGCCGCACCGAACACCAGCAGCTGCAGGATGAAATCGTCACGGCGCTGCACGATTTCCACGACGAGGGCAAGGAACCCAACCCCATTGCCCAGGGCATGTCCTGGATCAAGACCGGGGCCATGCTTACCATGAACGAGAGCGACGCTACGATTGCCGACCTGATCACCGACGGCTGCAACATGGGGGTCAAATCCCTGAACCGCTACCTGAATCAGTACGAAGCCGCCAGCGAGGACGCCAAGGACATCACCAAGCGCCTGATCGCCCTGGAGGAAAAACTGGCCGAGGATATCCGCCGCTTTTTGTAACGGAACAAACACAGAACCGCCCGCCCGGGAACTTCCCGGACGGGCGGTTATTTTAGTATTAAAAATTGTCTGCACCGGCGGACATGCGCCGTCAGGCCACAGGGTACAGGATATCGGCTACCTTCTGGTAGGCTTCGCCCCAGCGGGCGTTGGGTTTCAGGTGGTAGAGTTCCTTTTCCATAATGTAAAAGTTGCCGTTCTGCACAGCGGACAGGGTATCCCAGGCCGGGTTGGAGGTAAGGGCTGCCTCCAGGGTGCGCTGGGCGGCGTCCTGGTCGCTGCCCTGGAACACCACAAAGATGTAGTCCGGGTCGTCGGCAAGGATGCGCTCCAGGCTCAGGTCTTCCAGCAGGCCGGTATCACTGTCGGCAATGTTCACGGCGCCCAGGTCGGCCAGAATCTCCCCCAGCACGGTGCCCTTGCTGTTCTTTACCTTGCAGCTGGTGCTGGCGGAGCGCAGCAGCAGTACCGTGGGGGCGCTGCCGTCGTTCTGGGCTTTGGCCGCTTCCACCTGGGCCTGTACGTCCAGGCCGCAGGTCTGGTAGTTTTCCTCCTGCCCGGTGATCATCGTGCACACTTCCAGCATGCGCAGGTAGTCCTTGAAGCTGTTCACCCCGAAATAGGCCGTGGGCACGCCCAGGCTTTCAAAGCTGGGCAGCAGTTCCACGTTGGAGGTGGTGTTGCTGCTGGCAAGGATAAAATCCGGGTCGGCGGCGATCAACTCTTCCAGGTTGGGTTCCTGCAGACTGCCCAGGTTGGCCACGTCGTCGCCCAGGCCCAGGTCAAAGTCGGTCCAGGCGTCGTTGGCGGCAGCCACCAGGCTGTCGGCACCGCCCGCCAGACACCACACGTCGGCGTAACTGCCCAGCAGTACGGCCACACGCCGGGGGTGCAGCGGCACGGTCACTTCCCGGTCCAGGTCGTCGGTAAAGGTCAGGGTCGCGGCGGCGGTCTCCGCCGTGGCGGGGCTTTCGGTGGCCGCAGGGCTCTCGGTAGCCGCCGGCGCGGCACAGCCCGCCAGCAGCAGGGCGGCCAGCAGGGCGGGGAACAGTCGTTTCCGCATAGATATGGGTTTCCTTTCGGTGGTTTGGCGGGAACAGGCAAAACCGCCGCGCGGCGGCGCCTGTTTACAGGTATTTTGCCAGAATGGCCTGCAGTTCATCGGGGTGGGCGCTGCGCCAGCCGAACCAATGCTGCCCGGCTGCGGCGGCTGCCTGGCCCAGTTCCACCAGCAGGGCGGGCAGCTGATCTTCCCGTACAGTGCCCACGGCCTCGCCAAAACGGGCCTGGCCCACTGTATCGCTGCCGCCCAGGAACATTTTGAAAGCGGGCACCGGCTTGTCCCCGGGCACCGGCTTGACGCAGCCCTGGAAGCCGATGGCCCCGGCCTGGTGGGCGCCGCAGCTGGACGGGCAGCCCGAGATGCAGATCTTGGGCAGGGCACCGTCGGGGATACCGGCCTCCCGCACGGCGGCCACACAGGCCTGCAGGGCCGCCTGGCTGTCCCGCACGCCCTGCTGGCAGATGGAAGCGCCGATGCAGGCCACACTGGTCTCAAACAGGGTACGGGCGCTGTCGTCGGTGGCGGCCAGGACTTTTTCGGCCTCGGCGGCGGTCAGATTGATGATATACAGGGTCTCATGGGGGGCCACCCGGCATTCGGCGCCGGGCATCTCCCGCAGCAGGGCGGCCAGTTCGGCGGGCTTGCCGGTGGGCAGAATACCGCCGATGGGGTGGTAGGCCACCGCGTACAGGCCGGGCTGTTTCTGGGCGGTCACCCGGGGATGCTGCAGGCTGCCGGCGCCGGCTTTGGTCACCGGCACGGGTTTTACGGTCAGCCCAAGGCCGCCTTTGGCCTTGGCGGCGGCCAGGTTTTCCAGGTAGACGCGGCGCAGCTCCTCTTCGCCCAGGGTCTCCTGCATATAGCGGGTGCGGGCCTTGGCCCGGTTCTCGTAGTTGCCGTGGGCGCAGAAGGTGTCCACCATGGCCTTTACGGCGTACAGCACGTCGGCGGCGGGCAGGGCGTCGGTCACCTGTACGCCCATGCGGTGGTTGGCCCCCAGCCCGCCGGCAATATACAGCCGGAAGGTGCCGTCCTTGCGGGCCACAAAGCCCATATCCCGGAACGCCGTGTGAACGCAGTCGTCCGCCCCGTTGCAGAAGGCCACCTTCAGTTTGCGGGGCATGTGGATATCCCGGCAGATGGTAAGCAGATAATCACTGACCGCCTCGGCCCAGGGCATCACGTCAAAGGCTTCCCCGGCCTGTACGCCGGTCAGGGGGCTGGCCATGACGTTGCGGGGGTTGTCGCCGCCGCCGCCCCGGGTGATGATGTCGGAGTAAGCCGCATGCTCCATGATTACCGGCAGCAGGTCGGGGGTCAGGTTGTGCAGCTGAACGGTCTGGCAGGTGGTCAGTTTCAGCGGGGCCACTTCGTACTTGCCGGCGATGCGGGCCAGGAATTGCAGCCGGGGGGCGGTCAGGCGGCCGCCGGGCAGGCGCAGGCGCAGCATGTGACGGGCAGCGTCCCGCTGGGCATAGCTGCCGAACCCGCCGGAAATGCCTTTGTACTCCTTGCGGGAAAGTTCACCCGCGGCAAACGCCCGGGTTTTCTGGTAAAAATCCTCGATCTCGATGCGGTAGAGATTGAGCCATTGTTCGTTCATCATAAGCCTGCTCCTTGTAGGGAATTGTTTCAGTATGGGCATATATCGGGTCAAGTATACCACGATACAGACCTGCGGGCAAGAAAAAACCGGGGGCGCAGGGCCTCCGGTTTGCGGCTGGGGTCATGGTTTGGGAAAGGTCACCCGGATGGTGGTGCCGGTGCCTACCTGGCTCTGCAGGTCGATGCGCCCCTCGTGCAGCAGGGCGATGTGCTTGACGATGGCCAGGCCCAGGCCGGTGCCGCCGGTCTCCTTGGAGCGGCTCTTGTCCACCCGGTAAAAGCGTTCAAATATCCGGGACTGGCTCTCCTGCGGGATGCCGATGCCGTTGTCGGCTACCTCCAGGTAGGGGCAGCCGTCGGGGCCGGTGGCGCAGCGCAGTTCCACATGGCCGCCGGGGCGGTTGTAGCGGATGGCGTTGTCGCACAGGTTGGTGGCCAGTTCCACCAGCTGGTCCCGGGTGCCCCGCACGGTGGCGGGACGGGCGTCGTATTGCAGGGTAACGTAGGCCTTGCGGGCGTTCACCGTCATGGTCTGGGCGGTTTCCTTGACCAGGGCGGCCAGGTCCACCGGCGTCATCTCGGCGGGGGCGGTACGGGGGTGCCCGCCCCGGGTGCTGTCCAGCTCGCTCAGCTGCAGGATGTCGCTGACCAGGGCGATCATGCGCCGGGCCTCTTTGTGGATGCGCCCTGCAAAGGCGGGCACGTCCTCGCTTTTGGCCATGCCGGTCTCGATGAGTTCCGCGTAGCCGGAAATGCTGGTCAGGGGCGTTTTCAGTTCGTGGCTGACGTTGGCGGTGAATTCCCGGCGCATGGTTTCGTTGTCCTCCCGCAGTTTGCGGTCAGACTGCACGGTGCGGGCCAGGGGGATCAGCTCTTCATAGGGCACGTCGGCCTCGATGGTGTCCAGGTTTTCCGCCAGGCGGTTGATGGGCTGCACCAGCCGCCGGGTCATCCACCAGGAAAGCACCGCCGCGCCCGCCAGGATCAGCACCACCGCACAGATCAGCAGCGGCAGGGAGTCGGCGCTCAGGCCCCAGATGTTGGCCACATCCTGGCCTACCCGCACCACCTGCACCCCGGCGGGGGTGTCCACCCGCAGGGCATAGTAGTGGGTCTCCCGGTCCATGGTCTCGCTTTCGCGTATGGTGCTGCCGCTGCCCTGGGCCAGGGCGGCCTGTACTTCCGGCCTGTCGGCGTGGTTGGGCAGGGGGGCGGTGGTCTGGTTGTCGTACAGTACATTGCCGTCGGCGTCGATCAGGGTACAGCGCAGCCCGGTGCCGGGCACCAGGGCGGCCAGAGCGTCGGGGTCACCGGTGCCCTGGGCGGTATACCCGGCGGCCAGGGTGGCGCACAGCCGGTGCAGCGTGTCGTCCACCCGCTCGGTATAGCTGCGCTGGAACAGCAGCGTGGCGGCGGTCAGGGTGGCCAGCACACACAGCACCCCCACCAGGATCAGCCCCTGGCGGTAGCGGCGGCTCATGCTCTGGGGGCGGCGGGCACGGCGTTCCTCGTCACTCATCGGCGCCCTCCGTGCTCAGCTTGTAGCCCACTTTGCGCACGGTGCGGATGGCTTCCCCCGCGGCCCCCAGTTTCTGGCGCAGGGTGCGCACATGCATGTCGATGGTGCGGGATTCCAGCAGGTCGTCGGTGTCCCACACTTCTTTCATGATGCGTTCCCGGGCCAGCACCTGCTCGGGGTGTTCCAGGAACAGGTGCAGCAGGGCGTATTCTTTAAAGGTCAGTTCCACCGGGGCACCGTCCGCCCGCACGGTGCGGGCCACATCGTCCAGCACAATGGTGCCGAACCGCAGGGTCTGGGGTGCGGGCTGGGCGGCGGTGGCTGCCGGGGCGGCCCGGCGCAGCACCGCCTTCACCCGGGAGATGAATTCCATAATGCCGAAGGGCTTGCACAGGTAATCGTCGGCGCCGTAGTCCAGCCCCTTCACCACGTCGATCTCGCTGGTTTTGGCCGTCACCATGATCACCGGCACCGTCCGGGCGGCGGGGTCGGCCCGCAGCTTGGCCAGAATCTGGTAACCGTCCTCGTCGGGCAGCATCACATCCAGAATGACCAGCTCGGGCAGGGTGCCGCGCATGGCGGCCCAGAAGCTGGCGCCGTCCTCACAGCCGGTGGCCTCATAGCCGTTGGTCTGCAGGGCGTAACGCTCCAGTTCGCGGATGCTGGCGTCGTCTTCGACGATATAGATCATGGGGCAAAACTCCTTTTACTTTTTGGCAGCGCTCACCGCCGGAGCCGCAGCGGCTGTGGAGGCATCGGTCTTGCCGTAGGCTTCCGGCGTAAAGGTGTAGCGGCCGCGGTACTTTTCGTACCGTTCCTCAAACTTCACGCTGCCGTTTTTGATGTTGTTCAGGTATTCGTGGGTGTCGAACTTGTCCTCGGCCACTTCGATCATGGCCACGGCAATGTTGGAGCAATGGTCGGCAATGCGCTCGTAGGTGGTCAGCAGGTCATCCAGCACAAAGCCGTACTCGATGGTGCAGGTGCCGGCCTGCAGGCGGGCGATATGGCGGGCCTTGACCTCGCGCACCAGCCCGTCCACCACTTCTTCCAGGGGTTCGATCTTGCCGGCGGCATAGCAGTCGTGCTTCTGGAAAGCGTCTACCGTGCGGTTTACGATGTCCTGCAAAGCGGCTTCCAGCACGCTCAGGTCGTCCAGCGCTTCGGCGCTGAAACGGATGTTCTTGTCGCGGATTTCTTCGGCGGCTTCCAGCAGATTCACCGAATGGTCGGAAATGCGTTCAAAATCCCCGATGGTATGCAGCAGGGTGTTGATGGTGCGGTTGTCCTCACTGCTCAGGGAGCGGCCGGACAGCCGGACCAGGTAGGAACCCAGGGCGTCTTCGTAGTGGTCCACGGCGTCTTCTTTGCGGTGGACTTCGTCGGCAATGGTATCGTCCCACTTGCGGGTGGTGGACATGGCCTGCAGCAGCGAGGTGCGGCACACTTCGGCCATATCGCAGCCCACCAGCATGGCGCGGTCCACGGCCACCGCCGGGGTGGAAAGCAGACGCTCGTCCAGCAGGGTGGTCTGCTCGGGCTTTTTGTCGTCCGGCACCGTGAGGATGGCCAGCTTCACCAGCAGCTTGTTGAAGGGCAGCAGGATGGCGGTGGTGGTCAGGTTGAACACCGTGTGGATGATGGCGATGTTGAAGGCGTTGGCCTGGTCATGGTAGAACGGGAACTGAAAGACCGCGTTCAGCGCATAGAACCCCGTGAGGAACACCACGGTGCCCACGATATTGAAATACAGGTGGATCATGGCGGTACGGCGGGCGTTCTTGTTGGCGCCGGCAGAAGAGAGCAGCGCCGTGACACAGGTGCCGATGTTCTGGCCCATAATGATGGGCATGGCGGCCGCCAGCGAGACCGCGCCCGTGGAGATGGACAGCGCCTGCAGAATACCCACCGAAGCGGAGGAAGACTGGATGATGGCGGTGAGCAGCGCACCCACCAGCACGCCCAGTACCGGGTTGGTGAAAGCCAGGAACAGGTCGCCGAACCAGGGGGCGTCCGCCAGGGGGGCGGTGGCGCTGCTCATCAGCTCCATGCCGGTCATCAGGATGGCAAAGCCCAGGAAAATCTGGCCGATGCCTTTCTGACGTTCTTTGCCGAACATGAACATGACAATGCCCGCAAAGCCCAGCAGCGGGGCCCAGGCGTCGGGGCTGAGCATCTGAATGATGAAGCTCTCGCCCTGCAGGCCGGTCAGGCTCAGCAGCCAGGCCGTGACGGTGGTGCCGATGTTGGCGCCCATGATGACGCCTACGGTCTGGTACAGATCCATCAGCCCGGAGTTGACGAAGCCTACCACCATGACCGTGGTGGCGGAACTGGACTGGATCACCGCCGTCACCGCCAGGCCCAGCAAAAGGCCCCGCAGGGGGGAGGAGGTCATCTTGCTCAGGATCACCTGCAGGCGGCCGCCGGCCGTCTGCTCCAGGTTTTTGCCCATGACGTCCATGCCGTACAAAAACATGGCCAGGCCGCCCAGCAGCACAAAGATGTTGAAGATACTCATACAGGGACACATCCATTCTCTTATTTGGTTGTAAAAACCGCGCGGCCTCGCCGCGCCCTATACCGCTCTTTATTATAATGTATCGTTGTGCCGCCGCGCCAGCAGGGAACGGTAAAGGTTTTGTAAAATCCGTGTAAAATGGGCTGCCGGGCGTGGTTTTTGGCCGGGATCAGGGCAAAACCTTGCCGCTTTTTTACCTGTTTTACAATTTTTTTGCATTTGGGGCGCGCGTTTTGCCTATTTTTTACGCCGATTGTACCGTACCATGGTCGATACCGGGCCCCCTGCCGCGGTACAATAAGCATGCTCCCGGACAAACGGGGGCAGCAAAACCACCAAAAACACGTTTTGATATTTGGTAAAAAGGGAGAAGAGAGAACTTATGAAACGTACCGCTGTTGTTGCGTCCGTGATGGCCGCCGCCCTGGCCCTGAGCCTGGCAGCCTGTGGCAATACCACTTCCAGCGAGGCTTCCTCCACTGCTTCGGAGAGCACCGCTTCCGCCGCCGAAACCGCCGAGACCGCTGAATCCACCGAGGCCGCCGCTACCGATTTTGACGCCGACCAGGATATCACCGTCATCACCCGCGAGGATGGTTCCGGCACCCGCGGCGCCTTCATCGAGCTGACCGGCGTGGAGGAAAAGAACGACGCCGGCGAGAAGGTGGATATGACCACCGAGGCCGCCGCCACCCAGAACTCCACCAACGGTGTCATGACCGCCGTGGCCAATGATGAGACCGCCGTCGGCTACATCAGCCTGGGCTCTCTGAACGATACCGTCAAGGCCGTCACCGTGGGTGATGTGGAAGCCAACGCCGAGAACGTGTCCAACGGTACTTACACCCTGGCCCGTCCTTTCAACATCGTCACCAACGGCGAAGCCACCGACCCTGTGGCCGTGGACTTCATCGCCTACTGCATGAGCGCCGACGGCCAGGCCCTGGCCACCGAGGAAGGCTACATCGGCGCCGAGGGTGCCGAGTACACCTCCACCCAGCCCAGCGGCAGCATCACCGTGGGCGGTTCTTCCTCCGTCAGCCCGCTGATGGAAAAGCTCATCGAAGCCTATGCCGCCGTCAACCCCAACGCCACCATTGAGATGCTGACCACCGACTCCACCACCGGTGTCACCGGCGCCCTGGACGGCACCTACACCATCGGCATGGCCAGCCGTGAACTGAAAGAGGAAGAGACCGCTGAAGGCGCTGCGGCCACCGTGCTGGCCATGGACGGCATCGCCGTGGTGGTCAACCCCGCCAACCCCATCGAGAACCTGACCGTGGACCAGATCAAGAGCATCTACGTGGGTGAAACCACCGTCTGGTCGGAACTCCAGTAAACCATATCCCCCGGCGGCTGCAGCTTTGGCGGCAGCCGCCTTTTGGCAAACGGTCCCCCCTGACCCCCGCATCTCTGCGCAAGGAGCGTGTATAGGAAAATGAAAACGAAATCCGCCAAGATTCGTGAAGGCGTTATGCAGGGCGTGTTTACCGCCAGCGCCTGTATCTCCATCCTGGCTGTGGCGCTGATCTGTGTGTTCCTGTTCGCCAACGGCCTGCCCACCCTCTTCGAGATCGGCCCCCTGAAATTCCTGCTGGGCACCACCTGGAAACCCGGCAACGATATCTACGGCATCCTGCCCATGATCCTGGGCTCTCTCTACGTCACCGCCGGTGCCATTATTGTGGGCGTGCCCATCGGGCTGCTCACCGCCATCTACATGTCCAAGTTCGCCACCCCCGCTGTCAACCGGGTCATGCTGCCCGCGGTGCAGCTGCTGGCGGGCATCCCGTCGGTGGTGTACGGCTTTTTCGGCATGATCGTGCTGGTGCCCGCCGTACAGGCTATGGTCAAGAGCGACTTTTTCAAGGACGTGCTGGGCGTCAAGGGCGGCAAGGGCATGAGCCTGTTCACCGCCGCGGTGCTGCTGGGCATCATGATCCTGCCCACCATCATCACGGTGAGCAAGGCCAGCCTGGACGCCGTGCCCGCCAGCTACTACGAGGGCAGCCTGGCCCTGGGCGCCACCCATGAGCGCAGCGTCTTCTTCGCTGTGCTGCCCGCCGCCAAGAGCGGTGTGCTTTCGGCGGTCATCCTGGGCATCGGCCGCGCCATCGGCGAGACCATGGCCGTGGTCATGGTGGCCGGCAACCAGACCTGGATGCCCCAGGGGCTGTTCAAAGGCCTGCGCACCATGACCTCCAACATCGTCATCGAGATGGGCTATGCCGCCGGTCTCCACCGGGAGGCCCTCATCGCCACCGGCGTGGTGCTCTTCGTTTTCATCCTGCTCATCAACCTGTGCTTCAGCATCGTGAAAGGGGGCAGCCGCAATGCCTGAGATCACCGTCCGCGGCGGCGAGCGCGCCGTACCCATGTATGAATCCCACCCCCGCATGGTGTTCCCCACCGGCAACCGCAACCGCACCGCCGCCCGGGTGCAGGCCGCCCTGCTGCGCTGGGGCGTGCGCATCGCCGCCGCCCTCACCGCCGCCGTGCTGCTGTTTCTGATCGGGTATATCCTGGTCATGGGCATCCCCAACCTCAAACCTTCCCTCTTTGCCTGGGAGTATACCTCCGAGAATGTCTCCCTGGTGCCGGCGCTCATCAACACAGTGCTTATGACCGGGTTCTCCCTGGCCATCGCCGCGCCCCTGGGCATCTTTGCCGCCATCTGGCTGGTGGAGTACGCCCGGCGGGGCAACAAACTGGTGCGGCTGGTGCGCCTGACCACCGAGACGCTGCAGGGCATCCCCTCCATCGTCTACGGCCTGTTCGGCATGCTGTTCTTCGTCACCCAGCTGGGCTGGGGCTTCAGCCTTATCGCGGGCGCTTTCACCCTGGCCATCATGGTGCTGCCCGTCATCATGCGCACCACCGAGGAAGCCCTCATCGCTGTGCCGGATTCCTACCGGGAAGGCAGCTTTGGCCTGGGGGCCGGCAAGCTGCGCACCGTGTTCACCATTGTGCTGCCCAGCGCCATGCCCGGCATCCTGTCCGGCATCATCCTGGCCACCGGGCGTATCGTGGGCGAGACCGCGGCCCTGATCTACACCGCCAGTTCGCTGGCCAAGATCCCCGAGAGCGTCTTCAGCTCCACCCGTACCCTGGCCGTGCACATGTACCTGCTCTCCAACGAGGGCCTGCATGTGGACGCTACCTACGGCACCGCCGTGGTGCTGCTGTTGCTGGTGCTGGCCATCAACTGCCTGTCCAGCTTCATCGCCTCCAAACTGGCCAAACACTGAGAGACAAGAGGGAGTCACCGTGAATAAATTTGAAGTCAAGAACATGGACCTGTACTACGGCAGTTTCCATGCCCTGAAAAATGTGAATATGTCCATCCCCGAAAAGGAGATCACCGCCTTCATCGGCCCTTCCGGCTGCGGCAAATCCACCTTTCTGAAAAGCCTGAACCGCATGAACGACCTGGTGGAAGGCTGCCGTATTTCCGGCGATATCCTGCTGGACGGCGTGGACATCTACAAAGACAAGATGGATGTCAATGTGCTGCGCAAGCGGGTGGGCATGGTGTTCCAGAAACCCAACCCCTTCCCCATGTCCATCTATGACAACATCGCCTACGGCCCGCGCACCCACGGCATCCACAACAAGGCCCAGCTGGATGAGATCGTGGAGCGGTCCCTGCGGGGCGCCGCCATCTGGGACGAGGTGAAGGACCGCCTGAACAAGAGCGCCCTGGGCATGTCCGGCGGTCAGCAGCAGCGGCTGTGTATCGCCCGCGCTTTGGCCGTGGAGCCGGAAGTGCTGCTGATGGACGAACCCACCTCGGCCCTGGACCCCATCTCCACCTCCAAGGTGGAGGAACTGGCCATGGAGCTCAAGCAGAACTACACCATCATCATGGTCACCCACAACATGCAGCAGGCCGCCCGTATTTCCGACAAGACCGCCTTCTTCCTGCTGGGGGAACTGGTGGAGATGGGCCCCACCGAGAGCGTTTTTGCCACCCCGGTGGACAAGCGCACCGAGGATTACATCTCCGGCCGTTTCGGCTGATGGAAGGAGCAACTCTATGTCATTTTCTATGCCGTACAGCAGCCGCAAGGTCTACGATGCAGAACTTTTGCAGCTGGATACCATGCTGGCCCGGATGGGCCACGCGGCGGGCGGCGCCATCGAAAGCGCCATGACCGCCCTGCGCACCGGCGATGTGGAGCTGGCCCGGGGGGTCATTGCCCGGGACAGCGAGATCGACGCCGCCGAACACGAGATCGAACACCGCTGCCTGACGCTGTTTTTGCGCCAGCAGCCGGTGGCCGGGGACCTGCGCAAAGTCTCCACGGCCCTTAAAATGGTCACCGACATCGAGCGCATCGCCGACCAGGCCAGCGACATCGCCGAGATCACGCTGCACCTGAAAACCGAGGGCGCCCAAGGTGTGGGCGTGCTGGAAGACCTGGAGAAGATGGGCGCCATCGCCCTGCATATGGTCAAGGACGCCATCGGCGCTTATGTGCAGGTGGACCTGTCGGTGGCGGCCCAGGTCATTGCCCGGGACGACGAGTGCGACGCCATGTTCCGCAAGATCAGCGGCGAGATCGCCCAGTACATTGCCGCCCACCCGGACCAGGCCGAGACCGCCCTGGACCTGTTTATGATCAGCAAATACCTGGAACGCCTGGGCGACCACGCCGTCAACGTGGCCGAGTGGGTGGAGTTCCTGAAAACCGGCGTGCACAAATCCCGCAAGATCGTGTGACGCATGCCGTTCTGACTGTACCATTCCCTTATTTTCCTATACCACCAGAGCGGGGCTTGCCTTCGGGCAGGCCCCGCTTTGGTTTTTTGCCGCGGCAAAGGGGGCGCCCCGCAAATTGTGGCGAGAATACGGTTGATTCCTGTCTGCCGCTGCGGTACAATAGGAACATCGAAAAATTCACCCGCAAAGGAGTTTTGTGCCATGGCGCATATCGAAACTACACTGGACAGCAAGGAGATTTTCAACGGCCGGGTCATCCGGGTCACGGTGGATACCGTCCGGCTGGAAAACGGCAATACCAGCACCCGGGAGATCGTGCACCACCACGGCGGTGCCTGCGTGCTGCCCGTGGACGACGAAGGCAACGTCTACATGGTACGCCAGTTCCGCTACGCCATGGGCGAGGAAATCTGGGAACTGCCCGCCGGCAAGCTGGAAGCGGGGGAGGACCCCTTCGAGGCGGCCAAGCGGGAACTGGGCGAGGAATGCGGCGTCACCGCCGACCGGTTCATCGACCTGGGCGTGGTGTACGCCACCGTAGGCTACGACAGTGAGAAAATCTACGTCTGGGCCGCCACCGGGCTGCACCCGGTGGGCCAGCACCTGGATGACGATGAGTTCCTGGATGTGGTCAAAACGCCTTTTGAGAAAGCCCTGGGCATGGTGCTGGACGGCACCATCCGGGACTCCAAGACCCAGGTGGGCCTGATGAAATACGCGCTGCTGCGCGACAAGGCGTGACCGGCGTCGAAACGCTGGACCACGGCACCCGGGTGTTTACCGCCCCCGGGGCCACCTTCGGCACCGACGGGCTGCTGCTGGCCCGGTTCGACATTCCCCGGCGGCAGGACCGGGCCCTGGACCTGTGCAGCGGCTGCGGCATTGTGGCGCTGGCCTGGCACGACGCCGGGCACCGGGGGCCCTGTACCGCCCTGGAACGGGACCCCGCCGCCAGCGCCCTGTGCGCGGCGGCTGCGGCGGAAAACGGCGCCGGGCATATCCAGCCCCTGTGCGCCGACCTGCGGGACTTCTGCCGCCTGGGCCCCGAGCAGGGCCGGTATGATTTCGCCGCCTGCAACCCGCCTTATTTTTCGGCGGGCCCCCGCAGCCCCGACCCGGCCCGGGCCGCTGCCCGCCATACCGATACCTGTACCCTGGCCGACGCCGTGGAAGCCGCCGCCCGGGCCCTGCGGGACGGGGGCCGCTTTGTGCTGTGCCACCGCCCCGACCAGCTGACCGAAGTGCTGTGCACCCTGCGCGGCGCCCGTCTGGAACCCAAACGGCTGGTCTTTGTAAAAAACCGCGCCGGGGACGCCCCCTGGCTTTTGCTGGTGCAGGCCCAGAAGGGCCGCCGCCCCGGCCTGCGGGTGGAACCCGACCTGCTGCTTACGGCGGGGGCCGCCCAATACGGAACACGATAAGGAGAAAAACGCTATGCCTTTGTTCAACATGCACTATGACCGCCCCGGCCCCGGTGTCAACCCGGACACCCCGCGCAAAAAGGGCGCGGCCCGTTTCCTGGAAGTACTGGGCCGGGACCTGGGCTCTTTCTGGATGGCGGGCATCCTGGCCCTGGTCAGCGCGGTGCCCTTTGCCCTGGGGCTGTGGTTCTCGATCTCGGTGCACGCCGTGCTGCCCATGCTGCTGGCCGGCGCCCTGGGGGGCATGCTGGCAGCGCCCCAGCTGTGCGGCCTGCACGATACCATCCTGCGCAGCCTGCGGGATGAACCCGGTTACTGGTGGAACACCTACTGCCGCGCCTGGAAGCGCAACGTCAGGGCCACCCTGCTGCCCGGCGCCCTGTGCGGCCTGGTGCTGGCCACCCAGGTGTTCTCGGCCTATCACCTGACGGCGGGCCAGAGCGTCACGGTGGAAAACGGCGTGGTGCTGCCCATCGCCCTGCTGGTGGGCGCGGTGCTGCTGGCCGGCCTGATGCAGTATATCTTTGCCCAGATCGCCCTGCTGGACATGCCTTTCGGCGGTATCCTCAAAAACGCCGTGTTCCTCTTCCTGGGCTACCTGCCCCGCACAATGCTGGGCGTGGTGTGGCAGCTGGTCTACTGGGGGGCGCTGCTGCTGTTCTGGCCCCTCAGCGCCCCGGTGGTGCTGCTCACCGGCCTGTGGCTGCCCGCTCTGCTCAGCCTGATGGCCATCTACCCGGTGCTGGACAAGAGCTTCCATCTGGAAGAAAACATCCGCAAAATGCGGGAAGACGAACTGAATCAGTCATGAGCCCTGCGGGAGCCCGCGCAGCGTGATGCGGTTTTCGACACGCTGCGCGGGCTCCCGCTTTTTGTCGTTCCGCCTTGCGCGGCGGGGGCAAACAGGGTATAATAGCATAATAGGCGAACTATAGCATAAAGGGGGAAACGGCGGCGTGAAGATTCTGCTGATCCACTGCCATTACCGGCTGCCCGGGGGCGAGGACGCGGTCTTTGCCGCCGAGCGCGCCCTGCTGGAACGGCACGGCCACACGGTGGTGGTCTATGAGCGCAGCAACGAGGAGGCCGCCCACGGCTTTGCCAGACTGCTGCTGCCCCTGCGGGCCGTGTGGAATTTTTCCGCCGCCCGGGCGGTGCGGGAACTGATCCGGCGGGAACAGCCCGACGCCGTGCACATCCACAATACCCTGCTGCTGCTCAGCCCCGCCGTGGTCCGCGCCGCCAAACAGGGCGGCGTGCCGGTGGTGCAGTCGCTGCACAATTTCCGGCTGTTCTGCCCCAACGGCATTTTGCTGCGCGGCGGCCAGGTCTGCGAAGACTGCCCCCACAGCGGGCTTTTTTGCGCGGTGCGCCACCGGTGCTACCGGGGCAGCCTGGCCCAGACGGCGGTGGTGGCGCTGGCCTACGCCCTGCACCGGCGGCTGGGCACCTGGCGGGGGGTCACCATGGTGGCCCTGACCGACTTTGACCGGCAGAAACTGCTGGAATACAACCGGCTGCGCCCCACCTTTGACGCGGAGCGGCTGGTGGTCAAGCCCAATCCGGTGGCCCTGCCCGATACCGAACCCCTGCCCTGGGAACAGCGCAAAAACCAGATGGTCTTTGCCGGGCGGCTGGAGGAACTGAAAGGTCTGCCCACCGTACTCAAAGCCTGGGCCCTGCTGGGGGACGCCGCCCCTGAACTGCTGGTGGCGGGCGAAGGCCCGCTGGGGGATTGGGCGCGGCAGCATGCCGGGCCCCGGGTGCGCCTGTTGGGCCAGCTGCCCCCGGCGGAACTGCACCGCCTGATGGGGGAAAGCCGGGCCGTGCTGGCCGCCAGCCTGTGTTTTGAGAGCTTTGCCCTGGTCCCGGCGGAGGCCCATGCCCTGGGCACGCCGGTACTGGCCAGCGACCTGGGCAACGTGGGGGCTTCAGTGCGGCCCGGCATCGACGGGCTGCGCTTTGCCCCCGGGGATGCCGCAGCGCTGGCCGGGGCGGTCAAGGCCCTGGGGGCCATGCGGTTCGACTGCACGGCCATTGCCGCCGCTGCCCGCCGCGCCTACCGGGAAGAAGAAAACTACCGCGCCCTGCTGCGCTTATATACAAAGGAAGTACGATGAACCAACTGTACCGTGCCCTGCACATGCCGCCCCAGCGGCTGCTGCGCAAACTGACGGGCGAAAAAGAGATCTATACCATCGCCGTGCGGCCGCTGCCCGCGGCGGAAGGCGCCGAGCCGCTGCCTGCCCTGGGGGCCGCGCCCTACACCCCGCTGCCCGGGCGGGCGGGCTTCTGGTACGCCGACCCGCTGCTCTACCGCCGGGGCGGGGCCCGCTGGCTTTTTGCCGAGGCCATGGACCTGGCCGCAGGCAAAGGCCGCATCGAGGTGTGCACCCTGGCCGACGACGGCACGGCGGGAGACTGGCAGGTGGCGCTGGAAGAGGAGTTTCACCTGTCTTTCCCCACGGTGTTTGACTGGAACGGCGAAACCTGGATGATCCCCGAGACAGGGGCGGACCGCAGCCTGCGGCTGTACCGGTGTGTGGAATTTCCTGCCCGGTGGGAGCTGGCCCAGCGCTTTGCGGTGGACGCCGAACTGTGCGACGCCATCCTGGTGGACCGCACCCCCGACGCCCTGACCCTGCTGTGCAGCGAGGTCAAGGCCGACGACCCCTTTTTTGTGCGGTGGCGCCGTCTGGTGCTGCACCGGGGCCCGCTGCCCCGCAGCGAAGTGCCCGGGGCGGAACCCCCGCCCGAGGAAGCCGCGCCCCCCTTTGCCCTGCTGCCGGACGAACCCTTCAACCTGCAGCACCGGGAATTTGACCTGGTAAGCCGCAACGCCGGGCCGCTGTTTGTGCTGGGCGGGCAGGTCATCCACCCCACCCAGGTCAGCACCCGGGTGGACTACGGCGTTTACCTGCAATTCCTGGCCCGCCGGGGCAGTTCCGAGGTGCCGCTATGTGCCGCCTTGCCCCAGAGCGTGACCATCGCCGGGGTGGACCCCCGGGATATCATCGGCATCCATACCTACTGCCGGGACGATGTGCTGGAAATCATCGACGGGCGGTATCTCACAAAGGTGAAAACAAGCGAATGAAAACCATTGCCATCCCGCAGTTCTACTGCGGGCCATCGGGCCGCAAGGGCCTGTATAACCGGCAGGAGGTGGGCCTGGCCCGCGCCTTTGCGGCGCTGGGGGCCCGGGCCGTGGTGCTGTACCCGGCGCCAGGTGCCGCCGCGCCGGAATTTGAAGAGCCGGAACCCAATGTAAAGGTCTGGTATCTGCCGGTGCTGGCCCTGAGGTCCCAGGCCTTTTTCAAAAGCTGGCACATCCTGCTGGAAGAAGGGGTGGACGCCGTGCATGTGATGGGGGACAATTCCCCCGGCGTGCCCAGCCTCTACCGGTTCTGCCGCCGCCACGGCATTCTGTTCTACAGCCAGCTGGGCGCGCTGAAAAGCACCTCCAACCACGGCGCGGCGCGGTGGGTCATGGACCTGTTGCTGCGCCGCAATCTGGCCGTTTACCGCAAAACCCCCACCTATGCCAAGACCCCGGCGGTGGCCGCCGAACTGCAAAGCCTGGGGGTGCCCTGCACCGGGCTGATGCCTGTGGGGCTGGATACCGCCATCATCCCCGATGTCCCTGCCGAGAAACCCAAGCTGCGGGGCATCCTGGGCCTGGACCCGGCGGCGAAGATTTTTGTGTTTGTGGGCCGGCTGGACCCCTACAAGCGCCCGCTGGACCTGGTGCCGCTGCTGCAGGCGGCGCCGGGGTGGCTGGCGGTCATCATCGGCCAGGGGGAACAGGGGGATGAACTGCGCCGCGCCCTGCGGGAAGCCGGGCTTGCCGCCCGCTGCCGGCTGATCCCCAAGCTGGCCAACACCGCCGTGCATGTGTACTACCATGCCTGCGATGCTTTCGTGAACCTGAACGACCAGGAAATTTTCGGCATGAGCCTGCTGGAAGCCATGTACGCGGGCTGCCCGCCGGTGGCCCGCCACGCCCCGGGACCCGACCTCATCATCGAAAACGGGGTCAGCGGCCTTTTGTGTGATTCGGTGGCCGAACTGGCTGCCGCCCTGGACCGGGCCGACGAGGCCATGGGGGTGGCGGCCCAGAAACGCATCAACGAGCATTTCCTGTGGCAGAACAGCGCCGAGGTGGCGCTGGCGATGCTCAGCGCCAAGGGGGTGACAGGCCGTGGATAACGACAACGCTTTGCTGGAAGCGGCCCGCAACCTGTACAAAGGGCTGCGCTTCGGCTGGAAATACCGGGGCGTCCCGGTGCTGGACGCCGGGGCGGGCAACGACCTGGCCCGGGCGGCGGTGCAGGCGGGCAAGCCGTTTCTGTTTGGCCGCTGCGGCGCCACCGAGATGCGCACCGTGGCCGACCAGCGGGAACACGGCGGCCACTTTACCGACCACACCCGGCAGGATATCCGCAACCTGTCCGGCGTGTTCCCCACCGATGACGATACGTTGAACCGCTTCTGCGACCTGTATACCGGCTGTGCCCGGGGCGCCGACCTGCTGGCCTTATGGGATGTGGGCGACGAGCGGGAGGTCATCCGCGGCTGCCGGAACACCCGCTTCACCCAGCTGCGTGCCCTGGAACCCTATTACCACCAAAATCCCTGGAGCGCCGCGCTGGCGGGCAAAAAGGTGCTGGTGGTGCATCCTTTCAAACACACCATCCTGCGGCAGTATGCCCGGCGGGAACAGCTGTTCCCCGGCACCGATATCCTGCCGGCGTTTGCCGAGCTGACGGTGGTACAGGCTGTGCAGGGGCTGGCCGGGCAGGATACCGGCTACGCCAGCTGGTTCGATGCCCTGGCCGCTATGCAGGCAGCGATGGACGCGGCGGATTATGAGGTGGCCATCATCGGCGCCGGGGCCTACGGGCTGCCGCTGGCAGCCCACGCCCGGGATACCGGTCATGTGGCCCTGCAGATGAGCGGCGCCACCCAGCTGCTGTTCGGCATCCGGGGCAAGCGGTGGGACACCCACCCGGTGATCTCGAAACTGTACAACGACGCCTGGGTCCGCCCCGACGAGAGCGAGGGCATCGCCCACCGGGAAAAGGTGGAGGGCGGCAGTTACTGGTAAAACCGGCAGGGGCATGTTGCCGGGAAGGCGGTCCGGCGGGGATGAATCCCCGCCCTACGCCCCCCGGATGGCCGCCGCTTCCGTAGGGCGGGGTCTTGACCCCGCCGAAGAACCAAACGGGCGTTGTCGGCTGTGTTGTTTGCATCCCATCCCTGTGTATTCGTCTGGAGTTTCTTCGGTTCCTTCTTTGCAAAGAAGGAACAAGGCAACGTGGGAACAAAAATTGTTCCCCCAAGGAAGGTCACACTATGCGCATTCTGATGATCAGCAACCATCTGGGCGTGCAAAGCGGTGTGCAGCGCTATGTGCAGAACCTGCTGCTCCACCTGGACACTGCCCGCTACCAGATCGACCTGTTCGTGGGCCAGTGCCCGCCGGACCAGGCCAGCACCGCCCCCGCGCTGCAGGCCAGGGGCGTGCACATCATCGCGGTGCCCGACCACAAAAAAGACCGCATCCGGGCGCTGTGGCACCACCTGCGCACCCACAAAGACTACGATATCATCCACTACCACACCGCCAGCAAGATCGGCGCGCCGGTCTGCGGCATGATGCGGGCCCTCTGCCCCAAAGCCAAAATCATCGTCCACAGCCACATCGTCTACCCGCCCCTGACGCTGACCTGGCGGGCCGCCCACGGGGTGTACCAGCTCTTTGCCGATTATTTCCTGGGCTGCGGCGTGGCCGCCGGGCGGTTTGTATTCGGGGACCACATCGACCAGAAACCTAATTTTGCCGTGGCCTGCAACGCCGTGGACCAGGGCCGCTTTCATCCCGATGCAACGGCCCGGGCATCCACCCGTGCCCGGTACGGCATCGCGGATGCCGAGCGGCTGGCCGGGTTTGTGGGGCGGCTCAACCACCAGAAAAACCCGCTGTTCCTGATGGAAGTGTTTGCCGCCCTGGCCAAAACCGACCCCGCCTGGAAACTGATGCTGGTGGGCACCGGCGAGATGGAAGGCGAAATGCGCGCCGCTGCGGCCCGCCACGGCCTTACGGACCGGGTACTCTTTGCCGGGGTGCAGAGCGACGTGCCCGCCTTTATGAACGCCTTTGATGTATTTTTGCTGCCCAGCAACTTTGAGGGCAGCCCCGTCACCCTGGTGGAAGCCCAGGGCTGCGGTGTGCCCTGCCTGGCCTCCACCAACGTGCCGGACGACGGCGCCGTCACCGACCTGGTGCACTTTCTGCCCCTGGACGCCCCGCTGACCCAGTGGGCTGCCACGGCGCAAAGCATCGCGGGCCGCGGCCCCCATGCCGACCACTGGGCGGAACTTTCCGCCGCCGGGTATGAGCTGCACACCGCCGCCGCCCGCATGGAACAACTCTACGACCAACTGGGAGGCCAGCCATGATCTACGCCGAACTGGCCGGGGGCCTGGGCAACCAGATGTTTATTTATGCCTTTGCCCGGGCGCTGGGCCTGCGCTGCCGGGAACCCGTCACCCTGCTGGACCGGCAGGACTGGCGGGACGGCGCCCCCGCCCACACCGCCTGCGCGCTGGACGCGCTGTGCCTTTCACCGGAGGTAACCATCCTGACCCAGCCGGGCTTTGCCAAACGGCACCTGCCCCGGCAGAACGCCGCCAAAGCCCTGATGATCAAGTACGAGCAGCGCAAAGGTTTGATGGCCCGGGACTGGCACGGCTGGGAAAGCCGCTGCGCCCCGGTGCTGAACCTGCTGGGGCTGCACTTTGCCACTGACGGCTATGTGCCGGTGCGCCGGGGCCCTGCCAAGGATTTTCTGGCCTGGGGGTATTTCCAGGGGGAAGCCTACTTTGCCGACTGCACCGATACCATCCGCCGGGAACTGCGCCCCCAAACCCCGCCCGCAGGCCCCTGGGCAGAGGCCATCCGCGCCGCCGCTTACCCGGTGGCGCTGCACCTGCGCCGGGGGGATTACTGCAAACCGGAAAACGCCATCCTGCAGGTGTGTACCCCTGCCTACTATACCCGGGCTGCCGCCGCTGTGGCTGCCGCCCGGCCCGACGCCACCCTGTTCGTCTTTTCCGACGATGTGGACTGGGCGCGGCAAAACCTGGCCACGGCGGGGCTGCCGGTGGAATTTTTGCCCCGGGGCGACGCCGTGGGGGATATGGCCCTGATGAGCCTGTGCCGGGGATTCATCCTCAGCAACTCCACCTACAGCTGGTGGGCCCAGTACCTGGCCGACCCGGGCCGGGCGGTATGGGCCCCCGACCGGTGGTACGCCCACACCAAACAGACG
The DNA here is from genome assembly GCA_019116485.1 of Candidatus Gemmiger excrementavium. GTDB lineage: Bacteria > Bacillota > Clostridia > Oscillospirales > Ruminococcaceae > Gemmiger > Gemmiger excrementavium. The sequence goes on from DXBO01000176.1 coordinate 23,200, forward strand.
GCGCTGTACCAGCCGGACTGGAATCGTATCGAGACCCAATAAACGGAAAGGACGTGCCGCCATGCCCCGGTTTTCCATCATTGTGCCGGTGTACAACGTGCAGAACTACCTGGCCGCCTGCGTCAAAAGCTTGGCCGAACAGCAGGGCCCCCCGGACTGGGAGTGCATTCTGGTGGACGACGGCTCCACCGACCTGTGCCCCCAGCTTTGCGATGCTTTTGCCGCCGAGATCCCCGGCGTGCAGGTCATTCACCGGGAAAACGGCGGCCTGGCCGCCGCCCGCAACACCGGCCTGAGAGCCGCCGCGGGGGAGTGGGTACTGTTCCTGGACAGCGACGACGCCATGGCCCCCGGGCTGCTGGCGGCGCTGCGCCGGGAGCTGGACGCCCACCCCGGGTATGACTGGTACATCGGCAAGCATCTGGAATGGCAGCCCGACGGCACCCTGACGGAACACGCCGGGCTGCGGCTGCTGCCCGGCCCCTTTGCCAGCAGCGACTACGCCCAGCGGCTGCGGGCGCTGTATACGGCGGGGCACTGGTCGGTGTGGAAATACTGCCTGCGCCGCGCCTGGCTGGCCGAAAACCGGCTGCGCTTCTGGCCCGATGTGCGCTGGGCCGAGGACTGGCCCTTTGACCTTTTGCTGCTGACCTGCTGCGAGCGGCTGTATTTTCTGGATGTTGTGTTCACCCATTACCGGGTGGGGCGGCAGGGCAGCCTGCTGACCGACGCGAAAAACCTGCCCAAACGGTTTGACGCCCTGGCCGCTGCCCAGCGGCACCTGGCCAGCCTGGCCGCCATTGGCCGCATAGACGCCGCCACCTACGCCGTCATGCGGGATGCCGCCGCCGACGTGTTCTGGCCCCAGGCCCGCACCGCCGCCGTAAGGGACAAAGGCATCCGCCGGGCCTGCCTGCCGGGGCTGCGGCGTCTGCGCATGCTGTACGCCCACGGCACCGAGGTAAAGACCCGCCGGGACTGGCGCATGTTCCAGACGATGATGCGCCTGCTGGGCCCCCGGCTGACCCTGTTCCTGGCCGCCCGCCTCAAGAAAGGATAATCCGCCTTGCGAACCAGACGAACCCTTATCAATATGGCCTACGCGGTGGGCTCCAGCCTGCTGCTGCTGTTGCTGGGCCTGGTGACCCGGCGGCTGCTGGTGTACAACTTCGGCACCCAGATCAGCACCGCGTCCCAGGTAGTCACCCAGCTGTTCAACTTTTTCTCTATCGCCGAGTTCGGCGTGGGCAGCGTCATCAGTTACCGCCTGTATGAGCAGATCGCCGCCCAAAATGCGGAAAAGATCAGCAAATACATGTCCATGTACAAGTGGGCCTACCGGGCCGTGGGCGTGGCCATCGCGGCGCTGGCGCTGCTGGGCGCCGCCGCCCTGCCCTGGATCATGCCCGATGTGCCGCTTCTCACCGGGTACACGGTGTACGGCCTCAATGTGGTATCCACCCTGTGCAGCTATTTTTTGGTCACCCGGCGGCTTATGTACACCTGCACCCAGCAGGGGTATCTGTGCACCCGCATCGACTTCTGCTTCAACGTGCTCACCTCCCTGGCCAAGATCGCCGTGTCTTTGTGGCTGCCCAACTATGTGCTGTATTTCAGCGTGGCCATCGTCTGCAACGTCTGCGCCAACCTGGTCATCGCCCGGCGCTTCCGCAAGGATTTCCCCTACGTCCACGATGTGAAGGTGACCTTGCAGGACTTCCAGGACCTGGGCATCTTCCACGATCTGCGGTATTACCTGGTCCACCGGCTGTCCAACACCATCTACGGTTCTTCGGACACCATCGTCACCTCCCGCATGGGCGGGTCGGTGCAGACCACGCTGCTGGGCAACTACACCAACATCTCCACCAGCGCCACCGACCTGGGCAACAAGATCATGGACAGTTTTGCCGCAGCCATCGGCAACATCGTCTACGACAAATCCGCCGCCGCCAACGCCCACGACAAACAGGTGTTCTGGGGCATGGACCTGTTCAGCTACTTTTTCGGCAGCTTTGTGGCCACCGCCTACTTCTGCCTGTTCCAGCCTTTTATGGAAGCCTGGATGGGCCCCGACTGGCTGCTGCCCATGGGCTTTGTGCTGGTGTTCTGCCTGAACGAGTATGTGGGCTGGAACCACCGCATGCTGGGGTCCTACCGGGCGGTGCTGGGCCACTTTGAGCAGGACCAGTGGTTCATGGTAGCCTCCGCCGGCGTCAACCTGGCCCTCAGCTTTGCCCTGTTTCCGGTCTTTGATATCACCGGCGCTCTCATTGCCACCGTGGTGGCCCACTGCATCATGTGGGCAGGGCGCATCGTGGTGGTGTTCCGCCGGTATATGCAGGGCAGCATGGGCCATTACCTGTGCATGCAGGGGCTGCACCTGGTCACGCTGGCCGTCTGCCTGGGCGGCACCTGGGCCTTGTGCCGGGCGGTGCCCCTGGAAGGCTGGCTGGGCCTGGTGCCCCGGGCTTTTATCGTCTGCCTGGCGCCCAACCTGTTCAACCTGCTGGTCTACGGCTGGGGGCCCGACGCCGCCTACCTGCGCCGGTACGCCGCCGGTGTGTGGCAAAAACTCATCCATAAAAGGAGCGCATGATGCCGAAAATCGGGATGCTCTACCTCTGCACCGGGAAATACACGGTGTTCTGGCCGGAATTTTACCGCAGCTTTGAACAGAATTTCCTGCCCGGCTGCCAAAAGGAATATTTCGTCTTTACCGACGCCGCCCGCATCGAGGGCGAGGACGCCCCCAACGTCCACCGCATTTTCCAAGAGGCCTACGACTGGCCCTACAGCACCCTGCGCCGGTTTACCATTTTTCTGACGCAGGAGGCCGCGCTGGCACAGTGCGATTTCCTCTTTTTCTTCAACGCCAACCTGGTCTGTGAAAAGACCGTTACAGCGCAGGAATTTCTGCCCCGGCCCGAACAGGGCGAAAACCTGCTGCTGGTGCAGCAGCCGGGGTTCTGGAACAAAAAGCCGATGTTCTACTCCTATGACCGCAACCCCCGAAGCACCGCCTACATCCCCTACAATTGCGGGCGGGATTATGTGTCCGGCGGGCTCAACGGCGGCACGGCGGCGGCTTTTCTGGCCCTGTGCCATGAACTGGAACGCCGCACCGAGCAGGACCTGGCAAACGGCGTTATTGCCCTGTGGCACGACGAAAGCCAGCTGAACCGCTACGCCGCCGAGCGCAGCGATTACCGCCTGCTGACCCCCGCCTACTGGTATCCCGAGGGGTGGGACCTGCCCTTTGAGGCCAAGATCGTGGTGCGCAACAAGGCCCGCTACTTTGACGTGGCGGCGGTCAAACACAAAGAGACCCGACCCCAGAGCTGGCTTGTCCGCAAGTGGGGGGCTTTCCGGGAAAATTATCTGCCCTACCTGTGGTATGCCCGGGATGCGCTGCTGCGCAAAGGGCTGAAAGAGGCGGCCAAATGACGCGGCGCGGGTGGAGAGCCGCCTGGGCGGTATTGTTTCTTGTCTGTGCCGCCGTCATGGTGCGCCAGGTGTTTGTAGGGCTGGAGATCGACGAAGTATACGCCGTGTCCCTGGGGTTCCGGCTGGTGCAGGGGGACCGCCTGTTTGTGCAGATGTGGGAACCCCACCAGCTCTGTGCCCTGCCCCCGGCGCTGCTGGTATGGCTGTACCGGGCGCTCACCGGCACCACCACCGGGCTGCTGGTCTTCGTCCGGGTGGTGATGCTGGTCTGCAAGGCCGCCCTGTGCTGGGTGTTTTACCGGGAATTCCGGCGGCAGGCAGGGCCCGGCGGTGCGGGTCTGGCCGCGCTGGTGCTGTTCCTCTATGCGCCCAAGTGGTTTCTGGGGCCGGATTACATCGGCCAGCAGTTCTATTTTACGGTGGCGGCCTTTTTGTGCTTTCACCACTATGTCACCCGTGGTTTCCGCCGCCCCTGGCTGGTGGCGGTGGGGGCGGTGTGCGCCTGTTTCAGTTTTCTGGCCTACCCCCAGAGCGCGGCGGCGTTTCCGTTTTTGTGGCTGGGGCTGTTGTTGCTGGGCCGCCGGGGTGGCGAGGCGCGTTTCCTCGGCATTCCCCGGGGCGCCTGGGTGCTGCTGGGCAGCTGTGCCGTCTGCGGCGGGGCGTTTTTGCTCTGGGCGCTGCAGGGTTTCGGATTTGATGTGGGGGCTTTCCTGGCACGGGTCAAACTGATCCTGGACGACCCCCAGTACGGCTTTACCGCCGCCCAGCGACTGGCCCTGCTGGCACAGCAGGCGCTGCCGGTGGCGCGCAGCCTGTTGTGGCCGCTGCTGGCGGCAGGGGTGCTGTGCGCACTGGTGCGCTGGCGGCGGGGCACCTTGCCCGGCGGGGCCGGGCAGCTGCTGACGCTTTGGGGCCTGCTGGCCATTGCCCAGTGCGCGGTGCGGGCGGTGGCGGACGGCAGCCTGGATGAACGGCAGTTTGTGCCGGTGCTGGTGCTGGCCGGGGCCTGGGCTTTCCGGTGCAACCGGGGCCGGCCCGGCGCGGCGGCGCTGTTCTGGCTGGGATATCTGCCCGGGCTGGCCGCCTATGTGCTGATCCTGCGCTCCACGGTGCTGGGGCTGCCCGCCACCTTTATGTACCTGACCTGGCCCGCTTTATGCGGGCTGGTGGTGCCGCTGCAAGCGGAACCCCGGGCCGCCCGGTGGACGGCCCGGGCTTGCCTGGGGGCTATGCTGGTGTTTTTGGCGGTATGCCGGTTGTGGTGTGTCCAGACCACCGGCTGGAAAAGCCATACCCTGGCCGATACCCCGCTGGTGACCATCGAAAATGGCCCCGCCAAGGGCATCCGGGCCGATGAACAGGCCGCCGACATGCAGGAGTGCCTGTACGAAGCGCTGGCACCTTTTGCCGGGCAGGCGGTGCTGCAGGCCATTGGCGAACAGAACGGCCTGGGGTTCCTGATGGCCGACGGCACCCTGACGGTGGCCCAGGCTTCGGTGATCTCGGGCACCGACAGCGACCCGCGCTTTGAGGACTATTATTCGCTGGTGCCCGGCAAACTGCCCGACGTGATTTTGTACGACGATGCCGAAGTGCGGGATATGGCCGCTTTCCACACCTGGCTGGAAGAAAACTTTGCCATCACCGACCGATACACCGTCACCCACGGCACCGCCAGTTTGCAGGTGATGGTGGTGGACGGCTGGGCCGAATAACGGCCCGGCCCGTTGCGGGCCGCGGCGTTTTGTGCTATGCTTAAACAAAATTCGATTTTGCCAGAAGGAGCCTGACCGATGGAAAAATTGCTGGTCTTTATTCCCGCTTACAACTGCGAAAAACAGGTCCCCCGGGTGCTGTCCCAGCTGCTGGACCCCCGCATTGCCCCCTGGGTGGGGGAGTGCATCGTGGTGAACAACCGCTCCACCGACGGCACCGAGGCCGCCGTCCAGGACTGGCGCCGCCGCCACCCGGAGGCCCCGGTGCGCCTTTTGCGCAACGACAAAAACTACGGCCTGGGCGGCAGCCACAAGGTGGCTTTTGGGTATGCTGCCGCCCATGGGTATGAGCATCTGGTGGTGCTCCACGGCGACGACCAGGGCGCCATCGCGGACCTTTTGCCCATCCTGCAGGACGGCACCTACAAAAAATATGATTGCTGCCTGGGGTCCCGCTTCATGAAGGGCAGCCGCATCCAGGGGTACAGCACCCTGCGGGTGGTGGGCAACTACGGCTTCAACGCCCTGTTCAGCCTGGTGGCCCGCCATGCCATCACCGACCTGGGCAGCGGGCTGAATCTGTACGCCGTGGCGCCCCTGAAAAATGAATACTACAAAAAGTTCCCCGATACGCTGTATTTCAACGACTGCATGATCCTGGCCCTGTGCCAGCTGAAACAGAAGGTGCTGTTCTTCCCCATCAGCTGGCGGGAGGAAGACCAGGTCAGCAACAACAAGCTCACCAGCTTCGGCATCAGCCTGCTCAAACTCTGTGGGCGGTATCTGCGCAGCCCCAAAGCTTTTGTGACGCGGGAGTGGCGCAGCAATATCATCGACGACTACACCTACACCGAAATTCCGGTGCAGCAGTAAGGAGGTCTTTGTATGAAAGTTCTGGTAACGGGCGCCGCCGGGTTCATCGGCGGTCAGCTGTGGCACGCGCTGTGGAAGCGCGGCGACGAGGTCGTGGGCATTGATAACTTTTCCTATGGCAATCTGGACAACCTGAAGTTTGAGGACCACGATTTCGGCCCCGAGGTGCGCCGCATGGACATCCGGGACCGGGAAGCCATCCCCGCCCTGTTTGAGGCGGAGAAGTTCGACGTGGTGTACAATATTGCGGGCATCGCCCCGCTGCCCGACTGCCAGAGCGACCCCGTCCAGGCGGTGGAAGTGAACACCCTGGGCCTGGTGCATCTGCTGGAATGTGCCCGCCGCACCGGCGTCAAGCAGCTGGTGCAGGCTTCCACCAACGCCATGTATGAAAACGAAACGGAATTTCCCACGGTGGAAACTTCCTTCAACCCGCCCACGCTCATCTACCCCAACACCAAATACTGCGGCGAGCGCTTCTGCCAGAGCTTTGCCGATACCTACGGCATGACGGTGACCTGCCTGCGCTTTGCCAACGTCTACGGCCCCCACATCGACTGCCTGCGCAAGCAGCCGCCCTTTGTGGGGTATATGATCCGGGAACTGTACTATGGCCGCACGCCGGAATTCCACTCCGACGGCAACCAGCGCCGGGATTATATCTATGTGGATGACCTCATCGCCCTGGCCCTGCGGGTGGTGGAACGGCCTCAGCCCGGCTTTGACGCGGTGAACGTTTCCAGCAACCAGAGCTACTCGGTGCGGGAACTGTACGCCACCGCCTGCCGCCTGATGGGCAAGGAGATCGAAGCCAAGTACTGCCCCTCCAGCCATTACTGGTCCAAGTACCCCGAACTGTACGGCGGCGCCTACGGCATCAAGGAGGAAATTCTGGACCACGAGGTGAACAAGTTCAGCCTGTGCGACAACGCCCACGCCAAGGAAGCCTACGGCTGGGTGCCCCAGGTGGATATCGAGACCGGACTTTCCCGGGTCATCGCCGAAGAATGCAAAATGCTGGCCGCCCGGGACAACGCCTGAACGCCGCCCAAGGAGGGACGCCTTATGTCCAAACTGCATCTGATTTTGCCCATGGCGGGGCGGGGCAGCCGGTTTTTTGAAAACGGCTTTGTCTGCCCCAAACCCCTCATCGAAATTCACGGCAAGCCCTTCTTTTATTGGGCGACCCGCAGTGTGGAAAAATTCGTGGACTGCGCCGACCTCACCTTTGTGGTGCTGGAGGAGCATATCCGGGATTTTGCCATCGACGAGAAAATCCGGGCTTACTGGCCGGACGCCCGCATCGTGGCCCTGCCGGAGGTGACTGCCGGGGCGGCCATCACGGCGCTGAAAGGGGCCGAGGGCCTGCCCGACGGGGAACCGCTGCTCTTCAACGACTGCGACCATCTGTTCCTGTGCCGGTCCTTCAACGAATTTTGCGCCCAAGGCAACTTTGCCGAAGGCCCGGCGGGGGCGCTGCTCACCTTTGAGAGCGATTCCCCGGCCTACAGCTACCTGCAGTACGGGCCGGACGGCAACGTCTGCCACACGGTGGAAAAACAGGTGGTCAGCCACGATGCCATCTGCGGCGCCTACTACTTCAAGGACAAAAAAACCTACGCCGACGCCTGCGCCCGGTATCTGGACGCCTGCGAGTACAAGGAGTTCTTTGTCTCGGGCATTTACAACGTGCTGGCGGAACACGGCGCGGCGGTGCGCGGCTTTGCCACCGATCTGCACCTGCCCTTCGGCACGCCGGACGAATACCGCGCCGCCGAGACCCCCGAAAACGCCGCCGGCTTTGAGGCGCTGCTGTGAGCAGCGCCCCGGTAAAGGAGAACTTCATGGAACGATCCAGAAAACGTCTGGGGCTGGAGGCAACGGCCGCGCTGCTGTGGTGTGTGCTGACGCTGGCCACCGACCAGCTATTTTTCCGTTATGATTGGAAAACTCCCTACTTTTTCGTATACAAAGCCCTTTTTGTGCTGCTGGCTTTTGCTGTGGTGCATGGTGCTGTGACGCTGGTGCGCAAGGTCCGCCAAAAAGATGCTTTCGCCCTGCGGTGGCTGCAATGGATGTTGCCCTATCTAGTCCTTACGCTGGTGGTTCTGGTCATCGTCTGGCCGGGCTGTTGGGGCAGCGATGACCTGGAGGTGTTACAGCTGGCCCGCACGCTGGAGCCATCTTCCTGGCAGCATTTCCTTACCAGTGCGGCCTTTATTCTGTGCCTGATGTTCATTCCCCTGCCCGGCGGTGTGGTACTGATCCAGACCCTGCTCATTGCGGGTGTTGTGGGGTGTTTTCTGGCCGTGGCGGAGACTTTGGCCCGGGAACGGATGCCCAAGCCTCCCGCCCGGGGCTGGTTTGCCATTCTGTATATCCCGTTTTTGCTGCCGCCTGTGATTTTGCACGACATGCAGCCCTTCCGCTCCACCTGGTCTACCTGGACGGAGTTGTTCACGGTGTTTTTGCTGGTGTGGTGGTATCTGCGCGGGCAGGCAATCACAAAAAAACAACTGGCGGTGTTTACGCTGCTGGGGGTGTTGACCGCCGCCTGGCGTAGCGAAAATATCTACTATCTGGCGGCGTTGCCGGTACTGCTGGCCTTTTTAGTGGGAAAAAAGCTGGTGCGCCCCGCAGTGGCCGTGGTCAGTATGGTGGGCATGGTGGTTGGAACATTGGCTTGCAGTGCCTACAATAACTCTTTGTTGGGAGATGCATGGCTGTACCAGCGGGTGGCTCTGTGCTACCAGACGGCGGCGCTTGTACAGGACGCTGACCAGGAGGAAGATGCCGAGGCTTTGGCGATGATCGACCCCATCTTTGATGTGCAGGCTTGCCGGGAACTGTCAACGCTTCATGGTCCGGAACTGCGCAATGCCATCACCCGCAATGCAGATGGCTTGACGCAAGCAGACTGGGAAACGTGTAAAAAGGGAATTGTTCGGTTGGCGCTGAAATACCCCGGCTCTCTGTTGCGGGAACGTCTGGGCGTGTTTCTGAACACCGTGGAACAGCACAGAACAGAATCCAATCAGAAATTGGTGTTTGCGGTTACCGTATTGGTCTATACTGATCCCCCGGAATCTATGCGGGAGATTCAGAAAGACTTTCTCTATACAAGCATTGGGCCCTATCCCTTGAACCAGCAGTTGCGGGAAGATTTCATCATGAGCCTGTCCTACCGGACGGAATTCCTGGGCGGGGTGCTGGCGGTTACCTGGCTGATGCTGCCTTCTTTCGCATTGCTGGCGGCGGCCATTCTGGTGCTGCTGGTACGCCGCAAATGGATGCTGTTTTTCGCCGCCGGGGCGCTTGCGGCGCGTATCCCGCTGGTGTTCCTGACCGCGCCGGACACCTATTTCATGTACTATTTGACGCCTTACATGGCCGGTTACATGCTGGCTGCGGCAGGACTGCTGTATGCGGTGCTACTGTATAAAAAGAAAAAGCAGGAAAGAGGAATCGCATCATGACGCTGGCCTTTTTGTTGCTGGCCATTATCCTGGTCCTGGTGGGACATGCCTTCCGCCTGTTGCGGTGGGAGCAGTTTGTGCGCATTTACGAGCGGCCCCAGCGGGGCAGCATGCTGCGGGGCATGGCCGGCGGCTATGCCATCAATACCATTCTGCCGCTGCACCTGGGGGATGTGTTCCGGGCGGTCTTTGTGGGCCGCCGCATGAAATCCGGCGTGGGATTTGCGCTGGCCACCGTCATTATGGACCGGTTCCTGGATGTATGGTTCGTGGCGCTGGGCTTCGGGGCTTTTGCACTGCTGGGCCAGGGCGGGGCGGCGGCTCAGTCTGCGGCGCGGTATTACCTGCTGTTTGCCGTGCTGCTGGCCGTTGCCCTGGTGGTGGTGGTAGCCCTGCGGGACGCCATCAAGCGGGTCTGTCTGGCGGTGTGCGGCATCTTCAACGACACCCTCAAACTGGACGGCATGGTCTTTTGCTGGAGCCTTATCAATACCTTCAAGGACCTGGGCCGGGTCAACCTGGTGCGCCTGGGGCTCAATACGGTGCTTATGTGGGCGGCCTACCTGGGTTCCTACGGGGCGCTGGCCGCCGCTATGACGGCGGGCGGGCAGCCCATGGCCCTGGTGGATGTGTTTGACCTGTTGTTTGGCCGTTCTGCCGGGGACCTGCGGGCCGTGCTGCCCGGGGGCACCCTGGCTGCCGCCCCCGCCGCGGTGCAAATGCTGCTGGTGGCATGGTTCCTGCTGCCGCTGGCGGTCATGTGGCTGGCCACCCGTCTGCCTGAACAGGTGCGCGGCGCGGTCAATCAGGTCACGGCTGCCGCGCCGGAAGGTGAGAACTATCTGAATCTGCTGCCCCAGGCCGACCCCCAGGACCGGGCCGTGTTCCTGAGCCAGTATTTCGGGCTGCAGAACAAGGCATGGGTCAACCGCTTTCTGCAGATGAACCGGGACATTACCATCCTGCAGGATTTTTCGGCGGGGTCCAATGCCACCACCATGCTGTGCATGGACAAACAGCAGACCTTCTACCGCAAATACGCCTTTGGTGCCGACGGCGAAAAACTGGCCGAACAGTTGGCCTGGCTGCGGGCCCAGCAGGATAAACTGCCTCTGTGCGACATTCTGCGGGCTGAGCAGGACGGGGACTGCTGCTGGTATGATATGACCTACGAACCCCAGGCCGTGGGCATGTTCCGGTATCTGCACTCCAACCCGGTGGAAAAAAGTGCCGCTGTGCTGCGGCAGGTGCTTGCCACCCTGGAGGAAAAACTCTACCGCCCTACGGCCCTGCCCGCCGACTCTGACAAAATCGAGCAGTACATCGACAAAAAGGTGGACGGCAACCTGCAAAAACTGCGGGATGCCCGCGCCCTGCATGAGTTGATGGAAGCGCCCACCCTGTGGATCAACGGGCGGGAATATAAAAACCTGAACCAACTGGCCTGGATGTTCGACCATGACCGGCTGCGGGCCTTGTTTGCCCACGACCCGGTGGGCACCATCCACGGGGACCTGACCATCGAAAACATCATCTGCCGTACCGACGACAAAGGCTGGTATCTCATCGACCCCAACACCGGCAACCTGCACGAAAGCCCCTTCCTGGACTACGGCAAGCTGCTGCAAAGCCTGCACGGCGGGTATGAGTTCATGATGATGACCCCCCGGGTGACGGTGCAGGGCAATCACATCGACTTTGCGCTGACCCGTTCTGCCGCCTACGATGCCCTGCTGGAAACGCTGATGACCGACCTGGCCGGGCGCTACCCCGCCGAACAGGTAGACAGCATCCTGATGCACGAGGTGGTGCACTGGCTGCGGCTGATGCCCTACAAGCTGTCCCGGGACCGCAAGCGGGCGGCCATGTTCTATGCCGGGCTGGTGATGGTGGCCAACGATGCCGCCGACCATGCCAACCGCTGAAAGGAGTTTTTGCATGCTGATCTGTGTCGATCTGGACGGCACCCTGCTGGATACGGTGCCCGCCAACGGGGCGTCCTACCGGGCCGCCCTGGAGGAAGAGGGGTTCACCGTAACCGACGAATACTACGCCGCCCACTGCAACGGCGGCCATTACAAGACCTTCCTGCGCCCGCTGATGGGCGGCGATCCCGCCCCCGAGGCCGTGGAGCGGGTACATGACCGCAAAAAGGAGCTTTACAGCGATTTTTTGGACAAAGTACGGCCCAACACGGCGCTGTTCCAGACCCTGCAGGCGCTACGGGCCGCCGGCCACCGGCTGGCCTGTGTCACCACCGGCAGCCGCCGCAACGCCACCGAGGTGCTGACCCATTTTGGCTGCGTGTGCTGGTTCGACCTGATCCTCACCAGTGAGGACGTGACCCGCAACAAACCCGACCCCGAAGGGTATCTGAAAGCCATGGCCCATTTCGGCGTTACCCCCGCCGAAACCCTGATCTTTGAGGATTCCGGCCCGGGACTGGCGGCGGCGCTGG
>DXBO01000177.1 GCA_019116485.1 Candidatus Gemmiger excrementavium
ATAGCCCTGGCCGTCAAAGGTGCCGATGTAGGGGGTGCTCTCGCTGCCGATAGGGGTCCAGGTCTCGCCGCTCAGGTCGATGTCCGCAGTCAGCACCGCGCTGGCGGCGGTGTCCTGTTCCGCGTCCTCCAGGGTGCCGTTGACCAGACCCGCGAACCAGAACAGCTGGAACGCATCGGCCACCTGATAGCAGCCCTCGGCATCCTGCGTGGGACGCGACGCGCCGCAGGGACATTTGCCATCCTCACCGAAGCTGTGTTGCGCGGTGAAGGTTTTTTCGATGGACTCGCTGCCCTCTTTAGAGGCGGTGACGGTGTAGGTACAGCCGTCCAGCGTGACTTCGCCTTTCGTAAAGGTAAGCGTCCAGCCATCGGCGGTGAAGGCGTGGCCGAGCACCGTGGGGCCGGCCAGGACGACCTTCTTCTCGTAGTCGGCACAGGTCACGTCATCGGGTACCTCGATGCCCGTTACAGCGACGGCGGTAAAGCTGCCGTCGCCCTCCAGGCTGCCGCTGCCGGTCAGGCAGGATTCGGCGGCGATGGACAGCGTGCCCTGGTTGGTGAGGGTGCCGTTCACGGTCAGGGTCTTGCCCTGGGGCACCGTCAGGGTGCTGCCCGCCGGGATGGTGACCACCGTGCCGCTGGGGATGGTGATATTCTCTTCCAGGGTATAGGTGCCGCCCACGGCGCTGGTCTGGCCGCTCTGGCCGTAGATCAGCCAGCTGCCGTCGCCGGTGGGGGCCAGCGGATACTGAGTGTTATATATATCCTGACGTATCACACTGTTGGTCAGCAGGGTGGAGCCGTTCCCGACGGTCACAGACCCTGTGCTGCCCCAAATGTTAACAAGGTAGATGCCGCCCGCCCTGTTCGTCGCTGTTCCGCTCCGGGCGGTGAGGGAGCCGCTGCCGGATAGGGTCACGGAAGGGGAAACGGAAGGGGAAGAGGGGTTAACATAAAGGCCATAACTGTAATTACCTGTGCCGCCGGTGGCGGTCACGGCGGCACTGCCCACGGTGACAGACGAAGACGAAGACATAGAGATGCCGTAACTGCTGCCACTGGTGGTACCGCCGGTGGCGGTCAGCGTCCCGTCCTGCGCCGTAACTGTGCCACCGTATACATAGAGACCTGTCGAAGTAGAATTTCCGCTAACATTGCCGCCGATGGCGGTGACGCTGCCGCCTTGCTGGGTGAATGATCCCATGACAAAGATACCATAACTGCTGCCTGAGCTTGTCTCAGCGCCCTGCGCGGTCAGGCTGCCGCCGCCTTGGATGGTCAGGTTTCCAGACACACGGATGCTCTGGGAATCGCCGTTTGGATCCTGAACGCCCGTGACGGTGCTGCTGCCCTCCAGCACGATGGTCAGGTCGCCCTCTGCGTAGATGCCCGCGCCGACATAACCGACGGTATCCGTGCCGTTGATGGTGGCGTCCTTCAGGGTCAGGGTGTTGCTGTCCTTGTCGTACTTGACGTTGTAGTCACTTTCGCTGGCCCCGTCGGCGGTCAGGGTGCCGCCGGCGTTGGTTTTCCAGTAGCTGCCGTTCAGCACACTGGTGCCGCCCACGGTGAGGGTGGTGGGTGCCGCCCGGGTGCTTACCCCGTCGTTGGACGCCAGCAGGCTGGGGACCGCCCCCAGGGTCTGGGGCGCCGGTTCCCCGGCGGGGGCCGGGGTCTCGGTGGGCACAGGGGTGGCCGTGGCTTCCGGGGTGGGTTCCGGGTCGGCGGTTTCTACCGTGGCAGGGTCCAGCCCCGCCCCACAGGCTGCCGCGTCCGCCGCGCAGACCGGGCAATCAGGATTCGTTCCATCCGCTGTACAGCGGATGGAACAGGAGCACTGCTCCTGTTCCAGACCGGCGCTGTCTGCCCCCTGGGCAAAAGCCGGGGCGGGCAGGGCGCTGCACAGCATGGACAAGGCCAGCAGGGCGCTGAGCAAACGTTTCTTCATAAACTTTTTTCCTCCTATATACACGAACCCGGGACGGGTCAGGTGTCGATCAGATGCAGCCGGGCGGCTGCGGCCTTGAGCTGGCTGCGGCGGGTGACCTGCAGTTTGTCCAGAATGTGGCTCACATGGGTTTTGACGGTGGACAGTTTGATGTCCAGCAGCTGGCCGATCTCGGCGTTGGTATGGTCGGCACAGATCAGCCGCAGCACCTGGCGCTCGGTTTCGGTCAGGGGGGCGCGCAGCGTCTGCGGCGGGGCCAGGTAGCCGGGGCAGCAGGACGCCTGGGTGCGGGCCGCCGCCGTGACAGCGGCAAGGAAGTCCGCATCGGCGGTCCAGCCGCCGCTTTCCAGCAGGGGCAGCACCGCCGCCCCAAACTGGCTCACCGTGCGCACAAACCCGTATTCCCGGGCGGTATCCAGCGCGGCGGCCAGGTCGTTTTTCCAGCCCGGTTGGTCCAGCCGGTACCGGGCAATGGCCTGCAGCGTGTGCAGCTGGATGCTGTCGATATACCGGCGGCAGGCCGTGCAGTAGGGTTCCAGGGGCGCCAGGGTCACCAGGACCGCCTGGTAATCCCCCAGGGCCAGCCGGACCAGCGCCTCGGTAAAATACTGGTATCGCTTGAGCACCTGGATGCACTGGGCGTCGCCGGGGGCTTTGTCCCGCAGCCAGGCGGCTGCCGCCCCGTCGTCCTGCAGCAGCAGGTCGGTACGGCAGAGCATGGCGTCCAAATTGGGCAAAAAGCGGGTCTGGCCCGCCTGCACAAACCGCTGGCGCAGGGCCAGCAGGCTTTCTCTGGCGTCGCCGGGGTGGCCGGCGTCCATCTGGACCCGGGCCAGCAGGCCCACCACCGCAAATTCCATGTCGGGGGTGCCGTTGCACCGGATATGGTCCAGCATGGCCAGCAGCCTGATGGCCTGATCCCGGATGTCCTTGCCCTTTTCAAATTGGCTTTCGGCCAGGGCGCAGTCCGCCAGGCCCACGCCGTCCCGGCCCAGCACGGCCTCTACCGGCACCCGCAGGGTGGCGTAGAGCAGGGCGTCCCGCTTGCTCCAGGGGGAAAAATCCTTGCCGCCGTTCATCAGGCTGGGCAGGGTGCTGGTCACCGAGAAGGGCGGCAGCCGAATCTGCCGGGCGGAAAGCAAGGCAAATACCTTGGGGAACAGTTCTGCCGTGGCATCCACCGGGCGCTGGGGCAGGCCGATATCCAGCCAGGCCAGGCGGCCCTTGGCTTCCCGGGCCTTTTCCCCAACGCTGTGGGCGGCATAGTCCCGCAGGGCGGTGTACCACCGCTCGCTGGCCGCAAAGTCCATGCGCATGGCGCACAGCATGCTCATGCCCTGCATCAGCGCCGGGCTTTGCAGCACTTCCTCCTCGGGCAAGGCCCGGTAGTAGGGCTCCATCTCCAGGTAATGGCCCATGCCGGGGTGCATCTCGGCGTTTTTTTCCAGCAATTCGCTGATTTTATCGGTATTGCCGCTGTGGTTGTAACAGTCCAGGGCGCGGCCGTAGTCCTCGGCCAGTTCGTAGTGCAGCCCCGCCCGTGCATACAGGGTGCGGCGCTGGCTGTCGCTGGTGTGCTGGTCCAGCTCCCACAGCAGAAAGTCCCGGAAGAGGGGCCAGAAGAGATAGCTGCCCATCTTGTCCTGCTGCAGCATGGAAGTGGTGCGCAGCAGGGCGACCATCCGTTCCCCGGCGTGGTTGTCGCCGGTGACCAGCCGGGCCAGGTCCAGGGTGACCGGCGCAAAAGGGGCCACCTGGGTGAGCAGGGCACGGGTGGGGGCGTCCAGCCGCCGCAGTACCGTTTCCTCATAGTAGCGGTACAGGTCCAGGCGGGTGTTGTCCAGCGTGGTGCGGGTGCAGGGTTCGCCCCGCTCCAGCCGCTGGGCCAGCAGTTCCAGCGCCAAGGGGTAGCCCCGGGTCACCTGGCAGACAGAGGCAAGGTCGGCATCGGGCAGGGCCACGCCGTGGCTTTGCAGCAGCCGGGCTGCGGCTTCCCTGTCCAGCATCAGGTCCCGGGGCGTTAGCAGCCCCAACACCCCCGCCGCCTGAAAGGGCATCAGACAACTGGGCAGCGGCCCCCGGCTGAGGAAAAGAAAACGCCGGTCGGGGCAGTCCCGCAGCAGATCGCAGAGGGCTTGCTGGTCGGCTTCGCTGTCCAGGTCCTGCAGGTCGTCCACCACCAGGGTGGCCCAGGTGCCGGCAGCGGGCGGCAGGGCAAAGGCGGGGTCCCGTGCGGACAGGGTGACCACCCGCCTGCCGGTGGCCAGGGCTTTGGCCGCGCAGGTTTTGCCGAAGCCGGTGGGCGCACTGAAAAACACCGCCCGGCACCGGCCGGACAGCTGCTTGTATTTTTGTATGAGAGAACTGGTAAGAACGGTCTGCATAATACATCCTTATATGGCGGCGGATGGTTTGCCGCCGGGGGGCGTTTTCTCTGTGCAAAGGCAAGAGGGCACAAAAACACGCAATAATTTTATCATGAACCGGGAATTTTTGTAAATCGTCCAAAAGTATGATGAGAAAACGCCGGTTTTGAGCAAGGCCCAAAAAACGCGCGGTTTTTGGGCCCCTGTTTGTGCCCTTTGACGAAATTTAGGGCAAAGGGCACAGCCGGGGCGGCAAAGCGCCACGCGGCGTCCGATCCGCAAAAGAGCCCCCCTGCTGCCGACCCAAACGTGTGAAAACGCCTTTGGCAAACGGCAGCAAGGGGGATTGTTGGTCAGGGTTCTCCGGTTTTCCGGCCCGCCGGCAGCACCCCGGCCCAGAGGGCCCACAGGCAGACGGCGGCGCCACCTTTGTGGTGGCCTGGGCGGCGGGGAAACTGTGACATTGCCCGAAAGCAAAACCGGGACACACTGCGTTGCAGTGTGTCCCGGTTTCAGCGTGTCGAGAAACTCGACACGCTGAATTTTGTATATTTTTGCATTGCTTTTTCCTCCCGGTGGGGTACTATCAGGTTGGCGGTCCAAACCGCCCAGGACTGAAAACAGGGAGAGAGGAATCGTGAACAAAACCAAAAAGAAAACCCTGCAGATGCCCCACACCTATGTCATCATTTTTGCGGTGGTGGCGCTCTGCGCACTGCTGACCTACCTGATCCCGGTGGGCAGCTTCCAGACCGAGGACGTGACCTACATGGTGGCGGGGGCCGAAAAGACCCGCACCGTCATTGTGCCGGACAGCTTCGCCTATGAACTGGACGAGGCAGGCAACAAGGTCTGCAACGGCATCCCGCTGTTCGGCACCGAGGATTTCGGCGGCCAGGGCATGCTGAACTATGTGTTCGAGGGCCTGACATCCGGCGATAAATGGGGCAGTGCCGTGGGCATTGTAGCCTTTATCCTGGTCATTGGCGGCGCTTTCGGCATCGTCATGCGCACCGGCGCGGTGGATGCGGGCATCCACGCCATGATCCGCCGCACCAAAGGGCGGGAGATCGTGCTGATCCCCGTGCTGTTTACGCTGTTCTCGCTGGGCGGGGCGGTGTTCGGCATGGGTGAGGAGGCCATCCCCTTTGCCATGGTCATCGTACCGCTGACCATCGCCATGGGGTACGACGCGGTGGTGGCGGTCTGCGTGACCTACTGCGCCACCCAGATCGGTTTCGGCACCAGTTGGATGAACCCCTTCGGCCTGGCCATCGCCCAGGGCATTGCCGGTGTGCCGGTGATGTCGGGCGCCGGGTTCCGCATCGTCATGTGGATCGTCTTCACGGCGGCGGGCATCCTGTTCACCATGGCCTACGCCCACAAGATCAGGAAAAATCCCCTGGCCTCGGTAGCGTATGAGAGCGACGCCTACTACCGCGACCAGATGACCCAGGGCGACGACAAGGAAGTACCCTTCACCTTCGGCCAGGCGCTGGTGCTGCTGGTGGTGCTGGCCACCATCTTTGTGGTGGTGGCCGTCATGATCGGCTTTGCCTGATCGCTGTCCTTTGCAGACACGGGCGGCGCGTTTCCCCGCGGCGGGAAGCGCGCCGCCCTTTGGTTTTCTGCGGTGCGGCGCCTTCCGCCCAAAATTTTACACCTTTATCTCTTCTCACCGGGGTCGAAATATGGTAGAATAAGGCCATATTCGCACAGAAAGGGGGCGGGGAATTGGCGCCCATCATCCGCACCGAAAAACTGCGCAAGGTCTATGCCGTAGGCAAAGAGCGCGTTGTAGCCCTGAACGACGTGGACCTGGAGATCGAAAAAGGGGAATTCTGCTGCATTGTGGGCCAGTCGGGCAGCGGCAAAAGCACGCTGCTGAACCAGCTGGCCGGGCTGGAAAAACCCACCCGGGGCAAGGTATTCATCGGCAAGCACGAGATCAGCGCCATGACCGAGACCGAGCTGGCCCGGTTCCGCCAGGCTCATCTGGGGTTCATTTTCCAGAGTTACAACCTGCTGCCCACCATGACGGCGGCGGAAAACGTGGCCCTGCCCCTGATGTTCAAGGGCATCAGCAAGCGCAAGCGGCTGGCACTGGCCCGCAAAGAGCTGAAAAGCATGGGACTTTTGGGCCGCGCCAACCACCTGCCTACCGAGATGAGCGGCGGCCAGCAGCAGCGCGTGGGCATCGCCCGGGCCTTTGTCAGCAGCCCCAAGGTGATTTTTGCCGACGAACCCACCGGCAACCTGGATTCCCGCACCAGCAAGCAGGTACTGCACCGCATGCTGGAACTTTCCAAGACCCAGCAGGTCACCTTTGTCATGGTCACCCATGAGCCGGACCTGGCCCAGTGCGCGGACCGCATCGTGACCATCCTGGACGGCAAGGTCCAGTCCAGCGTGGTCCAGGACGAGGAGACCAAGCAGAAAAACCGCGCCGTCCTTTTTGCCGACCTGGACGGCGACATGGAGATCGGCGGCAACGCCAGCAAAGAGGCAGGGGATAAAGGCAAAGCTGCTGGTAAAACCGAGGAACCCGCGGCCAGCAAATAAGAAAGAATAAATAATAAATAATAAATAGGGTGGATCGCAGGCCTGCGGCCTGCTCAAAAAAACACCGGGAAAAGGCTTCTCCCCGGTACACCTGTTCGTTGTTTTGCATGGATTCTTTTTCTGTTTTCTTCCGGTTCCCGGGTCCCTACCGGGTTTCCGCGGATACTTTTCCCCGCCGGGTCCCGCAGCGGGGCCATTTCCCCGCCCTGTGCCCCTGCCTTGTACCGCTTTTCCCTTCCCTGCCCTTTTCCGGCCCTGCCGCCCGGGCATTTTCCATTTGCGCGCGCGGCGCGCACCCACATTTATTATTTATTATTTATTATTTATTTCCAAGCATCCGAACACCACGAAACTACCCGCCATTGGAGGTCTTATCTTGAAACGCCTTGCATCCATCCTGGCCATTCTGGCCCTGCTTACCACACTGGCCCTGCCCGCCTTTGCCGAGGACGGCGCCGCCGCCCCCACCCCCGCGCCGGACACCTCCGCCCCCACCACGTCCACAGACGGGGTGTATGTGGTGGGCTACACCGTCACCGACATTGCCGGCGGCGAGATCACCACCGTGGATGTGGGTGACCATGTGAACATTGTGCTGCAGGTGGTGGACCATTCCTCGGCCCGGTATAACGTAGAGCCGGAGGAGATCGCCACCCGCATCAATTCCTCGGTGTTCCAGTACACCGGCACCGGCGAGATCGGCCAGCTGTTTGAGTCCAACGACGACCCCGACACCCAGCGCCTGCAGCGGGTGCGCAACGGCGAGGCCAGCGAGGCGGAAAAGGCGGCCAACGCCTACTACAACTACTACAGCTATGTGCTGCTGTTCCGGGACGTGGTGTACCAGGGCGGCGGCAATACGCTGCCCATCAACCTGACCTACCTGGACACCAGCAAGCCCATGCAGCAGTTCAGCGTCTCCATCGGCCAGTGTGTGGACAAGGACCAGACCACCGCCCCCAACCTGGTGGTGCGCTCCTCCAGCTACGGCGACAAAGCCGTGGCCGGCGAAGCCTTCAACCTCTCCCTGGGGGTGTACGCCACCTCCGGCAATGAGGACCTGAACGACGTCATCGTCTCGCTGACCCTGCCCGAGAACGTCTCCCTGTCCAGCGGCAGCCTGTCCAGCTACATCGGCGCCATCCCGCCGGAATCCACCCGCACGGTCAACTTCTCGGTGCTGCCCGCCTCCGGCTTTACCGGCACGGTGGCCAACATCACGGTCAACCTTACCGGCACCGGCAGCATCACCGGCAAGGCGGTGTCCGGTTCCACCGCCATCTCGGTGCCCATCAGCCAGCCCGACCGCTTTGAACTGGGCCAGCTGGAAGTGCCCGACACCATCATGCTGGGCGAGACGGGCAGCGTCTCCCTGGGGTATGTGAACAAGGGCAAGAACCCGGTCTCCAACCTGGAAGCCAGCATCGCCGGCACCAACCTGGGCGCCGGCGGCTACCAGTACCTGGGCAACCTGAACGCCGGCACCGAGGGCAGCGTGGACTTTGACATCACGCCGGAAACCGCGGGCGCCGTGACCGGCGTCATCACCCTGACCTATGAGGACGCCGGCGGCGAGATCCGCAACCTAACCAAAGAATTTTCCACCACCGCCGAGGAAATGACCTTCGACCCCGGCTTTGTGGACCCCGGTATGGAGGATATGGAACCCCAGCCCACCGGCATGCCCGTCTGGGCCTGGGTCCTCATCGTGGTATGCGTCGCGGTGGTCGCGGCCGTAGTGGTGCGTATTGTGCTCAAGCGTAAGAAGGCCAAGGCCCTGGCCGCCCTGGAGGCCGACGATGAAGATCTCTGACCAGGTGGCGCTGAGCGCGCGCAACCTGACCCGGCGCAAAGGCCGCACGGCACTGACACTGATCGGCGTGGTGATCGGCACCTGCATGGTGGTGCTGATGATCTCCCTGGGCATCGCCCAGAACCAGGCCAATGAGGAAATGCTGCAAAGCTGGGGCGACCTGACCCAGATTCAGGTCTATGGCGGCGGCATGAGCGTGGACGCCGACGGCAAGGTGCTGACCCTGGACGATGTGGCCCTGGAACAGCTGCGCACCCTGCCCCATGTACAGGCGGCCACCCCCTACGCCAACCCCTACTCCTTGCAGGGCAGCATCACGGCAGGCCGCAATGACCGCTATGTGATGGACCTGTACAGCCTGACCGGCGTGGACCCCGACGCCCTGGAACCCATGGGCTTCCAGCTGACCTGGGGCCATTGGCCGGAAAACGGCCCCGCCAGCAGCAAGGCCGCCAAGCTGCAGGTGCTGGTATGCGACGATACCGGCTACAATTTTTATGATTCCCGCAAAAGCATGAACAGCCCCAAGCGATACCGCTGGTCCGGCATGACCGACGCCCAGGGCAACCCGGTGGAACCCTTTGTCAACGCCGACGAGGACAAGATGACGCTGACCATCTCCACCGGGGAGGGCGCCGACGCCAAGACCCAGAGCTGGGAACTGGAAGTGGTGGGCCACATCCAGCAGGACGCCAGCAAGGGCTGGTGGACCCAGAGCAACATCGTGCTGCGCATCCAGGACCTGAAAATGATCGAAGCCGCCTACAACAAGCTGGCCAAGATCACCGCCACCACCACCAACGGCTACAACCAGGTGTATGTGAAGGTGGACGACCTGAAAAACGTCAGCGATGTGGAGCAAGCCATCCACGACATGGGCTTTACCAACACCTATTCCATGAACCAGCAGCGGGAGGATATGCAGCAGCAGGTGCTGCGCAGCCAGATGATCTTTGGCGGCGTGGCGGCGGTATCGCTGCTGGTGGCGGCCATCAACATCATCAACACCATGACCATGGCCATCTATGAGCGCACCCGCGAGATCGGCGTCATGAAGGTGCTGGGCTGCGAACTGGGCAACATCCGCCTGATGTTTTTGATGGAAAGCTCCTGCATCGGCTTTCTGGGCGGCGTCGTGGGCGTGGCCATCAGCCTGGGGGTCAGCTTTGTACTCAACCACCTGTCGGCCATCATGGCGGTGTTCGGCACCTCCATCGACCTGTCGGGCCTGATGGGCGGCGGCATGTACTACTACGGCTCCGGCTCGGGCTCCATCTCGGTGATTCCGCCCTGGCTCATGCTGGCGGCGCTGGTGTTCGCCACCCTGGTAGGCCTGGTCTCGGGCATCCTGCCCGCCAACAACGCGGTCAAGATCAGCGCCCTGGAAGCCATCCGCCACGACTGATTTTTGTATTCCCCCCTATCACGCCCGGCAGCCCCCTGCCGGGCGTTTGCACTGCCCCCAAAACAGCAAAGCCCCCCGTCTGCACCGCGCATATTGCGGTACAGCCAGGGGGCTTTTGGTTTATAGGGTTACAGGGTCACAGGCGGGCCGTACAAAACCGGCTCAGCGCCCTTTCTTGCGGCGGTAGATGCCGTACCCGGCCAGGGCTGCCAGTCCCACGGCGCTTAGGCCCAACAGGACATACAGCGCGGTCAGGTTGGCATCATCGCTGGTCTGGGGCAGCACCGTGCCGCCGGGGGTCCCGGTAGTTTCCTCCTCCGGGTCGGGGGTGGGGCTGGGGGTCGGCCTGGGCGCCGCATCGCGGTGGTTTTCGATCTGTGCCGTGGCGGTCTGCCCGGCTTCGATCTTGCCGGCCGCACCCTGGGATACCGTGGTGTAGCCGTCGGCGTTGGCTTCCGCCTCGGTCACAGTGTAGGTGCAGCCCGCAGGCAGGTCTTCGATCAGCACCTTGTCGCCGCTCTTGAGGGTAAAGGCAGCCACGCCGTTGGTAAAGGTGACACCGCCGTGCACACCGCTGACCGACTTATCGCTCAGTTCCACCGTAAAATGGAAAGCACGGTTTGTTTCGCCGTCAGTGCCGGTCACGACCTTTTCCACCAGCAGGTTGCCGTTGCGGGTGTTGGTCACGGTCAGGGTGGTATCGTCCACGGTGGCCACATAGTGGTCCGGCACAATTTCTTCTACCGTGTACTTGATCTCGTGCCCGTTCTCGCTGTCGTATTTGGGCAGGCCGGTGAACGTGCCGGTCCAGATGTTGCTTTGCCCGGTCAGGCGGTTCCACAAACCGGCCGGGCCGGTGGGCGCCGTCAGGGTCAGTTCCTTGCCGGTAGATACATTGTCCGCGTACAGTACAAAAGCAAAGACGTTTACGCGGCGGCGGGCGCCGGGGGCGCCGCGGGGAAAATCTTCTTGTTCACGAAGAAGAACACGATCATGGAAATGCCGCCGTTGAGCACCGTGGTGCCGATGTTGTAGATGAAATCCGGCACCAGCAGCCCGGCCACCGCCACCCACACGCAGTTGATGGAGTTGACGATGCAGGTAATGACGCAGAACGCCAGCAGATACCAGGCGATCTGGGGCCCCAGCTTGCCCTTGGAGCGGAACACGAAGTTGCGCTGGATGGGAAAGTTGATGACCTCGCCGATGACCATGGCCACCATGTAGGCGCAGAAGTAGGCCAGCCCGCCGTGGGCCTGGTCATAGCCCAGGATGTTCCACTGGAAGGTCTCGCCGAACAGCGTGACCGGAATGCCCGGCCAGCCGAAAGCGGTGTCGCCCAGGCCCGCAAAGGCCGCGGGCAAAAACTGCAGCATCAGGTATTTGAACACCGTGATGACGTTGCTGACGATGACGAACAGCCCGCCTTCCCGCACCCACTGGGCGGCTGCGGGGTGTTTTTGGGCAAATTGGTTCCACAGGTTCACGGGTTGGTCCCCCCTTCCTTCAGGCGTTTTTCCATGGCCTTGTTGGCGATCTGGTTCCTGACGGCTTCCACGATCACCCGCAGGATGCCGATGACCCAGAACCCTTTCAGTTCCATGACCAGGCCGTCCACCATGCCCATGCTCACGATCCCGCCGGTCATTTTGGCAATGGCCCGCAGCGGCATGTTGTAGTTGAACAGCAGGTTCAGGTCGGGTTTGCCCTTTTGCAGGCTCTTTTCCAGCAGGTGTTTGTGCACCGCGTGGATCAGCCAGCCCAGGGGGCTGCGGCCATGGCCGATCTCCCCCAGGGTCATGTTGCGGTCAATGGCCACCTTGCCCGCCGGGATCGCCCGGCCCAGCAGGGCCGCGAACTCAGCGTCGGGCACGTCCTGCACCTGGCCCGCCGTGTAATGGGGCAGCCCCACCCCTGCATAGGGGTCGGCGTCGCCGCTGGCGGGAACCTCCACCGTGGCGGTCAGGCGGATATCCTGGCAGGAGGCTCCCACCCGCACTTCGTAGGCGCCGCCCTCCACGGCCCAGTGGTCGGCGGGGTCGTTCCAGTAGCGGAACGCCTTGTCGTCCAGCGGGATGGTGACAGTGCGGCTCTCCCCGGCTTCCAGGTGCACCCGGGCAAAGCCCTTGAGTTCCTGGGCGGGGCGGAAG
This sequence comes from Candidatus Gemmiger excrementavium, assembly GCA_019116485.1. Classification (GTDB taxonomy): domain Bacteria; phylum Bacillota; class Clostridia; order Oscillospirales; family Ruminococcaceae; genus Gemmiger; species Gemmiger excrementavium. Next base: position 12,247 of record DXBO01000177.1, read on the forward strand.
ATTTTGGCGTCCGGCTTGGCGATGTAGACCTGGACGATCTCATCCCCGGCGCGCTCGCCGGTGTTTTCCACCGTCAGGGTCACCCCCTGGGGCGTGGCGGTCAGGTCCCGGTAGGCGAAGGTGGTGTAGCTCAGCCCGTAGCCGAAGGGGAACGCCACCGGCACACCGGCGGTCTGATAGTAGCGGTAGCCCACATACAGGCCCTCGCGGTATTCCACGGTGCGGCCCGCACCGCCGAAGTTCTTATAAGAAGGGTTGTCCTGGCAGTGCATCGGCCAGGTCTCGGCCAGCTTGCCGCCGGGGTTGGCCTTGCCGGTCAGCACGTCCAGCAGGGCGCCCGCCCCGGCCTGGCCGCACAGCCCCGCCCAGACCAGCGCCTGGCAATGGCTCTGCCAGCCGGTCTCCACGGCGCTGCCGCAGCTGAGCACCACCGCCACATGGGGGTTGGCGCGGTGTACCGCCAGCAGCAGGTCCAACTGGTTTTGGGCCAGCTTCATGCCGCTGCGGTCCATGCCTTCGCTCTCCTGAATCTCATCCAGGCCCAGGAACAGCAGCACCACGTCGGCTTTGGCCGCCAGTTCCACCGCCTCGGCCTGCAGGGCCGCGTCGGGCTTGCCGAAGCGGTCAAAGCCCTGGGCATAGCCCACGCCGTGCAGGCCGCTCTGGCCGAAAGCCTCCAGAAAGCTGTCCACCCGGGGGGCGTTGACCATGCTGGAGCCCGCGCCCTGGTAGCGGGGGGTTCTGGCAAAATCGCCGATGACCGCCACCCTGGCCGCCGGGTCCAGGGGCAGCAGACCGGCCTGGTTTTTCAGCAGCACGATGCTTTTTTCCGCCGCCTGGCGGGCCAGGGCGTGGTGGACGTCCCAGTCAATGGTCTTGGGGGCCTTGTGCAGCGCCTCGGTGGTGGTGTCCGCCAGGGTCAGCAGTTCCTCCAGCCGGGCATTGATGTCCGCCTCCGAGATTTTGCCCTCCCGCACGGCTTTCACCAGTTCCCGCACCGAGTCCAGGCCCGGGGCGGGCATTTCCAGGGTGGAGCCGTTCTTGACGCCCAGGGCGTGGTCGTTGGACCCGCCCCAGTCGGTGATGACGGCGCCGGTAAAGCCCCAGGTGTCCCGCAGGATCTCTTTGAGCAGGTGGGCGTTCTCGTTGGCGTAGGTGCCGTTGACCAGATTGTAGCTGGTCATGATGGTCCGGGGTTTTCCCTCGGTAACGGCGATCTCGAAGTTGGTCAGGTAGAGTTCCCGCAGGGTGCGCTCATCCACCACCGAATCGGTGGCCATGCGGCGCAGTTCCTGGCTGTTGGCGGCAAAATGTTTGGGGCAGGCGGCCACGCCGTTGGCCTGGATGCCGCGGATATACCCCGCCGCCATCTTGCCCGCCAGGTAGGGGTCCTCGGAAAAATATTCAAAGTTGCGTCCGCACAGCGGGCTGCGCTTGGTGTTGAGCCCGGGGCCCAGCAGCACCGCCACGTCCTGGGCGGCGGCCTCCTGCCCGAGAGCCCGGCCCACTTCTTCGCCCAGGGCGGGGTCCCAGCTGGCGGCCATAACGGACGCCGTGGGGAAACAGGTGGCCGGCTCGCTGGGGTTCAGCCCCAGGTGGTCGCTCTCCCCCGCCTGCTTGCGCACGCCGTGGGGCCCGTCGGACAGCCACAGCGCCGGGATGCCGTACTGGGGCAGCGCCCGGGTCTGGAAGGTCCCCGCGCCGGACAGCAGGGCGCATTTTTGTTCCAGCGTCATCTGCCGGATCATGGTTTTCACATCAGGCATAGACACGCTCCTTTCGGGATACAAAGCAGGCTGCGCCCGGCGTCTGCCTGGGGGCAGGTGCCAGACGCAGCCGTATCCATTGTTCAGAAATTCTCAGGGATATGCCGCCGGGCCGGCGGCCCGCCCCCTGAAGGTACGGCAGTTGCAGCAGAATTACTGCTTGGCTGCCTTTTCCGCCTTCCAGCGGCGCTTGATGGAGACAATGCCCCAGACCATCAGGACAACGGCCACGATCACTTCGCCGATGATGATGAAGTAGTAGTTGGCAAAGGGCAGCTCACCCACCGTGGTGCCGTGGACGATGCCGTTCATGGCGTTGGAGTTGGCGGTGGTGTACAGGATGTGCTTAAGAGCCTGCCGGGCAAAGTACTGGGAAGCCGGGTTGGTGATATCCAGCGGGGCATCCACCGCGTAACCGGTCAGTTTCAGGTCGCCGCCGGCGCGGATGCACTGCTCGGTATCCATAACGCCGCCGTTGTCGTAGTCGGTGATGACGGTGCCGTCAAAGCCCCATTCGTTGCGCAGCACGCCGGTCAGCAGGTTGTAGTTGCCGCCCGCCCAGGTGCAGCCCACCCGGTTGAAAGAGGACATGACAGCCATGACGGCGGGAATATCCGCAGTGGTCTCGGTGTAAGTATCGGTCTCAGCGTCGTACTGCTGCACCTTGATGGTGGTGGTGGGACGCTCCTCGATGCAGGTCTGGAAGGGCTTGAGGTAGATTTCGCGGATGGCCTGCTCGTTGGCAAAGGTGGCCACATGGCTGCGGTGATCTTCCTGATCGTTGAGGGCGAAGTGCTTGATGTAGGCATACACGCCCTTTTCGGCACAGGCGCTGGCGGCCTGCAGAGCCAGTTCGCCGGAGATAAAGCCGTCCTCGGAATAATATTCAAAGTTACGGCCCGCAAACGGGGTGCGGTGGATGTTCATGGCCGGGGCATACCAGCCGGTAATCAGGCCGATGTAGGTGTGGTTGCCCCAGTTGCCGTCGGCGGCCAGGGCATCCTCGCCCACATAGTAGCCGTGCAGGTAGGAGTTCTGGCGGTCCCAGCTGGCGGCCAGGTTGGTGGCGCAGGGGTAGGTGATGGAGTAGGGTTCATGGGTGACGCCGCCCTCGTTCAGGCCGGAGGGGCCGTCGTAGTCGATGGCGCGGGGTTTGCTCGCGTTGCTGGAGGCCAGGGTCTGGTAACCGCCGTTGCGGATGATGTTTTCCAGCTCGCTGGCGTCCATCTGGTCGATCAGGGCATCCCAGCCGCCCTCGGCTTCCACCTCGTCATAGTCGCGGCCGCGGAAGTCGATCAGTTCCAGGTCGCCGTCCTGGCCGTAGACACCGGCCATGGAGGCGGCTTCCTCCTCGGTCATGGGGTTGAGGGATGCGTCTGCGCCGCGGGCCTGGATGGCCTCTTTGATCACGTCGGAGACTTCCACCTCCCAGGTGAAGCCGTTCTTCTCGCTGAATTCGCTCTTGCGCTGGCTGTCCTGGTTGCCGTGGGTCTTGGGATAGGTGCCCACCCAGTCCTGACGGGTCAGGTACTGGTCCCGGGGGGTCAGCTCGTCATAGCTGGCATGGTCGAACTGGTTGGTGATGGCCGCGCCGGTCTCCGAGGTGGCAAAGCTTACGTTGTCCACGCCGTTGTTGCCGGCATAGCTGTAGGTCCACTTGCCCACAAAGGCCGGGTCGGGGGTGCCGAACAGGCCGTCGCCCTCCTTGCCGGTGTAGGCCAGGAAGTTGTTGTTGGCGGCGTGGGCGTTCTGGGCGGCGGTCAGCAGGTAGTCGCCCGCCTCCAGGATGTAGGTCTTGGCGTTCACATCATCGTAGGAGATGAAGTCTTTCTGGTTGACGGTGATCGTCACGGTCTCGCTGGCACCGGGTTCCAGGTCGCCGGTCTTTTCAAAGCCCACCAGCGAAACGGCGGATTTCTCCACATAATTGGCCTTGTCGTAGTCGGTGTAGGGGGCGTTCAGGTAGACCTGCACCACGTCACGGCCGGTCACGTCGCCGGTGTTGGTGACGGTGACCTGGATCTGGATATCGCCGTTCTCGTCCATATTGCTCATCTGGAAATCAGACCAGGCAAAGGTGGTGTAGCTCAGGCCGAAGCCGAAGGGATACTGCACGGTCTCGCCGTAGTTGTACTCACCGGGGTTGCCCTGTTCCAGGGTCTTGTCAAAATAGCGGGTCTCGTAGTACTTGTAGCCCACATAGATGCCTTCGTCGTAGAAGACGCCGGCTTCCACATCCTCGCCGTTGTTGACCAGCATCATGTCGCCCATATTCTGCATGGCGGGTGCCGAGAACAGGTCATAGGCGAAGGTGTCCACCAGATGGCCGGAGGGGTTGATGTTGCCGCTGAGCACATCCGCAATGGAGCGGCAGGTGTCGCCGCCGGCACCGGGGGCCCACAGCACGGCAGAGATGTTCTCGTAGTCCTTGATCCAGCCCAGTTCAAAGACGTTGTTGGTGTTGACCACGATGACCACGTTGTCGAAGTTGCTGTTCAGGTAGTCGATGACGCCCAGTTCCACAGAATCGGGTTCCAGGTAGTGCTTGTCCTTGTCTTCGGCCACATCGGTCCAGTCGCCCATGTAGCGGCCCAGGTCGCGGCCCTCGCCGCCGGTGCGGGAGAAGAAGAAGATGGGCGTGGTGCCCACGGCCTCCTGCTTGGCCTCCTCGGGGATGGCGGAGATGGGGGCTTCGTGGATGGACCAGTCCTCGGCCATGCCGTACATGACGGCGCCGCCGCCGCGGGTGTAGGTATCCTTGTTGTCGGTGTAGAATTTCCACAGCGACTCATTGATCGTAAAGCCCTGCTCCTGCAGCGCGGTGCGCATATCGCTGGAGATGGTGCTCACGCCGGAACCGGTGCCGCCGGCCAGCAGGTTGATGGAAGAAGCCGAGAACAGGCTCAGTTTGGACCCGGCCTCCACCGGCAGGCCCTTGCCGTCCTCGTCCTTATTGTAGAGCAGCACAAAGCCTTCGGCGCCCGCCTTGCGGGTAAAGGCCTGCTCGGCCGCCTGCAGTTCCTTGGAATCGGTGATGTCGCGGGTGTAGTATTCCGCATCCACACCGTTGGCAGCGTCGCCGAAGTTGAACTCGGTCTCACCAAAAATATCGCGGAGCACCAGGTCGTAAGACAGGGGTGCAATGGTGCAAAGCGCAATGGTGAACGCCAGCAGCAACGCCAGAAGCGGCGTCACAATGGCGGTAAATGCCTTTGCGCTCAGCTTTTTCTTGTTTTGCTTTGCCAAAAAGATCCCTCCAAATCAATGGTATGGTTCGCCCGCCGCATGGCCGGGCCCCCTTTCGGGGTTGGGAAAGTCGCGCGCCCCTTCCCGCTGCAATACCAGTATAGCAGGTTTCTTTTTCTTTACACAAAATTTTCATAACCTGTCGTTTTGGTGCATAATCTGTCGTTCCGCCGGTTTTGGGCCCATTTTTCCTATACAACCTGCACAAGGTTCACCGGGGCCGTTTTGTGCATTCCGCGAAACCCCGGCAAAAAGGCCGCGGATGACCGCGGCCTTTCCTCTCAGTTCCGGTGCGGGATCAGCACCCGCAGGATGAACCACTCCTCTTCACAATGCACCGTCACGGTGCCGCCGTATTTTTCGGCGGCGGCTTTCACGGTGCGCACGCCGTAGCCGCGGGGCGGCATGCCGTCCCGGTCCAGGGCCACGGGGGTCTCGCAGTAGTTTTCAAAGCGCAGCATCACAAAGCCGTGCTGGGCGTAGATCGCCGTGCGGATCAGCCGCTTTTCGGCGTCGGCCAGGGTCAGCACGCTCTCGGTGGCGTTGTCCAGGGCGGTGCCCACAATGGTGCAGATATCCCCTGTGGGCATAAAGTCCAGAAGATGCCCGTCCGCCACACAGGTAAAGTTGATATCGTGCTGCTGGCAGTACAGGCTTTTGGCGGTAAGCAGGGTGTCCAGCACCGGGTTGCCGGTCTTGTTCTGGGCCTCATACATGCGGATGCCGCTCTCCATCTGGTCCAGGGCCGCCGCCTGTTTGCCGGGGTCCTTCTCTGCCCGGATGGCCGCGATCTGCAGTTTCAGGTCGTGGCAGTGGCGGTTGATGAGCCGGATACTTTCCCGGCTTTGCTGGTACTGTTCGTACTGGTGGTACAGCACGTTATTCATGGCTTCCAGTTCCCGGTGCAGCCGGGCTTCCAGCAGCTGTTCCTGCTGGATGGACAGCACCAGCACCCCCGCCAGGTCCACCAGGGTGCGGATGTAGAACACGTTCATGGTGGACTGGCCCTTCTGGGTAAAGGCCAGGTTGCTCACCGCAAAGGCCGCCAGCGCCATGACCACAGCGCTGAACAGGGCCCGCCGGGTAATGCCCAGATCGGGGTTGCGGCGCACCCGGCGGAACTCAAACCAATAGACAAAGGCGTACACCCCGCCGTACACTGCCGCCAGCAGAGCCAGGGCCAGGGGGTGGCCGCCGCCGCGGGCGGGCCACAGGTAGCAGTGCAGCTGCCATTCCAGGCTGGCGGCAAACTCCGCCAGGATAAAGGTCCGGGCGCAGCAGTAGCCGGCATCCCGGGGGCTGACGGCGCAGCACAGGCACAGGTAGCCGTACATCAGCGCCACCGCTGCCGCCATACAGGGGATCCACCAGGCCAGGGGCACGCCGCCGGTCAGCTGCAAAAAGGCGCCCAGCGCCGCCAGCACCAGCCCGCTGACCACCGCCGTGACCGCCGCGCCGAACCGCCGCCGCAGCGTCAGGATATACAAAAGACAGGCCAGCCATTCCGCCAGGGCGGTGTACAGCCGGGGGATATCGGGCAGGGCGGTCATTTGGCGTCCCCTCCGATATAATCTGTCAGCGCTTCCAGAAAGGCTTTCTTTTTAGGGCGGCTGATCTGCAGGGTATAGGGGCCCACCTGCACGGTGTTCTGCTGCACGCCCAGCACCTGGGCCAGGTTGACCAGGTAGCCGCTGTTGCACCGCACAAAAGGTTTGTTGGCCAGCTTTTCCTCGTAGGCTTTCAGGCTGCCGGCGGTCAGCAGTTCCCCGTCCTCGGTATACAGGCGCACATAGTGGCCCTCGCTTTCCAGGTAGTAGAGGGTGGCCACATCCACCCGGCGCAGGCCGCCCTCCACCGGCACGGTGAGAAAGGTCTTCTGCCGGCGGCGCAGCCGCTCCACCGCCTTTTGCAGCTGGCGGGAAAACGCGAAATAGGGCACCGGCTTGAGCACATAGTCCAGCGCATCCACCGCATAGCCGCGGATGGCGAACTGCGCCATGTTGGTGATGAAGATCAAAATCACATCCCGGTCCACCTTGCGGATGGCCTCGGCGGCGGCCATGCCGTCCATGCGGCGCATCTGGATATCCAGCAGGATGATGTCATAGACGGCGCGGTAATCCGACACGATCTCGTCCCCGTCGGCAAAGGCCGTCAGTTCAAACATTTTGCCGTACTGCCGCTCATACCGGTGCACATACCCGATCAGCTGTTCCCGCACCTCGGGGTTGTCTTCCACAATGGCAATATGAATCATCTGTGCCGCCCGCCTTTCCGTCCGTTTTTCCCTGCGCAAGAAATGACCGCTCGCTGTTTGCTGCTATTATACCATGCCCGGCCCGCCGCCGCAAACAACAAAAAAGCCGCACCGGAAAGGAAATTTCCTTTCCGGTGCGGTCACCAATGCCGCATGCTGGGCCCTCTCCGGGTGGGGCAGCTCTCCCGCACAGCAGCCGGAAGCGTTTTACGACGCCGCTTCCTGTTCTTCCTGTGCTTCCTGTTCTTCCTGCGCCTGCAGCATCTCCTGGCGTTCCAGGGCCTCCTTCAGCGTGCCCAGGGTGCTTTCCAGCACATAGTCCAGCTTTCCGTTCCAGGTGCAGGTGCCCTGCACCATGTTGCCGTCCGCGTCGTAGGTGTAGACCACCGTGTAGTCGCTGCCGCCGCTGGACACCTCGCTCAGCAGATTGCCGGCGTCGTCGTAGGTGTAGACCACATCCATCAGGCCGCCGTCCTCCTGGTCGCGGTGCCGGGTCAGCACCTGCCAGTCCTCATTGTAGGTCAGCGTCTGGGTGGTATATTCCTCTTTGTCATACAGCAGCATCATCTGTCTCATGGTACCGGTGTGGGTGGCATCCTCATATGTATAGTTCTCGTGCACCTTTTCCTGCCCGTCTTCGGTGCTGATTCTTTCCTGCAGACGGCCCTGTTCGTCATAGGTGTAAACCGTAACTTCGGTGAAGGGCTCCTGGGTCCCGTCGGCGTAATACCGGAAAGACGAAAGTTCGCTGCGGGTCAGGTTCCCGTTCATGTCATAGTATTTGGTCTGAGTCTTCTGGCCGTCGGCATTGTAATAGGAACAGGAGACCAGAACGCCATCGGCATTATAGGTGTTCTCCCACCAGGAGCCGTAACCGTCGTAGTTATCCATCCCCAGCAGGTTGCCTTTTGTGTCGTACCGGTGTTCTGTCCTGAACCACCCGCTTACCTCGCCGTTTTCGTCATAATTGGTCTGGGTTATGTACATGATCACCTGTTTCTGCCGGTTTTGCAGCATCTGGGCCTGGGGGGCCCCTTCTTGACTTTCGCCACCGCCGCAGGCGGTCAGCAGCAGCGCCGCCGCGCACAGGGCACACAGTACCTTTTTCATGGCATTCTCCTTTCCGTTCAGCTGATCCGGGTGCAGTTCAGCACATAATCGGTGGCGTAGTTGGTGTATTCCCACATCAGCAGGGTGTCGGCGGTGGTATCCTCGGTGGTCTGCATCACAAAGCTGTCCTCATAAAAGCCGTCTTCGCCCAGGTACAGCACCCAATCGTAGTGGGGATTGTCCAGATCAAATTTGTTGGTCTTGTTGATGTTGCGCAGTTCATAGGTCACATCGGTCTTGTGGATATAATCCACATTTTCGGTCTGGTCGTAGCAGATCAGCTCGCAGCCGGTCATAGCCCCCTGGCGCCAGTCGAATTCACCGAAAGTGACGGTCCAGTTATAGTCCTGCCAGTAGGAGGTATACCCGCCCACATGGTCGCGGAAAGTCTCGCTCTGATAGGTACGGCCTTCCAGCACACAGTCCACATCAAACTCCGTGCCGGGCATCAGGGCGCAGGGGCTCCAGGTGCCGTAGCGGGGGTCGTATTCCAGATTCAGCGAAGCACCGCCGTGGAAGGTAAACCACCCGTAGGTCTGCCCTTCAAAATCCAGGGGAAGGATCGCTATGGGCCGCACAGGGTTGGTGACATCCAGCGAGGCTTCCCCCACGGTGTAGCCGGGCATCAGGACCGCCTCGGGGTTTCCGCCGGCAAACCCCGTCATGCTGTAGACTTCCTCATTCATCAGGTCATCAACCGTGGCGGCAGTAGGCAGTTGCTTGGGCTCCACCCCCACAGCCACCGAAGTCACACTTTGCAGTTCCCAGTTTTTTGTTTCCTTATTATACACGGCATAGATGGTACAATCGTCGGTATAAACGGTAAACCCGTTGTCCGACACCACGGTGGCCTTGACGGTATCGACCCCGTCCTGGGACTGGTGGGAGTTCACCGTAACCGAGACGATGCCCGCCATGCGGTCTGTAAACAAAAATTCTTTGCCCAGCAGTGCCTGAAGCCGTTCCTCCGGGATTTTTCCCGGGCCGCAGCCTGTCAGCAGCAGGGCCAGGCAGAGAGCGGTAAGCAGGGTCAGCAGTTTTTTCATCTTGATTCCTCCTTCGGGCAAAAAAATCAGACCGAAACGGTGCAGGCACCTTTTCAGTCTGAGCATATCATATGGCGGGCGGGGTGACCACCGCTTTTGCAAAACTGGTCGGATTCAGCGCAAAAACCGCACAGGGCGTCAGGGTTCTTCCCGGCGCAGCAGCTGCGCCACATAGTCCCGGGCGGCGGCGTCCTCGTCCCGTTCCAGGAAGCCCTGCAGCACAAACAGTTCGTTTTTGGCGTCGTGCTGGGCGATGCGCAGCTTTTCAATGTCGTGCATCTGCTCCTGCAGCATGCGGTAGAGGTGGCGTTCCTGCATGGCGATGGCCTCCATCTCCCGCAGGGTGTGGCGGCGCTGCAGCCAGTAGGCCCCAAAGCCCGCGGGCACCGCCAGGGCGATGAGCGCCACTACCACAAACAGATTTTCCAGACCGAGACCGTTCCAAAGATCAGTCATGGGCTTCTTCCTCCTTTTCTTCGGGCAGGCAGACCATGGCTACCGCCCGGGCCCGCCCGTTTTCCACCGCCAGCGTATAGCTGCCGTCGTAGCGGGCGGTGATCTCCCGCAGAATCTTTTGCCCGAACCCGTGCCCGGCACCCCGGCGGCGGGCCGGGCGGGCCGGGGCGGAGTTTTCCACCGTCAGGCACAGCCGCCCCGCCGCGGTCACGAACCGGGCCGTCACCCAGCCGGGCCGGGGACCGGCGGCTGCCGCCGTCACCCCGTTGCTCAGCAGGTTGTACAGCAGGCTGGCCAGGTCCACCGGCGGCAGCGTACAGTCCCGGGGCAGGCTGCCCTGCACCGTCAGCGTCACCCCGGCTTCCTCGCAGCGGCGGGCCGCGTCGGCCAGGGATACATCGGCCACCGGGTTGTCGGCGTACCGCCGGGCCGCCGGGGCGGTGTGCCGGGTCAGTTCCCGCACCGCGTCCAGGGCTTTATCCCGCTGCCCGGCCTCCAGCAGCTGCTGCACCCGCTCCAGGCTTTGCCGGTGGTCCCGGCGCAGCGCCCGCAAAGCGGTCAGGCTGCGCTGCTGGGCCTCCACCGCCCGCTGGTGCATGGCTTCCCGGGCGGCGGCAATGGCCACCGTCTGCCGGGCCTGACGCCGCAAAAGCCAGAAAAACAGCAGCGTCAGCAGCACCCCTTCGACCACCAACCGCCAGGTCAGCAGGACGGCCACTTCCAGGCGGCTGTTGGTCGCCAGGGATTCCCGGGCCTGGTCCAGATTGAACAGCAGGTTGACCAGCGGCGACGCCGCCGCCAAGGCTGTATACACCGGGGCGGGCAGTTTTTCCACCAGGCGCTGCAGCCTGTCGCTGACCAACCCGGCCAGCCAGCAGGTCACCGCGCTGGCCACCAGAAAGCCCCCCTGCCAGGCCGGCTGCAGCGGCAGGCCGCCGCGCAGCATGCCGATGATCACCGGCATGATGAACACGCTTTGGATACACACGAAGGGGAACAGCAAAAACATCTTGCGCCGCCAGTCCTCACGGAAACAGAGCAGCAGCATCACAGGCAGGGTGACCGCCATCAGGACACCCGTCAAAATCGCCACCCAGCGCCCCCCGACGGTGAGCTGCCAGTAATAATCCACGATTGGCTTGGCGGTCAGCACCACCAGGCAGTACAGGGCAAACAGCCCGTGGCAGCGTTTGCTGCGCGGGGTCAGCAGAAAGCGGAACCAGTAAAATCCCAGGAAATAGCCCGGCACCACCGGCAGGGCGCTGACCAGCACAACGCGCAGTGTTTCGCTCATAGCGGCTGCTCCTGCCCGGTGGGGGCCAGCGTGGCCGCATAGGCCAGAAAACTGCGCCGCACCGCCGCCTGATAACTGCGGCTGATGGGCACCCGCACCGCCCCGGCCAGCTGCAGGACGGTTTTGTCATACCGCTGCACAAAAGGCCAGTGTACCGCAAAACTCTTGTGGGTCTGGCAGAAATCCACCGGGTCCAGCCGGGCCAGCAGCGCCTCCAGCTTTTCCTCGGCGGCCAGTTCACCGCCCAGGGTATGTACCCGGGTCACACGGCCCTGGTGTTCCAGGTACAGGATATCCCGCTGGGGGATCTGTACGGCCCGGCCCGGCTCGCCCAGGGTCAGGCGGCGGCTGTCCGCCACGCCGGGGGCGGGGCGGTCACAGGCACGGCGCAGGGCGGCGGGCAGGCGGGCGTCCATTCCTTCTTTGAGTACAAAGGCGATGTGTTCCACATCGTAGACATCCTGGCAGTAGGCGATGTAAGCCGTCAGAAAGATGATGCGGCAGTCGGGGCACAGGGCCAGCAGCCGCCGCCCCAGTTCAATGCCGTCCTGGCCGGGCAGCTGGATATCCAGCACCGCCACATCAAAGGGCGCGGCCCCGGCAGCTTCCAGCAGCGCCGCCGGGGTCTCAAAGGCCTGTACCTCATGGGGGCGCCGGGCCAGTTCGGCATGGATCAGCGCTTCCACCCGGGGCAGCAGGGCAGCGGTATCGTCGCACAGGGCGATCCGCACACAGGGTTGCAATGCCATACACAGGACTCCTTATTTTCAAGACTGATACTTTTTTATTATAGCACACCGCGTCCCGGCGGTAAAAGGGCGGGCCTGCCGTTTTTGCGCCAATTCCGACGGGTTTTGCCCCGGCACTGGCACCGGCGGGGGCCCTTATGTTATAGTAAAAGGTAAAGAAAACAGGCGGCCCTGCCGCCAAAGGAGGAGACCTATGCGCAAACGTACCCTGCCCGCCCTGGCCCTGGCGGCCCTGCTGCTGACCGCCTGCACCGGCGGCACCGGCGGCACCCCCGCCCCCGCTGCCCCGGCGGCCACCGAAGCCCCCACCCCGCCGCCGGAGTCCGCCGCCTCTGTGGCGGAGGAACCCGCCGCCACCCCGGAACCTGCCGCCGCCGTGCAGTGGGCGGTGGAACCCACCATTGAGGCCGATACCATCGACGTTTTGCGGCTGGCGCGGGGCAGCGCCAACCAGCAGGACTACAACGCCTTTGCCATGCACAAGGACGACGGCCTGTGCATGATCTCCCAGGGGGGCCGCCAGGGTCTGATCGACTATGACGGCAACCTGGTGGTCCCTGCCGAGTACGACACCATCGAACTGGGCATGGATGGCCGCTACATCCTGTCCAACGGCGGCGGTGAGTATGAGGGCGGCGCCTCCTGGACGCTGCAGAAAGACCAGCCGGTCTCGCTGTCCGGCGTGTCCATGGCCGACACGGTGGGCACCGCCCCCAACCGGGTGCTGTACTGGGTGCCGGAACGGGATTCGCTGTACATCAGCGGCGGCGTGGACACCTGGCTGGAAGCCGTCTACACCGCTGCCACCCCCTGCGCGGGCTGGGTGGTGACCCAGATCGAGTATGACTGCGCCACCGCCTGGGACGGCTATGTGCTGACCGACGGCACCTGCCCGGTAAGCGATACCCGGTACGAGGCCGCGGGCGCTTTCAACAGCGGGCTGATCCCGCTGCAGCAGGATGGCAAATGGGGTTACCTGAACGCCCAGGGCGCCACGGTGCTGCCCTTTGCGTTTGACGCCGGGTGGCAAAACGCCACCCCCGACGGCCCCCTGCCCTACGCCGCCACCGAGGGCTGCGTGGTGGTCTGCCGGGAGGGGCAGTACGCCCTGTACGACGTGACCGGCAACTGCCTGATCGACTTTGGCCAGTACGAGGCGCTGCGCCCCGTGCACGACGGCAAACTGTGGGCCCGGCAGAACGGCAAATGGGGCGTGCTGCAGCTGACCACCCCGCCCACCCTGCCGGACAACGCCCGGTTCCCCGCCGCCGGTGTGGCGGTAGCCCCCGACACAGCGGATACCGGCGTGGCGATGGCGGATTCCGACGCAGGGCTGGTGCTGCGGGCCGGCCCCGGCACCGAGTATGACCGCCTGGGCCTGGTGCCCTACGGCTGCCGCCTGTGGGTAAGCGGCGCGTCCTCCACCGTGGAGGGCTGGGTCTATGTGGACCAGGGCGGCTGGGTCAGCGCCGAATACCTGCTGCGCTCCTGAACCGCTCTTCCGCCGGGCGTCCGGCGCATACCAAAGGCCCTGCCGGGATTTCCGGCAGGGCCTTTTGGGCGGTCCGCCTGTTCACAGGGTGTTCACATTCCGTATATTTCCAGCGGGTTATCCACTGCGTAAAGGGGTTATCCACGTTGAAATTGTGGAAAACTCTGTGGAAACGGTGGAAAACCACCCCCTTTTCCCGGTGGAAACGGGGGAAAACCGGCGGGATTTGCCGTTCCGGCGGCGGTTTTTGCGCCGGGTTTTCCACAGCCGGTGGAAAAGCGCCCCCCGCTTGACAAGGGTCCCGGATGTGTGTACAATAAGGATAATCCCAAAATGTGCAAAGGAGTGACTGTTGTATGAAGCACATTCAGACCCTGGAGACCCGTGACATGGCCAAGAGCCTGGAGAACGGCGGCTGCGGTGAGTGCCAGACCTCTTGCCAGAGCGCCTGCAAGACCAGCTGCGGCATTGCCAACCAGCCCTGCGAGAAGGCGGACAACTGATTTTTCCACCAAGCTGGCAATCGTGCCGGGCAGCCCGTGCGGCGCCCGGCATTTTCTATGGTTATAAAGGAGCAAGTTCCATGATCCATCAATACAAACTGGGCGGCTACAACATCGTGCTGGACGTGTTCAGCGGCAGCGTCCATGCCGTGGATGAGGTCGCCTACGACGCCATCGCCCTGCTGGACGCGGGGCAGACCCGGCAGCAGGCCGCCGACGCCCTGGCCAAAAAGTACGCGGGCCGCGCCGACGTGACCCCCGCCGATATCCAGGATTGCCTGGACGACATCGACGAGCTGACGAAAGAGGGCAAGCTGTTTGCCCCCGACGCCTACGCCGACCATGCCTTTGATTTCAAGAACCGGTCCAACGTGGTGAAAGCCCTGTGCCTGCATGTGGCCCACACCTGCAACCTGAACTGCAGTTACTGCTTTGCGGCCCAGGGCAAGTTCCACGGCGAGGCGGGCCTGATGAGTTTCGAGACCGGCAAACGGGCGCTGGATTTCCTGGTGGAAAATTCCGGCACCCGCCGCAACCTGGAAGTGGACTTTTTCGGCGGCGAACCGCTGATGAACTTTGAGGTGTGCAAGCAGCTGGTGGCCTATGCCCGCAGCATTGAGAAAGCCGCCGGCAAGAACTTCCGGTTTACCCTGACCACCAACGGCATCGGCATCAACGAGGAAGTCATCGAGTGGGCCAACCGGGAATGCCACAACGTGGTGCTTTCCCTGGATGGCCGCAAGGAAGTCAATGACCGGTTCCGGGTGGACCTGGCGGGCCACGGCAGCTATGACCGCATCGTGCCCAAGTTCCAGCAGCTGGTCAAGGCCCGGGGCGGCCAGGGGTATTACATGCGGGGCACCTTTACCCACCACAATGTGGATTTCACCAACGATCTGTTCCACATGGCGGACGATCTGGGCTTTACCGAGCTGTCCATGGAGCCGGTGGTGGCCCCGCCCGATTCCCCCGAGGCGCTGACCGAGGCGGACCTGCCCAAGCTGTTTGACCAGTACGAGCTGCTGGCCAACGACATGCTGCGCCGCCAGAAAGCGGGCAAGCCCATCACCTTCTACCATTATATTCTGGACCTGAAGCACGGGCCCTGCATCTATAAGCGGATTTCAGGCTGCGGGTCGGGCACCGAGTACATGGCCGTGACCCCCTGGGGCGATCTGTATCCCTGCCACCAGTTTGTGGGCGACCCGGATTACAAGCTGGGCAATGTGTGGGACGGCGTGACCAACACCGCCCTGCGGGACGAGTTCAAGCTGTGCAACGTCTATGCCCGCCCCGACTGCAAGGATTGCTGGGCGCGGCTGTACTGCGCGGGCGGCTGCGCGGCCAACGCGCTGCACGCCACCGGCGACATCCACGGCACTTATGAATACGGGTGCAAGATTTTCCGCAAACGGATGGAATGCGCGCTGATGATCCAGGTGGCACAGCGGCTGGACCCTGAACTGGCCCGTAACGCCGTCCACTACGAAAGTGACTGCGACGGCTGCGGCGAGGGCGCAGAGTGCTGATTGTTCTTTTCTTGCAAGAAAAGAACCAAAAGAACTCCCATCAAAAATCACCCGCAGGGGCAATGCCCTGAACAGCACCCCATTTGTTAGACAGTGTGATATACTATCTAACAGATGGGGTGATTTATTATGCCAAAAGGGAAACCCAACAAACGATACACGCCGGAATTCAAGCGAAC
>DXBO01000019.1 GCA_019116485.1 Candidatus Gemmiger excrementavium
ATGGAAAGCCCCATACGGGACGAGGAAAAGCGCTTACTTGTGCTGATGTACATACACGGGGCCAAAAACAAAGAGATTTCCTCGATCCTCGGCAAGACCCCAGCCGGTATCACCTACCTGCACCGCAGAGCCGTTTCCGGCCTCGCCATGCCGCCGGGATGGCACAAACAATTATAACACAAAAAAGCCCTGCACGTTTTGTGCAGGGCTTTGCTGTCAATATGGGTTGTTGCTTTCGCTCCAGTTCGTGTTGGTCATCTGCCAGAACAAACGTTTCAGGTCGTCGCTGTACCCCAGCTGGTCCAGGACAGACTGCGCTATCCACTGCTGGCTCACCTTTTCGTCGGTCCCGGCAGCATTTTCCTTGGCCCGGTCGTAAGCATAATTGTAGTTGTACATATAGGTCAGGAAGTCTGCCGTCACGTTTGCACCGTACTGGCTTTCGATCTGCTGCGCTTTCTCTCCCACACTGCTGTTGGCGGGAAGCTGCGCCAGATAAGCATCCACGGCGCTCTCGTCGTCCAGCCCCAAGCTGGATACGGCGTTCCACTTTTCGTAGTCTGTCAGTTTTGCGTTCGCGTCTCCGCTGCTGCTCTTTTTGTCTGCCAAAGCGGAATCGAACGCCGCCGAACTCAAAAGCAGGTCTACTACGCCCTGTTCCCCGGAACTCTGGTACACGCTATAGGCGTCGTCGTCCGAATAATCCAGGCTGGGTATCGCCGCATTCGCGCCCACCTTGTTGCTGAGGCTGTATACATCTTTTACGATGCCCGCCTGCTGGCTCTCCGAAAGGCTGTTGAAGACTGCATTGTTGGAAAGTTCGTCCAGCAAATCATAGGAAAGCTGCCCCCGCGTGGCGGCGTATTCCGTCTTTTCCTCCGGCGTAAAGTAACGATCTTTGCCGTCCACCGACACATAGTTTCCGGCCTTCTGGGGAATAACCCCGGCGTCGCCTGTCGCGTCATACAGCCCTTGTACATACTCGTCCACAGGGGTCACATTCTCAGCAGAGAAATACCCGGGCGATAGCATGTTGTAGGCCAGACGTGCGGCGATGCCGCCCGCGTCGTCCCCTGTCCCGTCCAGGCTGGCCTCGGTGCGGCCCCACTGGTCGATGTAAGGTTCTGAATCCTGCGAAAGACCGGGAATTTTGTTCAGCGTGCTTCGTATCAGATAATTGGCGTCACGTTCAGAACGGGTATCGCCGCCGCCATAGGTGCTGCGCCGCAGTGGGTCGATGGCACGGGATACCTGCCCCAGCGCTGTCGGGATAAACTGCTGGAAGTAGCTCGTGCCAAGGTCAGATACAAGGCCAAGAAGCGCGTTTTCGTCCCCGTACCTGACGGAATCCAGAAAGTCGTTGACGCTGCTCAGCAGGCTCATTTCCGTCACAGGGTCAAGCGCTTTCCGCATGATGTCGACAAATTGTCCGGCCAGTTTGCCAGAATCATCCAGCGCCGAACTCAGGTCTATGCCGTCCGCCGCAAGCGCCGCACCCGTAAGGAACGGAACCGCAGATGGGGACGCCCAGTCGATGGTGTAGCTTCCAACGCCCGGAATACGCACGGAATAGTTTTGGGTGCCCAGGGTCTCGTTGTACCCTTCCGTATCTTCGTCCTGTCCAGCCGTAACCAACCCAGCGTCCGCCAGATACCAGCCCACGCCCATCAGCCCGGTTCCGACTATGCCTTTTGCAAGCGCATCGGCTACCGCCGCACTGCCTTTCCCGGTCGCGCCCCGGTAGGCCGCCTCAACGACACCGCCAACCGGCGTATATTCCAACGAAGTTTTCAGAATATTGGCCGGGGTCTTGGTGAAGGGCAGCAAACCGTTGGTAATCATATACCCAACCTTTTGCCCTATACTTCCCTTTTTGTCGCCCAGATTCCCGATTTTCCCGAGCATTTCTGTCAGGGCATTGTCGGCGCGGAAAGTGGCGTCCTTTGCATCCGTAATGGCCTGCTGCACGGCGTTGTCCAGCACGCCCCGGCTCACCTCGTCGGCAGCCGAAAAGATATTGGTATCATATCCTTTGGCCGTCAGGTTGCTGGCAAGGCTGCGCACAAAAGCGCTTTGCAGGAAAATCTCGTCCTCTTTTTCCAGCGCTTTGCTGTTCAGGTCGCTCAGTCTTTGCAGGCCGCGACCGATCGGGCTGTTCCCGTAGGTACTGCGCACACGTTCCAACCCCTGCGCAAGATTATACCGCCCGCCCTGCCGCAGTGCGCTGTAGGCGTTTTCGTTCAGATAATCCCGCGCCGCCTGTTTCATCTCCCGGGGCGTGTACAGTGCGCGCGTGCGCTGGCTCTGCGGTATGAGCAGCTGCATGGCCGCCGATACCTCGTCCTTGGCCTTGGAAACAGCGCTCATCATCACGTTGCCGATCAGGTTTCGTGCATGGGTGCGGGTGTTTCCCAACATGGCGAGATAGCGGATATTGTCGAACCGTTCAAACCAACTCTTGGCAGGCAAATGCCGCGCCATAATCTGCAGCGCCTGTTGTTCCAGGTCATACCGCTCTTTGCTGTCCGGCAGGGTGGCAGCCTTACTGTACAGGTCGTCCACTATGGCGAGTTCATCCATGGAAAGGTCGGTGATCCCCGCCGCCTCGTTCAGCAGCGTGTTGTAGTAGGTCTCTTTGGAAGCACCGTTCTGGATCGCTCCGGCAATTTCTTTTGCGGCCTCATCGCTGATCTTAACGCCCTTGTCGCTGCACATCTTTTTTACCTGCGCAACAAGGTCATTGAACTGTTCCGTCGGGTCAGTCTTGATCCCCTGCGTTTCCAGGAACTCCCCAAACTCCTTGTTCATATCTCCGGCGGGGGTCTTCGCTTTCGGGATCGCATCCCCCATCCCGGTCACAGCGTCTACGTCCGCCTGTTTGATAGCATTCAGTTCACGGCTCAGACGGTCAAGTTCATCCTGAAGCGTTTTCAGATTGCTGTCTTTCAACCCGTGCTGTTTGGCCCACTGCTCTCTCACACGGCGGGCGGCCACGTCCACGCGCGCCCCTGCGTCCATGCTTCCCGCCTGCAAATTCTGGCCCGCCTTGCTCAGCTGGGCGCTTTCCATTCCCACAAGTTCATTGTATCGCGCCTGCTGGCGGTAAAACTCCGGCGTGTCGGGCTGGGTCTGCTGGAACTGTGTGCGCAGCCGGTTCCTTACCTCCTGCGCCGTGGCAATGTTGCCTTTGTCCCAGTCTTTCGTGTCGCGCAGGTCATTGATGATTTTTTCCATGCCTGCATCAAAATCTCCACCGTTCGACTGGACAGCGGTGTTGATGTCCTCCAAAGCCTGCCTTTGTGCTTCCTTGTCCGTCCACACCCGGTGCTCAAACGTCTGTACCGCCGCAGCGTGTTCCTCGTCCAATCCTTGCCGTGCAGCAGCCTGTGCAGCGTAGTCACGGTTCGGGACCACATCCCCGACCGCATATTCCTGCCGCTTTGCGCCCACAGCATTTTCCGGCAGATCGGACGGCGCAGAAATACTTGCAGTATTGGTCATGGAATCCGGCAACACCAGATCCCCGTTGAGTGACCTGTCGTAGACACGGAGAAGATAATCCGGGGCTTCCGGGTTGAAACTC
Organism: Candidatus Gemmiger excrementavium; assembly: GCA_019116485.1. Taxonomy (GTDB): domain Bacteria; phylum Bacillota; class Clostridia; order Oscillospirales; family Ruminococcaceae; genus Gemmiger; species Gemmiger excrementavium. The sequence goes on from DXBO01000019.1 coordinate 3,584, forward strand.
TCCCGTTCCAGGTAGTCGTCAAAACTTCCGTCGCTGCCGGTCAGCAGCCGTTCTCGTGTCCAATCCCGTGCCGAATTATACAAATCCTCATCCGTCACAGCTTCTGGCCTGGTTCTGGACCGCTCCACCGCGTCCAGCAGGTCGTTGAAAGTATCGCCGCGAACGCCTACATCCATACCGCTCAGTTCCTGCATCGCGGAATCCCAGTCAACACCGGTTGTACGGGAGAATCTGGTTGCGTTCTGCCGGTTGTAATCAGACAGGTTCTTTGCCCCGCTGGAATACAGCAGGTCTCCGGCTTCCTGCTCCCCGACCCGTATCTGCGTATTGCGCAGGTAATCACGCAACGCGCGGTTGGCAGGGTCGTCATCGACGCGGGTCGTGAACATTTCAGGCCGGTAAACGCGCGACGCCAGTTCCTCTGCTTCGCTGCGCAAGGTATCTGGCGCGGTCAACCCGTCGCTCACTTCACCGAGGAAATCTTCCACCTGCCTTGTGGTCTGGCTCTGTCGCCCGGTACCCGTGATGTTCTGAGCCGTGCGCCGTATCGCGTCCACGTCCCGTGGGACTGTATAGAAATCCCCTGTCACATTCCCCAAAGAAACAGCAGAATACGCCCCGGCAGGGGCTTCCCCGGCTTGGGAAATATCCAAGTCAAAGGGACGATTCTAGTAGCTTAAAACGCCCTCTGCGGCAGCGTCAGCGTCCAGAACGGAACTGTCAGGAAGGTTTGCGTTTTCATAGGCATCGACCATTGCGCGGGCGTTATCGGTGTCTACCGCCTCCTGCACTCCTCTTGCGGCCCTGGCGTTTTCCGCTGCGTTCTTCACTGCATTTCGCCCCGCGTTCCACAGCGCCGGTATCGCCTCGCTGCCTACGTTCATGGCAAGGTTCACGCCAAAGTTCTGCGCGGCGTTGGCAGCCGCCTCCTGGGCCGTTGCCCCTTCGGAAATATCGTTTGCCAGATTCGGGATGGTGTCCAGCGCAAGGTCAACGCTCTGCCCGGTAATAATGTTGCCGATGGCGTTTCCCATCCCCTGTGTGGAAAACCGATTCAATCCAGGAACCCTGCTCAACGCGCCCGCCGCCCGTTGTCCGGCGGCGCTGGCCGCATTGGCAAACCGTGTTCCTTCCAGCGCAGCATTTGCGCCAGTGTACAGCAACGCATTGCCCGCAAACCGTCCGGCCACCCCTGCAACGGGGTTCTGCTGTTCGGTATTTTCCAGCGCCTCCGACGGGGTGGTTCCGCCCACGATTTCCCGGTATCTTCCGCCAGTCGCATCATCAGCAACACTTTCGAACCCTTCTGTGATGTCGTCCAGGAACGGAATGGCGTTTGCTACGCCAGCGGCAAACGCCTGCAAGTCCTGCCCAAACCCGCCGAACGACACTTTGTTTTTCAGTGAGTTGCGCGTGCTCAGAAGTTCGTTGACCTCAGCAGTCGTAAGTTCCCCGGCGTTCCTGCGGTCCCACAATTCCCGGCTGTATTCGTAATCGCTTCCCTGTTCGTCCAGATACTCCTGCACGGCTTCGATCTGGTCTTTATCCAGTCTGACCCCGGGCTGCGCCAGATTTTGCGCGTAGGTGCTGTCCAAGGCAAGGTTATCTGTGATTTCCTGCCGTGCGCGTTCCCGCTGTTCATTATAAGCGGCGGTCCGCTGTCTGGCCTCCTCGCTTCTCTGGCGCTGAGCTTCCCGCTCTTGCTCACGTTCCGTCTGGGCAGTTTTTGTGTCCCGAGCCGCACGAGCCTGCGCATAAGCGCCGTAGGAACTGGCAAGCCCCACGTCAGTACTCTGGGTCCGTGCCCCACGCCCGCCCTGCGCAGCGTAACGGGTCTCATTCGAGCGGGCAGTTTTGGCGGCGTCCTGTTTTCGGTCAAGTTCCCGCGCCACTTCCTCCACTGTTTTCTTCTGAGGGCGGCCGACATTTTTTTTCGGCGCCGCGCCCTTTTTCGCTTTGGAAGTGGTTTCTTCCGCCGCAACAGTTTCCGTATCCGTTCCGGGCAAAACCGCCGCCTCGTCCGAACTTCCGCCGGAACTTTTCCCGGAACCTCCGCCGGAACTCCGGCGGGAAGAACTCCTTGCCGACCGGGCCGCCGCTTTTTGGGCAGCCTCCGCCGCTTTCTGCGCTTCCTCCACAGCCTTTTTATAGGCAGCCTGCCGGTCCTTTTCATGCTGCAAAATACTGTCGTAGACCTGCCTGGAATAGTCCGTCAGTTCCGGCAGGTCGGTCGGAACGGCGGAAATCTGCTGCGCGCCTTGCGTTTTGGCGCTGGCGATATTGCTCTGTCCTCTGTTCACATTAGACGCCTGCTCGTTCACATAACGGTTCGCATAAGCGTTCAGCAAAATATTACCGCGCGTCCGTCTTGCCATATTTCCCTCCAAAAAACAGGGGCGCTTTTTTCAAGCGCCCCTTGTATCAGTAATAGACCCACTCGCCGTTTACGTAGTGGGCGCTGGGTGTAGTTTGTCCGCTGGCCGTGGTGCCCTGCATCATGCTCAACAGGTCAACTCCGTTGTTCGCAGCCAGGTTGGCAAGCGCCAGCTGGTACTGTCCCAGGCTGGCAGACTGGCCGCTGGCCCGCTGCTGTTCCAGGGCTGCCATGTTGTTCTGGTAAACCTGCATCAGATCGGCAAGCTGCCGCTGGCGTTCCTTTTCCAGTTCATTGCGGCTGTCCTCGTAATTGTTCAGCATGGACGCCTGGGTGGTCTCGCTGGCGCCGCCGGAGATTCCCTGCGCCGAAAGCTGCTGCTGCAAATTCCGCTGGGAAAGCATGCGGTTGATGTATGCTTCTCTCAACGCAGCATTGGTTGCACCATTCAGCTGATTCACGTTGTTGTCATAAGCGGATTTCTGCGCCGCAGCCGCGCGGTTGTACGCCTCATCCCGCGCCCGCTGCTCCGCCTCCTGCGCCGCTTTCAACTGCGCCAGAACCTGGGACTGATAATTGGGAATCTGCGGCGCGCTTACCTGGGCGGAGCCGGAAGCGCTCACACTGGAAGAAGCGCCGCCGGAACTCCCACCTCCATAGCTTCCACCACTGGAAGGGCGTTTCTGCGATGCACTGGAAGGGCGTTTCTGCGATGCAATTCCCGCCGCCATTGATGGGATTTTAGACCCGAACTGTCCAAGGGGGTTCATCATCCCGCCAATAACACTTGATAAGGCACCACCCACTCCATGCTTGTTCTATCCTCTATCAGACGGATACATTCACATCACCTCATTTCATGTGTTCCACTTCGTATTCCATCCGGGATACCCGTTCTTTCTGTGCATCCACAAACGCTCTGCACATGCTTTCAGAATCCGTCATTCTGGAAATCCGCGCCATGTCATCCCAGAACTGTTTCATCCGCAGTTTGGCCCGGTCTTTGAAAAACGCCGCGAAGTCCGTATTCCCATCGTTCATGGCCTGACGGGCATACCCGCAAAGCATTTCGCTGTCCTGCAGATCATCCAGCGCCAGGGAGATCATGTACTTTTCCATCATTTTTCCTCCACGGTCATGGACACCGTACTCACCGTGGCAGCGGCGCTCAAACGAAGCGTCAGCGTTTTGCTGCCATTGCAGAACACACGAATAATCGGGGTGTTGATGTTCAGTGTAACGGAATCACCGGCGGCCACAGGGGTATCGGTAGCAATGCCGCCGGGAACAGGAACCCCGTTTTCCAAAAGGGTCAGCGTGACGGGGCCTGCCGCAGTCGGTTCTACCACCGCAGAAACATCCACCTTGTAGTACCCGGGCTGAACGATCGTAATGCCCGAACCGTTCAGGTTCATGTTGCAGGAACGTCTGCGCTGGATCGCCCCCAGGGAAGGGACCCCGTTGGCGTCAACGGTCTGGTTCCCGGCATTCACAACAGAGATCAAAGATTTGCAACCCATATTCAAAAAACTCCTTTCTAAAAGAAAAAGGGCGGGGGTGGCCCCCGCCCACGGCCAACCGGGCCTTATCAGATGTTGTTGCAGCCGTTGCCGAACCCAAAGAACGGATTGAAGAAGCTGGCATAGGTAGCCGTAGTCGGGTAACGAACCACACCGTACATACGGGCATCCGCTTCCAGAGCGGCGATCCGCTGACCCTGCTGGGCGATCACGGCGTCTTTCTGCGCCATCTCCATGCCGCAGAGCTTGTCCATAATCTTCTGGCCCACCTCCTGGGTCTTGGCGTTGGCAGCCGCACTGTAGTTCGCCATATCAAACTTCACGCTGTCAATGGCGCGCTGGGTGGTGCAGCAGAAGTCTGCGATCTGGCGCATGATGGAGTTGAACTGCTCCAGGTTCTGATACCCAATGCGGCAAATCGCATTGTCGGTGGTACGCCCCTCCTGCCGGATTTCCGAGAGAATTTCGTTCTGCCGGTTCGCACTGGCCGAGAAGTTGAAGCCGTTCGCCAGGTCCTCGGTGGTAGCACAGTTGTTCTGGCCACGGTTCCAACCAAAACCGCCGCCAAAAATCAGGGCGAAGATGATGAGCATAGCGAACGCGCCGCCACCACCAAAGCCAAAGCCGTCATACTACCCGGTGTTGCGAGTGACCGCCGCCACATCAGCGGGAGACATCATGTTTTCCATTGTTTTCTCCTTTCAAAAAAATATAATTTTATATAATAAACGCCGTGCACTGCGTTTATCCCATCATGGCGCGTATCTGGTTGTAATCCAGCCCGTACTGGGCCGCAACCTGTTCCGGGGTCTGCCCCTGGTGATCCCGCATGAACTGCGCGAACTGCGGGTTGCGCTGCATCATCATGTTCACAATGGCGTTGGGGTCTTTGCCCTGCGCCATATTCATAATGTTCTGAACAGTATTCATCATGGACGCGTTCTGGCTTCCGCCAAACATACCGGCCCCCTGCATGGCGTTAAACAGCGGGTTCATTCTTCACAGCCTCCTTTGTCTCTCCTTTTTGGGTCACAAGCTGGATCAACTGATTCAGCTGTTCCTGCATGGCGGAAAACTCGCTCCGGCTCACATTCTCGTTCTGTTGCGCTGGGGTGAACGGTTGCATTTTGTAATACTGGGTCTGAGGTTGCCCAAACCCATTCGCCGAAACAAAAGCAAAAACCGGCTCGTTCCGGCACACCACAAGAATGCGTTCCATCGGGTTCACGCTCACCTGTGATATTTGCGCCGAACCGTCAACCTGCACCAGACGCAGATAATCCTGCGAATTGTTATATGGGAACATTGTGCATCACCCACTTTCGTGTAAAGCAGTATTATTCCATAGAATCCTGGATGCCGTCGCCGTCGGCGTCATCCGGCGGGGTGATCTGCTGCTCAGCCAGCAGCTTGCCCGCGGCCAGCAGCTTGATGAGCCAGGAGGGGACAGGGGCGCCCATGTCGGCGGCGTTCTCTGCGATGGAACCCAGTTCGGTGAAAATGTACCACACCAGGATCACCGGCAAGACCAGCGTCGTGTACTGCAGGTCCAGGCCGGGCAGGTGGGTCACGGCCATGGCCAGAACACGGTCGGCCAGGGCAGCCACCAGCACCACCACGATCATGCCCGCCTTGTGCCAGATGCCAGCCCGCGCCTGGGCGCTGGACCAGTCGCCCTTGGCGGCGGCCGCCGCGCTGCCGCTGATCCAATCCAGCACCATGCAGCAGACCCAGGCAAACACCAGCCAGCCCAGCCAGCCGAAGGCCGCCGTGAATGCGGCGGCTGCGGCCACGATGACCGCCTTGCTCCAGAGGAAGATGTTTTCTTTTTCCATGGTATACTCCTTTCGGGGCGTTTGCCCGCATTACAAAACAAACCGGCTGTGGTAACGCTCCAGCGTGGACCAGCCGTTGCGCTGAGCCAGGGCCATCACCTGCATGGCGTCGCCGTTGCTCACGGCAAAGACCGCGGCAAAATAGCCGTCGCCCAGATGCAGCTGCTTGTAGCGCCTATCGTCGGGCAGGCCCAGGGCCTCGGCCAGGGTGTCTGCCTGGCGCATCTGCTCATCGGTGAGGGGGGCCAGGCTCACCAGCTGGATGTTGGAAAACTGGCTGTTGGGCACTGCGGTGAGGTCTTGCGCGGGTTTGTCCGGCTCGGTTACAGGTTTTGTACCGTAGATTCCCACCGCGTTGTCGGTGCCGCTGTAGGCCGTGGGGTCCAGGCCGATGCCGGTGGCAGTGGCGCGGACCTCAAAATGGCAGTGGTCGTACCCGCCTGCGGCGTTGCCGGTCTGGCCCTGAATGGCCAGGGCGTCGCCGCTGCTTACCCGGTCGCCTGCCTTAACCAGCAGCTGGCGGCAGTGGCAGAAATAGAGGTAGTTCACTTCGTCGGGGGTTTGGGCGTCGTCCAAACGGACACATACATAGTACCCCCACTCCCAGGTGAGGTTGGTGTGGTCAGTGACGATGCGGGCCGTGACTACGGTGCCTTTGATGGCCCGCCGGGTGCCATCCTTTGCCGTGTAGTACGGCATACGGATGGTGGTATCGTCCAGGCAGACCAGGTCCAGGCCGCCGTGCCAGGTGGTGCCGCTGCCCCGAGTATAGCCGTAGCAGCCGTAGCTGTAGACGATCTGCACCCGGCCCAGGCAGATGCTGACCTGCAGAATGTTGTCCAATGCCTGGGTGGACAACGGGATCAAAGTTTGTGTTTGTGCCATATGTACTGTACCTCCTTATTGTTTTTGCCACGCTGCCGGGTAGGCCTCGGGGCTCCAGGTGCAGCCGTCCATGGTGCAGATGTAATGGGCTCCGTTGAACGTGACCTTGTCCCCTGTGTTGTAGGCGTCGTGCGCGCCGGTGGGCTGCACAAAATCCGGCCATTCCTCCAGCGATACGACTACCCACAGTGCCGACGTCTTGTCCGGCTCCCAGCCGTCCTGTGTAGTGTGGGCCTGCACACAGCGGTACAACGTGCCGCCGTACAGGTATCGTGCATCTTTGGCTACTTCCAGACCAATCACCCAGGTGGGAAACAGCGGCACGCTCTGAAGCGCGGTGGCATCATCCAACGCGGCAGAGACCGCTTGCTCAATGATGGGCCGCAGCTGCCTTGCCAGTTCAACCAGCGTCATTCACTCCACCCCCAGCAAAATTTTGGTAGCCGTCAGTTGGTCTTCCAGGTTGGCCAAGCGTGTTTCTACGTCGGACGGCTGCGGATCAGTCCCAGGCTTTTCGCCAGGCTCCCACGGGTGGAAAAACAGGCAGTCTTCGTATACGGGCTTGTCATAGCCCAACCCGCTGGGCGGGTAGAGGGCAACGGTGCCTCTAAGGATCACCCGCTCGGTGCCCACGTACCGCTTGCCCGGGTAGGTGTAGCCTGCCGAGAGGTCGGGGTTCTCGATGAGCTCGAAAGTTTTTTCGTCGTAAGTTTTCATAAACCGCCCTCACTTTTCCGATATTCACTAAAAAGCAACAATATATTTATATACTGTTCCTCTTGATGGCCCTCCAGAACTTATAACGTCTCCGGCACTATAGAACACTTTTGGTGCATCCTTAATCAACTGCCGGGAAGCCACAATAGCGTAATACCCATCCTTGTTGGCCTTAACGTTATAAGTGCCGTTTCCTGTTGTTGTAAGCCTAAAATATTCTGTAGATTCGTTGCTATCTGGAGAGATAACCGAATTTTCCGTTATAATGCTTGCCCGAACAACGTCTAATGTAAGTACCACGATTATAATTTCCTTGTACGCAAACTTGATTCCGCTCGGCATCCTCGCCGCATTACCCATTGCTGCTCACCTCCGTCCTGATGACCCAGTTCACGACGATCTCGGCGCTCGGCTTCTCTTTGACAACGGTTCGCACCTTGCCTCCATCCAGGCTGCGGGTTACGCCCGCATTGACGATGGCCAGCACTTCGTCGAGGATCTCATCCGTGGCCGCCACGCTGGTGGGCTCATACCCGCACCCGGTCAAAAACTCGCTGTCCTCGGTCACCGTCGGCGCGCCGGGGGTCACCGCCGTGAGCGCCACCTCCTGGGCCAGCGTGTAGCCGTTGGCCTGTCCCTCGCTGGTGGAGGCCACCCAGCCATCCAACGACAGCTTGGCCTCGTACTTGGCCGCCACCGCGTTGGCGTGCGTTTCCGCCGTATCGTCTGCGTAGTCGTACACGTCGGTGCCGCGGTTCTTGGTGTCATACAGCGCTTTGAGCATCCACGCCGTGTCACCCTCCACCGCTGCGATGGCGGCCTGCAGGGCGGCGATCTGCGCCTCGGCTTCTTCCTGGTGCTCGGCGATGGCCGTGGTCAGCTGCGCAAAGTAGGGCGCGGTGTCCAGGCTGCCGATGGTCTGCGCCACGACACCGCAGCGCTCGGTATCCAGCCGGGTGTCGGTGATGCTGGACTGCGTGATGGTGCTCGCGTTGGCCGCCACTGCGATGTCGGCCAGGCCCAGTTCCCAGATGGTGGCGTCCCGCGTCAGGGCGGGGCGCTGCGGGGTGGAGGACGGCGTGCCCTTGACGATGTACAGTTCGATGCTGCGCACCGCCAGGCTCAGGTCCAGCCGTGCCACCACCGTGTCGATGCGGGGCAACGTGCCGGCCGCTTCCAGCGTCAGCGTGCGGGTCTCAGTCTCGATGCCCATGGCCCCGCGGATGTGGCAGATGCCGGGGTTGACCTGCACCTGCAGGCCGGTCCCGGCCACCACCTGCAGGGCGTTGGTGGGCTTGTAGAAGATGCCGTCAGAAAAGTACGCCGCAAAGACGGCGCGCAGGAACTCACTGTCCACCGCGCGGTCGTACAGCGGCAGGCCCTGCTCGTCGTAGGTGACCTGCGACGTAAACGGATAGGATTGCATTTAGTAGATCAGCCTCGCTTTCTGGATGTCGGTCAGCTTTTTGTCGCCCAGTTCGATCTCCACCGTGTGGTTGTTCTGCTTGACCACCTCCCGCACGGTGACGATGCGGGCCTGCATGGCCAGGCCGATGTCCTCCACGATCACGTCCACCTTGTCGCCCAGGTCCCAGTCCTGCAGGTACTCAAACCCGCTGGACGCCGCCTGGATGTCCACGTTCTGGATGATCTGGTAATTCAGCAGCTCGTCCAGGCCCTTCTGCTGCAAGCCGGCCAGATACTCGGCCTCGGTCTGCTCCTCAGGGTCCCAGCGCTCGCCGCTGGCGTCCACGAACAGCACACGCTTATACCCGCCGCCGGACAGGTCCGCATAGGCCAGCTTGCGGTTTTCCTCCTGGTCCTGCCCGGCCACGATGGCATAATTCTTATAGTTGGAGCGGTCGGAGGAAGCGTCCACCTCGGTCAGATTGCCGAAGCCGTCCGAAAAAGTCACAAAGGGGTTGGCGGTCTGCTCCTGGGTGCGGTCCAGCCCCTGCCAGACCTCGGCCGTGATGATGCCCGCCTGGTAGTCGTACCGGCAGCGCAGGCTGTGCTGCACGGTCTGCAGCTTGGTGTAGGCCACATCGGCCAGCTGGCCGCCGGTCTCCTGCCAGGAGGTCTCATCAGCCTGTTCCGCCGGGGCGTCAGCCACCGTCAACAGGGGGATGTCGTCCTTGTACTGGCGCAGCATGGCCACCACGGTGGCCGGGATGCTGCCGTTGGCGTAGTAGGTCGGGTAGACCGCCTTGTCGTTGAGGATGGCTTCGAGGAAATACCCCGAAAGCTGCACGAACCGGCCTTTGACGGTCTCGGTGAGTTCCACTTTTTGGATGATGCCGGTCTCGGGGCGGTCGGCGTTATACAGATAGGCCATGGCCGGGTCATAGCTGGCCGCGGCGACCTGGACACTGAACTGACCAATCTTGTAATATTCCCGCGTCCACTGTAAGTTGAAGTAGGGCAGGTAGGCGATGGGCTGGAAGCTGGAATCAAGCGCCAAAAGTTCCATCGTCACACCCCCAGATACTGTTTGTTGTAGCGCAGGACCACGTGCAGGTTGTTGTCGCCGTAGTCGGCCTCATACCGCACGGTGTTGGTGCCGGGGGTCATCTGCAGGCCGGTGAAGCGGCTGCCCCGGTCGGTCTTGTTGAGCACATTCACACCATTTTTTGTGATACGGATATGCCGCGGGTTGGTGTCGATCTCGACCCGGTCCCCCTTGACCAGTTCATCGATGAGGCGGACATAAGCGTCGTCCTTGATGATCTTGGGGTTGGTGACGGCATCGTCCGCTGTCAGGATGATGGTGGGGTAGGCGGGCACGTCGCCGTCGTACTCGAAGATGACCGAGCGGGTGAAGTTCGCCACGTCCACCAGCACGCCATAGGTGGGGTGGTCCATGTAGGGGAAGCCCCAGCGGGGCGTGATGGCGGCGATGTCCTGGCCGAAGTCGTCCACGCTTTGCCAATAGGGGTTGGCGGCGAGGAAGTAGGCGGACCAGGTCTGCTTTTCGTCGATCTGGGAGTTCGGGGCCTTGAAGGCCGAGAGCTCCGCAGCCAGCCAGTAGGTGGTCCCCATATAGGTCAGGTAGACTTGATAGCTGTATTTGGGATTGAAGAAGCGTTTGGCGCGGTCCCGCAGCGTATCATTGAACCGGGTATCCATGACAGCTGCTTCCAGTTCCAGATCGCGGGCGGCCACGCGCTTCCCCGTGACGGTGTCGCCGTCATCAGTCGCGTTTTTCTCGGTAAACAACTCGTATTCGGGAGCGGCGGCCCCGTCGATGGCGGTCAGGCCCCAGTCGGTCTCGTCGGCGATCAGCTCGGCACCGTCGCTGCGGACGATGCGGGCAATAACGTCTCTGTCCATATCAGCGCGCACCTGCCAATCCGTAAGTTTGTTGGATGCGCAGCGCCCGGGCGATCTCGTCCGGGGCCTGCATCGGTTGCTCGAAGTAGATATACTGGGTGTGGGACTGAGTGACCGGCGCCGTTTCCATGGATGCAGAGCCAGAAGAGGCGCGGGCATAGCCGGACGCCGTGCGGGCCTGCATCTGAGCCGTGGCCGCCTGTCCGGCCTGGACCATGCGCTGTGCCATATCCTGGACAGAACGGAGTGCAGGGTCGGTGTACTTTGTGACACCGACGGCCATGCCGGCGGGGATCATTTTGCCGACTTCATCCCGGAACAAGTGGGAAGGAGAATTGATGCCAAGGAAGTTTTTGGCCGCCTCAAACGCCGACTTTGCCGCATTGACGGCCGCGTCTACCAGACCACCCACCGCGGAGCCGATGCCGCTGATGATGCCTTTGATGATATTGGCGCCGATACTGGCCCAATCCATCGAAAGAAACGCATTTTTGAAGGACGAAATGGCACTGGTCGCAATGGAAAGCAGTCTGCCGGGCAGCGCGGTGATGGCGCTGATGATGCCGTTGAGGATGTTATAAGCGATCGAAGCGGCAGCCGCTGCCAGCCCGTTCAGTGCGCCGGTAAAGGCCGAACTTGCCGCCGAGGCAATATTGCCCAAAGCGGCAGGCAGGTTCATGATGGCGTTTTTGACCGCGTTGAAGATGGACTGACCTGCGCCCTGCACCGCGCCCACCATGCTGGTGATCCCATCCTTGAGCAGTGAAATGATGTTGCTGCCCAGGCTCACCCAGTTGAAGGCCGTGAACACGTTCACGACGGCCTGGATGATCTGTGGCAGGTTGGCAATCAGGGTAGGGATGGCCTGGAGCAGCCCCTGCCCCAGCATGACGATGAGCTTCAGACCTGCCGCCAGCAGCTTGGGGGCGTTGTCGTTGATGAGCCCCGCAATATTGGTAACGATCTGCGGCACGTAGGTGATGAGGGTGGGCAGCGCCGCGATCAGCCCCTGCGCCAAGTTGAGGATCAGTTCGATGCCCGCATTGACGATCTGCCCGAAGTTGGCCCGCAGGTTGCTGGTAAACTGCAGCAGCATGGGCAAGGCCTGGGCCAAAAAGGTCGGGATACCCTGCACCAGCCCCTGGCCCAGCTGCTGGATCATGGCAAGTCCATTCTGCATCAGGGTGGGGCCGTACTGGGTGATGGCGTTGCCCAGCGTCTGCACGATCTGCATACCGGCGGACGCCAGCCCCGGCGCAGCGGCAAACAGCGTGCTGAACACGTCCGGCAAAGCGGAAAAGGCGGAGGTGATGAGCCCCGGCAGCATACCGGCCAGACCCTGCAGCAGGGAGGTGGCCCCCGTGACGAGGGCGGGCAGCAGCTGCTGGACCGCGCCGGGGATATACCCGGCCAGCCCCGAAGCCAGGCTGACAAGGCCGCTCCCCAGCGCCGGGAGGATCTCCATCAGGCGCGGGACCACGTTCTTGCCCACGTTGACGATGCTGTCGAGCAGCGCGGTCGTCAGCTGGCTGAGGTCCTGGGACGGGTCGGCCAGGGCGGTGAGCCAGTTGGTCCAGGCGGCGCTCATCTGGCTGACACTGCCCGCAATGGTGGTGGAGGCTTCCTTCGCCGTGGTGCCGGTGATGCCCATCTCGGTCTGGATGGTATGGATGGCCTCGATGATCTTGTCGAACGACACGTTGTTGACAGTCTCAGCGGTCACCGTCATAGTATCGCCCAGCACGCCACTGTCATTGATGAGCCGTGCCATCTCCGCCTGGGTGCCGCCGTAGCCCAGCTTGAGGTTGTCCAGCATCGTGTAGTTCTGCTTGGCGAACCCCTGGTAGGCGTTCTGCACGTCGGTCATCGAACTGCCCATCTTGTTCACGTTGTCGGACATATCGACGACCGCCATGTTAGCGATCTCAGCGGCCTTCTGGCTGTCGCCGCCCAGGCCCTGCAGCAAGCGGGCCGAGAAGCTGGTGACCGTCTGCATGTAGGCGTTGGCGGACATGCCCGCATCTTTGTAGGCATTTTTGGCGTCGGCAAAGACCTTGTTCTGGGCGGCGACCAGGGCGTCATACTCGCCCTGAACTTCGCCCACCGACTTGCCCACAGAGGCGGCATATTCTTCCACGCTGGCGGCCTCAGTACCGAACAGAGTTTTCACGCCGCCCACCATCTGCTCATAGTCGGAGTAGGCGTCCAGGCTCTGTTTCGCCAGGGCGCCCACCGCCACGCCCGCCGCGGCCAGCGAGGCCCCGACGACCTTCAAGCCCTTGGCCGCCAGGTTCCCCATCCGGGAAAGCCCCTCCGAAAAGCCGGAACCATCCAGCTTGGTATCGCCCCGGACAGTAAAATCCGCAGCCATCTGTGTCACCTCACTTTACAGGCTTTTGCGCCATCCATTCCTCTGCAGCGCGGAAGCGTTCATCCACCCACGCCTTGTAGGCGGCTTCCTGCTCGGCCAGCGTCAGTGCATGTCCGGCGCTGTGCCCCTTGATGGCAAACAGGCGCTGCATCTTCTCGACGTGGCGCTTTTCTGCTCCTTTGAGCTTGCGGGTGTCGGTGGCGCGCCAGCCCATGATCCTGCCCATCAGGCAGCTGTCCGGCAAGCTGCTCAGCAGCGCCCGGAAGGCCCACCAGTGCAGGGGCCCTGCCTGCAGGTCGATGCCGTACACCTGCCGGAAAGCTGCGTAAATATAGGCGGCATCCTGGTCGAAGTCATAAACGGGCCGGTCAGAACGCTGCGGCGCGGCGCCCTGCCGGTATTCATTGCTTTCCCCACAGCGGTAAAACCAGAGCAGCCCGTCCCAGGCTTCTTTCAGGCTGGCGGCGGGCTGCCGGATATACAACAGGTCCAGGGCTGCGCCGATTTTTTCCGCCCCGCTCATTTCCGGGTCCTTCAGCAGCTGCTCCAGCAGGACCATGTAGCGGTAATCGGTGCGGACCGGGGTGCCGCACACTGCTGTGGGCAGGTCGTCCACCAGCAGGTTCATCGCCGGGCCGCGCGGCGCTGGGCGCGGTTTGGCGCATAGCGGGCAAAGCGGCGGTCGAGCTTTTCTTTCTGGGCGTTCGCCTCGTCGATGACCTGCTCCACAACATCCAGGCAATCCATCAGTTCGTCAGCATCACAGCCCATGGTGGGATTGAGGGACAAATCCATGGTCTGCACGGCGGGTCACCTCCTGAAACTTTGATTTTGAACAAGAAACTGTTCAATCTTTTCGCAGAGGGCGCAAACGGTATCGTAAAATTTGACTTTTTGCTCACGAACAAGTATTTTGAATATAAGAATAATTTTTTTCATGAAATAATCTCCGTTTGAAAGGATGAGAAAAGTGGCAGACGAAAATGAAAAAAAGATAACCGTGCAGGCTTTGCCAAAATGTGTCGACGAATCAGCAAAGGCACTTGTGCTTCCTGCTGCTACAGAAGCAGGAAGTTTTTTGGCGGATTTGTTATATCATTTGACGGGCAAAGTTCATCTCTCCGCTGAAAAAAAGCGAGCGAAGGACGCTTATGATTTGAAAATCTTTAAAGATGAACTTGCAAAGGAACTGAGCGCAAAGCCAGCAGAGTGTCTTGATGAACCAAAACAGCAAGTAGTTGGGCAGGCATTTGAACAAGCCAAGAATTGTCTCGGAGAAGAAGAAATTAGAAAGATGTTTGTAAGGCTAATTTCCAATGCTGTAGATGTC
>DXBO01000020.1 GCA_019116485.1 Candidatus Gemmiger excrementavium
AATTCTGCCGCGATATTGCGATCTGGTACGATGAATTTCTTGTCCCCGGCGAGGATTTCAACGATTCCATACGCTCAGCTCTGCAAAAGAGCACCCTGTTTGCTCTGGCGGTAACGCCAAACCTTGTCAATGAGAAAAATTATGTCATGGACGTGGAATACCCCATGGCACAGAAAGAGAAAAAGAAAATCCTGCCGGTAGAACTGCAGGATACCAACCGGTTGCTGCTCAAGTGGCACTTCAAATCCCTGCCCAAGTGTGTTGGCAAACAGGACAAGCAGGGGCTTTCTGCCACGCTGGCCGATATCTTCCGTGATATCGCCCTGCGGGAAACCGACAGTTCGCCGGAACATCTGCTGTTTATCGGGTTGGCGTATCTGAACGGGATCGACGTGGAAGTGGACCCGGCCCGTGGTGTGCAACTGATTACCCGCTCGGCGGAAGGCGGGCTGCCCCAGGCCATGGAAAAGCTGGTACAGCTGTACCGCAGAGGGAACGGTGTGCCGTTGGATCAGGACAAGGCCATTGCCTGGCAGCAAACGCTCGTGGCGCGGCGTCGGCAAGACTTTGCCGAAACCGGCAAAAACGGGGAAGCGCTGCTGCAGGATATGCAGCAGCTGGCCGAACTGTACCTGGAGGTGGAGGATATCCCCTGCGCGGCGGAGGTCTGCCGGGACGCCCACAGGCAGCTGACACAGATCGCCGCCCGGCTTGACCCGGATGCAGTGCGCGCCTATACCCTGTGGCTGCATTCCCGGCAGGCGCGCTGCCTGGAGGCGCAGGGAAAATTGGCCGAGGCTGAGCGGGAACTGCAAGCCTACCTTGCACTGGCCAGCCGATGGGTCAAAGACCAGCCTACCTGGGAGGCCATGCGTGCCCTGGCGATCAGCTATGACCGGCTGGGGCAGTTCCGCCGTACCAAGGGTGACCTGGCCGGGGCACTGGAAATGTTCCGCGAAGGGAAACGGCTGACCCGGCTGGCGGATGAGCAGCTTCACAGCACCGACACCATGAGCTGCCGGCTGATCATGGGGATACAGTGCGGCCGTCTGCTGACGGAGCAAAAGAACCTGACCGGCGCCATGAAGGAATATGATGAGGTTCTGCCCCTGGCCGAAAGGCTGGAAGATTCCGGCACACCGGAAGGTCTGGGGCAGCTGGCCACCTGCTATTTGGATCTGAGCCAGTTGTATGCAAAACAACGCCTTATGACAGAGGCCGCCGACTACGGTCACAAGGCCCTGCCGCTGCTGCAAAAATGCGCCGACCAGGAGCCGTCGATGCAGAACCTGCGCAAATTGGGGGCCGGATTCAACACGGTGGGCGATACCCTGATTTTCCTGAAATCTTCACCCGGCCACGCAGACCCCGAAATCCGGGATACCTACCAGAAAGCACTGGAAATTTTTGAAAAGCTGACCCGGCGGTACGAATCCTCGCTGCTGTGGCTGGATATGGCCTTTACCCAGGATCGCCTGAGCCGTTATTACGGCTTGCGGGATGAATCGGAAGCGGAGATACGCCTGCTTTCCCAGGCCATTGCATCGGCACAGAAAGCGGCTGACCTCTGCGGCGATATAGAGGCCAAGCGGGCATTGAGCGGCTACTGGGCCCGCATGGGGCAGGTTTATGCAGAACGGGCCTATCTGGATGACCGCTATACGGACAACGAAAAAGAAGCCTACCGGAAAAGTTTTGCGCTGAACGAGGAAATCTACCGGCAGACAAAGTCTGTGGACGACCTGGTTTCGCTGGCTTCCGACCATCAGGTCCAAAGCGGTTGGGCTCAGGCCGAGGCGGACTACGAAAGGGCCCTGGCCCATAAAAAAGAGAGCATCCGCATCTGTGAACAGGCGATAGCCGCTGACCCCTCGGTGGCTTTCTACAGGGAAGCGCTTGCCATCTACCGCCAGAATTTGGCGGATATGCTCCAGCACTGGAAAGCAAAGCCGGACGCCCTGCCCCAGCTTACCAAAGCCCTGACCCTTGCGGAAGAACTGTGGGAAAACGACCCCTCCCTGCCCAACCGGCTTCATGCGGCTGAAGCCAACGGCGAACTGGGCGAATACTACGCCGGGCAAGACAACTGGGAAAAAGCCCGCCCCTATTACCAGCGGTATCTGGAACTTTGGGAAACCGCAGACAGCCGGCAGCCGGAAAAAGAGCGGCTGCACCAGGCGGCGGATGCCTGCAGCCGGTATATCGCCGCAGCGCGACGCTGCAAGCAATACGCCGCGGCAAAGCCCTGTGCGCTGCACTTTTGCCAATTGCGCGAGCAGATTTTCCAGCTGGAACCCGGCAATCTTGCGGCCTGCAGCCTGGCCGCCTACGCGTACCGGCTCCTTGCGGGGATTTGCCTGGCCGAAAAAACTTTTGATGAGGCTGAAACCTACGCAAACCAGTACATCGAAAAGGTCAAAAACATTCCTGCGCTGTTCCCGCAGATTTCGCGCTACGAAGGGTGTTCCCTGCCGGAATACGCCGCCAACCAGATATGGCTGCTGGTGCAGGACCTGCGGGACCAGGCTGAAATCTTCCGGGATGCCCAGGATCGGGAGGCGGCAGAATCCGCCTACGAACTGGCCATTGACTGTGCAGAAGTTTTTGTGCAGGAAAACCCCGGTAACCTGCATCGCCGTGACCAGCTGGCCAGGATGCACTACGACATGGCCTGCCTTGCGCCCGACGGTTACTACTCCTACTATCTGGAACAGGCGCTTGCCCTGTGGGAGGAACTGGCACGTGTGGACCCGGAAAACCCCGCTTATGCGCAAAACGCCGGGGTCGTCCGGCAAATCCTGAACTGAGCGGGAACTGGGTGCCCCGCCTTTCCTGCGGCGGTTTTTACCCCGGCGTTAGGGAATACAACCGTAAAAAGGCAGCCTGTGCCGCGGCACAGGCTGCCTTTTTTGCTGCTTTTGGGTTCGGCATTTCCGGGGGATCATTCCACCGACAGAAGGATGCGGATGTTTTCCCGGTCTTTTTCCTTTTCCGCTTCTGTGAGCTGCCCATAGGGAACCAGATCGGCGTGGATTCGCCGGACAGGGTCCTTGCGTTTTCCGTCCTCCGGCTGGCCCCAGACCCAATTGTGCAGATAATGGTAACGACACCACCGGATGTGTTCCAACTCCGCCAGCAATTCCAGGGCTTGCTCGGGCAACGCTTGCGCCGAGGCAGGCAAACCCAGGGCCGCCAGCATCTCCAGCCGTACCTGATGGTAGTCTGCGGCGCTGATGTTGGATTCCCGGGTGAAGGGGTCCAGCCTGGCCCATTCAGTCTCCCGGTTTTCCGCTGTTTCCGCCACCTTGCCATACAGGTGGCTGTAGCGCAGGTTGATGGCCTTGGCCCGCGCCAGAAGAAGGTCGTCCAGCAGGATTTCCGGGGTATAGGCCCGCTGCTCCCAGGGGAAAATGTGCAGCCGGGGATTCTGTTCCAGCGGGGTGGCCGCCAGGGCGTCCCCGGCAAAGACATCCACCGTCTGCCGTGTGGTGGCCAGCAGCAAATCTTCCAGTAGATGGGGCTGGTCCTCCTGTTCCAACACCAGCAACAAGTCCGCCTGTTCCACCAGGTCAAGCCGGGTATACCAGGGCTCCCGGTGGAAGACCACCGGGTCCTCTATCCGGGCGATCCCTGTGTGGATGGCCTCAAAGCGTTCACCGCCCCCAAAAATGTGGTACTGGATGCACTGATCCGGGGCAAAGATGTTGACTTGCAGCCCCCGAAGAAGCAGTTCCTCTCCCAACCGGCCAAACCCCAGCAGAACGATCTGAAGCTGATGCTTTTTCCGGCAGGAAATTTGATACAGCCCGCGCTTTTGCCAGAAAAGCCGGGCGGCATTGGCCTCCGGGCAGAAAAATTTTAAAAGCGGATGGTTGCTGGCCAGGGGAGACAGAGAATGGCTTTGCAGGTAGACCGGTTTGTCGGCCAGTTCCCGCTGGTGCTCCCGGTAGAAAGACAGGTTTTTCTCTTCCGGCCCCACAAGTATGTACCGGTGGGCAGGCAGCAGGCTTTGCCCGCCGGCCACACCCCGGTTTCCCAGCTGATCCAGCAACAGGGCAACCGCGGGCCCCTGCCCATAGACGGCCACACTGTCTGCCCGCAGGTAGCGCAGCCAGCCGCACAAAACCCGGCGCAGCGCCCCAAAGGCCAGCACCACCCAGCTGGCGGTGGCAAGAGGGGCGGTCCAGCGGGCGACCTCCACCCACAGGTTGGGGGGCGTGTCCCCGTAATCCAAAAGGTACATGCCGATGCACCGGTACAGGGAATCCAGCAAGGGTTCCCCTGCCACCACCGCCAACCCGATCAGGCCGCAGGCCAGAGGAAAGCAGAAAAGAAGGATTTTCCTGCCCCGGGTAATATATTTTTCCATAAGTTACAACCCTTTCCGCCGTTTGGCGCCGATCTTTCCATTGACTTCATTCTACAGCAAGTACAAAAAAATAGCAATCAACAAAAATCTTTGCGCCGGCACCCGGGCTTTTGACCGGGGCGGGCGGGGGACTCTCTTGTTATTGCCGCAGCGGGGTGTTATACTGAAACCGGATTGTGGAATTGTATGTTTCTGGATTGATCCGGTAAAAACACAGACACAGCACGTCGCCCCTCTTTCAAGCAGGAAAAAGGCGATCCGAACAACAGGATTGGGAGGTAAAACCGTGAGTTACACCATGTTGCGCCATGCATTGCCGCCCCGGGGCGGGCCGCAGAACGGTCTGGAGCAGGCCGCCGTCCGGTTTCTGCGGGAGGACTGCGAAGGGCTCCGCTTTGATCTGACCAAGGCGACCACCTGGGAAGATGCATCGGACCGGGAGGGCACCAGCCTGGGGCCGCGCCAGATTCCTTTCAACCAGGAAAAGGATATTGACCGCCTTTGCCTGGAAAACGCGGTTGTACGCTTTTTGCATTCAGGGAGGAAGGAAGACGCCTTTGATGTCTATTTCTGTTACCTGGAGATGTTTGTGGGCGACTACGAAAAGACCCGGCGGATGATCGAACTGCTGTCGGAATTTGAGGCCAACGGCAGCGGGCTGCTGATGAAACACCGCGACCATTACGCGCACTCGGTGTATGTATTTGTTCTGGGGCTGGCCCTGTACGGCTCCAATGAGCGGTATCGCCAGGCCTACCGGGATCAGTACGGCATTGCCGACCCCCACCAGGCCGCTTGCCATTACCTGCAATTCTGGGGCATGGCGGCACTTTTCCACGATATCGGGTATCCTTTCGAACTGCCCTTTGAACAGGTGGCCTCCTATTTTGAGGTGGAGGGGGATCAACGGCAGAAAAGGCCCTTTGTGGCGTACCAGGCGCTGCAGACTTTTACCGCCATCAGTGCCCCGGTGCAGGCCAGCCTGAAAGACCTGCTGGGAGGCAGAGAGTTTGCCACCGTCGACCAGCTGTTTGCCTGCCTTCTGGCGCAAAAACTGGGCACCACTTACGGTTTTACCCAGCAGCAGATGGAGGAATGGCTGGCCCAGAAACCCACCCATCCTGAAAAATTCAACCATTTTATGGACCATGCCTATTTCAGCGCGGCGGTGCTGTTCCACAAAATGTTTGACGAGATGGGCTGCCCCCTGCGCGGGGAGCATCTGGATGCGCTGACTGCCATCCTGATGCACAACAGCCTGTACAAATTCTGCATTGCCCATTACAAGGACGCGGGCAACCAACCCCTGCGCTGCGAACTGCATCCCCTGGCCTATATGCTGATGCTCTGTGATGAACTGCAGTGCTGGGACCGCACGGCTTATGGGCGCAATTCCAAAAAGGAACTGCACCCCATGGGCTGCAGCCTGGATTTTTCGGCAAACAGCATCCGTGCCGTCTACCTGTTTGACGAAAAAGAGATCGGCAAGATCAATGCGTTCAAGGATGCCTACATCGCCTGGCTGGAAAACCCGGTGGGCAAGGCCCCTGCGTTGAAAGCATTCTCGGGCATGTTCATCCGCCAAAAGGGGATTTGCGAATTTCAGCGGGATATCCAGCGGATCGTCGATCTGAGCCAGATCCCGCTGGTGGTGGAAACCGGGCTTACAACCAACCGGTATGGAGAACACCGGGCCTATCTTTCGGACAGCAATTTTATCAACCTGTACCATTTTGCCATCGTACTCAACGGCCGCTGGAACAACACCGCGTGGAAAAACGCCAAAAATGCAGGCCGGGAAGAGGCTTTCCTGCGGGACCCGGCGGTGCTGCAACAGTTTTCCGACTCGTTCAAGGCGTTGTCGCTGGAGTATAAACTTTCCAACATCAACCAGGCCAAGGCGTTTGCCCGTTATATGAACGAGATCGGGTGTTTTTACACCGATAAACCGGTGGATTTCCCCATGGTGGAGCATTTCACCCGGCAGGAACTGCAAACCATCGGGCTGCTGGAGCACCAGCGCTGGCTGCAGGAACATTACGATATGGGCTGGGTATACGGTACGCCGGCCCGGCAGGACCGCGAGCGGCTGCGCCAGCATAAGGATATGATCCCCTCGTTTCCCGAAGACGGGTTTGTGGTTACGGCACAGGAAGCCAGGGACAATTACAACCGTTTGGATAAAGCCGAGCAGGACAAAGATACAGACCCCATGGAGTGTATGCTGGCAATGCTGCGCATGTTCGACGGCCTGAGAATCTACCGGCTGCGGTAAAAAAACGGGCCGGCCACCGGGGCAAAATCCGGCAGACAGAGGGCTTCGGTCAATCGGCAAAACCGTGATGGAGCGCCTGCCCTTTGCAGTGTGGTGTGCCGGGAAGGCAGATGCATTTTATCAGAGACCGATCCGTGGTCGGAAACGGCGTTTCGGCGCCGCGTTCCGGCTGCGGATTTTTTGTGTTTTTGCGCGGCTGCCTAAATACACGCATCGGGTACACGGCTCAAAAGGCTTGTGCCGATATGGTGAACACCAATAAGAAAATATCAAAACCATGGTGGCTTAACTGCTGGCAAACAAGGTTGCTAAAGAGAACAGGCTTGCCAGCCCGTGATGAGCTGGCAAGCCTGTTCTCTACGCATTTGCAAGGGAAAAAGATGCCCCAGGCTAGTGGCCCTCGGTGTTGTCGTACTCCACGCCCTGCACGCCCTTGACACCGGCGATTATGATATAATTTTTCTATTCAGAAAGTGGGTGCATGAAATTGGTCGAAAAGAACCTCTCTGTTTCCGAACAGACCAAGCAGGAGCTGGCCGCGGCGCTGAAAGTGCTGATGGCTCAAAAGCCCATGGACAAGATCACGATCTCCGAACTGACGGGGATGTGCAGGATCCGCAGGCAGAGCTTTTACTACCATTTTGAGGATATCTATGACCTGCTGCGCTGGATGCTGCAGAACGAGGCCGTGGTCCTGCTCCGGCAGCACGAGGGCACGCTGCTCTGGCAGGAAGGGCTTTTGCAGCTGTTCCGCTACCTGGAGGAAAACCGCGCCGTCTGCCTGTGCGCCCTCAAATCGGTGGGACGGGACCATATCCGGCGCTTTTTCGAGGCGGACATCTATGCCGTCATCCACCGCACCATCGAGCGCCTGGGCGAGGAGATCGGCGCGGGGGACGCACTGCCCGATATTGTGGATGTGGACCTGCTGACCCACTACCATGTCCTGTCGCTGGCGGCCATGCTGGAAAGCTGGCTGCTGGGCGAGATTGACCGCACACCGGAACAGCTGGTCAAATTTGCCGGCGTGATGATCAGCGACCAGATGTGCGGCGCCGCCGACCGGCTGAACCACAGCGGAAGCCGGAGCGCCCCGACCCCCACAGGCCCCGCAGCCATGGCTGCGGGGCCTGTGTCTGAATCTGCAAACCGGGCCAACTGTGCCGAAGTGCGGTGCGGAGTTTTCAGGAATGATGGGTCACGCACCGCAGTGCCAGGCGGCTGCCCAGGCGGGAAAGAATTTCGTTGGAGATGGTGCCGCAGCGGCGGGCCACTTCCTCCACCGGGATGCAGCCGTCGCCGTCCCGGCCAATGAGGGTGGCGGTATCCCCGGCGGTCACGTCGGGCGTGTCGGTCACATCCACCAGCAGCTGGTCCATGCACATGCGCCCCACCATGGGGCAGGATACCCCGTGCAGCAGCACCCGCCCGCCCTGCCGGGGCAGGCAGCGGGGCAGCCCGTCGGCGTACCCGATGGCCAGCACCGCCAGCTTTGTGGGCCTGGCGGCGGTAAAAGCCAGGCCGTAGCCCGCCGATTCCCCGGGGGCCAGAGGGCGCACCAGCGCCACCCGGGCTTTCAGGCTGAGTACCGGCCGCAGGGGAAGGGCCCGGCGGGCGGGCGCGTCGTCGCTGTATACGCCGTAGAGGGCGATGCCCGCCCGCACCAGGTCAAAAGAGTCTTCCGGGGTGTTGAGGATGCCGTAACTGGCCAGAAGATGGGCCTGCCCGGCGGCAAATCCCTGCGCTTGCAGCCAGGCCAGCGCTTTGCGGAAGGCTTCGGCCTGCTGCCGGGTAAAGGCGGTGCCGGTTGGGGAAAGATCGTCCGAGACACACAGGTGGGAAAACACCCCGGTGATTTTCAGCCCCGGCAGGGCGTACAGCCGGGCCAGGGCCTCGTAGTCCCGGGCCCCCACCCCGATGCGATGCATGCCGGTGTCCAGCGCCAGATGCACCCGCACCCGGCAGCCGCTGGCCGCCAGTGCCTGCCCGTGTTCCAGGCTGGCCACCGCCTGGGTCAGCCGCCAGCGGGCCAGCAGCGGCGCCAGCCGGGGGTCGGTCCAGCCCAGCACGAGAATGGTGCCCCGGATGCCCCCTTTGCGCAGGGCGATGCCCTCCTGCAAACAGGCTACCGCAAAATCCCGCACGCCTTCCCGCTGCAAAAGGCGGGCCACTGGCCGGGCCCCGTGGCCGTAGGCGTCCGCTTTGACCACCGCCATCACGCGGCAATCCGGCCCGGCGGCCTGCTGCAGGGCGTGCAGGTTGCCCCGCAGGGCGTCGGCGTCCAGCTCCCGCCAGGCCCGGGCATCCGCAGGCAAAGACAAGGGACGCAGCTGGCACAGCACCAGGGCGGCGGCCAGCGTCAGGGCCGGCACCGCCCCAAAGTGACCCAGGCTGTTGTCTACCAGCAAAGCCCTGGTGCCGGTGAGTTTTGCCAGCCCCCGCACCGCCACGATGCAGCCGGGGTGCAGCAGGTAGATGAGCAGCGAAAGGTCCCGGGCGGCCCGGCTCCGTCCGGCGTTGCAGGAGAGCAGCAGCCGGAACAGAAAGACCATGCAGACCGGCAGAAAAAGATACATACTGTCGTGCCGCTGCACCGCCAGCCCCCGCAGCCGGAAAGCCTCCGCCGTTAGGGCGGCCAGTCCGGCGGAAAGGCCCAGGGCGCTGCCCCGGCAGGAGCGGGGCGCAGGCTGCCCGGCCAGGGCCGCGCCCAGCAGCAGGAACAGCGGGGCATAGAACAGGCCGTTGCGGGTGTAGTCCGTCACTGTAAACAGGGTGGCGTACCACCGGGCTGCGGCGGGCAGCCGGGTGATAAGGCCAAAGTAACTGTCGCCGCCCAGCCCTGCCAGGTACAGCGCCCCGGCAATGCCCAGGGCGGCGGGCATGCCCAGCCGGGCCAGCGCCCGGGCCAGCAATACCCCCCACAGCAGGGCGGGGAAATACCACAGGTGGTAGGCGGTGCCTTCCCACAGCAAGCCCCGCAGCCAGTGGGCGGCGCTGTCCCCTGCGTAGAGGTTCAGCGGCAGGTACAGCGCCACAGCCGTCAGGTAGACCAAAGCGGCGTGCAGCCAGAAACGGCGAAGGTCTTTCCAGCCGTGGGCAGCCAGAAAGTACCCGCTGACCATAAGAAAGAAGGGAACGGCCACCCGGGCCAGCACGCGGGTGAGCCAGAAATCCGCCGCCGGGGCGATGCTGCCCAGCGGCCCGGTGTGGATGGTGACCACCAGCACCGCCGCCGCCAGCCGGAAAGCATCCAGGGCGGGAAATCTGCGGGCGGTCACAGGGCGGCCTCCCAATCGGTCACCACAAAGCCGCCCAGGTTGTCGCCGGAAACCTGCCGCGGCCCGTCTGCGGGCGGCAAGGTTTGCGGGTCTGTGACCCGGCGCACTGTGACCCGGCGGCCGTTTTGCAGCGTCCAGGTCAGGGGATGGTCCGCCAGCAGGGCCAGATACTCCTCCAGGCAAAGGTCATGGGCTTCCATATACTGCGCGTGGGGCACCCCCACATAGCGGAAATGCCAGGGCTCCGCCCCAATGCCGGTGAGGTTGGTCTTGTGGGCGCGGTATCGCTCCACGAATCCATAGCGGGACGCAGCCCGGCGGAAATCACCGCAGATGCCGTCATAGGGCAGTTCCGGGCGGATGAAGTCGATGGTCTCGGCGGCCTGGGCCAGGTCGATGGCCAGGCCGGTCTCGTGCTCGCTGCAGCCGGGAACGGCCACATAGGTCCGGGTGAAAGCCTCGCCCTCCCGGGCCAGGGTGTCGTCCCAGATGGCTTGCTGCTCTTTGTGGCTGCGCCAGCCGGAAACCGGCACGATGTGACCCTGGGCCTCCACTTCCTGCAGGCAGGCGGCCAGCATACGGGCGGCCTGGGTCTCCAGAAGAATGTGGGGGAACTGCTCGTCGGGCGGGGTCAGCAAGGCCGAAAACCCGCTTTGCAGCGGGTGCTGCCGGTTGACCAGCACCAGCGGGCCCAGGGCGGCGGCGGAAAAATCCCCCATGTTCCGGGGCTGGTGTACAAGGCGGGATATGGTTTTCATTCCGGCTGCACCCCCAGTTCGATCAGGCGGGTGACCAGGGCGGAAAAATCCAGCCCCGCCGCTTTCATCATGTTGGGATAGCGGCTGTGGGCGGTAAAGCCCGGGATCGTGTTCACCTCGTTGAAGACGATGCGCCCTTGGGGGGTGAGGAACAGGTCCACCCGGGCAAACACCCGGCAGCCCAGGGCCCGGTAGAGGGTGCGGGCGGCGGTTTGGATGGCGGCGGCCTGTTCCGGCGTGACGCGGGCGGGGCAGTGGATGGCCGAGGTTTTCAGCGTATACTTTTCTTCATAGTTGAAAAATCCCCGGGCCAGTTCGATCTCGTCCACCGCGCCTACGGTCAGGTCGTCGTTGCCCAGCACGGCGCAGCCCACCTCAAAGCCGGGAATGGCCTCCTCCAGCAGCACTTCGCTGTCGTGGCGCAAGGCTTCCGTCACGGCGGCGTCCAGGTCGGCGGGGCGGCCCACCCGGCTGATGCCGAAGGAAGAACCGGCCCGCACCGGCTTGACGAACAGGGGATAGCCCAGCTTGTCCGCGGCGGCGGCAATCTCTTCCGGGGCTGTGCCCCGGCGGAACACGGCGCTTTTAGGAACGTCCACCCCGGCCAGGGCAGCCAGCTTGTGGGCGCGGTCCTTGTCCATGCACAGGGCGCTGGCCAGCACCCCGCAGCCGATCACCGGCACCCCGGCCAGGGCAAAAAGGCCCTGCACGGTGCCGTCCTCACCGTTTTTGCCGTGCAGTACCGGAAAGGCCGCGTCAAAGGTCTCCCGGCGGCCGGACCCGTCCTGCCACAGCAGCGCACAGCCGCCCCGGTCCAGGGTCAGGGCGCAGGGCACGCAATCCTGCTGCTGCCAGCGGTCCGCGGGCAGGGCCGATACCGGCCCCCGGTACCGCTGCCAGCGCCCGTCCCGGGTGATGCCCACCGGCAACGCCCGGAACTTTTTGGTATCCATATGTTCCAGTACGGCTGCCGCCGATTCCAGCGATACCGCATACTCGGTGGAACAGCCGCCGAACAACACCAGAATGGTTTTGGGATTCTCTTTACACATAAACAAAAGCCCCTTTCCGGCCAACAG
The DNA here is from genome assembly GCA_019116485.1 of Candidatus Gemmiger excrementavium. Lineage (GTDB taxonomy): Bacteria > Bacillota > Clostridia > Oscillospirales > Ruminococcaceae > Gemmiger > Gemmiger excrementavium. The sequence continues at coordinate 11,760 of DXBO01000020.1, forward strand.
ATTTGGAGGAGGACGGGGCGTACAGCAAAGCGCCCCGTCCGGTACCTACAGAGTACCAGAACAGGGCGCTGTGTTTTTGCGGGGAATCTTTGGGATTGCTTACGGTTTTGCTTCGGAATTCTTACGATTTTCTTGCGAAAAGGGCAGGTGCAGGGTGAACAGGACCTGGTTGTCGGCGCTTTCCGCCGTGATGGTGCCGCCGTGCAGTTCCACGATCTGCCGGGCGATGGCCAGGCCCAGCCCGGCGCCGCCGGTGCGGCTGGCCCGGGATTCGTCCAGCCGGAAAAACTGCTCAAAAAGGCGTTCCAGTTTTTCCGGCGGGATGGTGCGTCCGAAATTGCGGAAGGTCAGCACCGCTTCGCCGTCTTCTTTCCGGGCGGTGATCTCCACCCGGGTGCCGGGGGTACTGTAGTGGCAGGCATTGCGCAGCAGATTGTCCAGTACCCGGGCCATCTTGTCGGGGTCACAGTCGTATTCCAGCCGGGGCGGCAGGTCGGTGTGGCAGGTCAGTTGGTGTTCGGCCAGCATGGGTTCAAATTCGCTGACGACCTGCTCCAGCATCCGGGTCAGGTCGATGGGGCGGCGGTCCAGCTCGATGTGGGAGAGATTGAACCGGGTGATGTCGAAAAATTCATTAATCAGGTCCTCCAGCCGCTCGGCTTTGTCCAAAGCAATGCCGGTGTACCGTGCCCGCAGTTCCGGCGAAAGCTGGGGTTCGTCCCGCAGCAGTGTCAGGTAGCCGATGACGCTGGTCAGCGGGGTTTTCAGGTCATGGGCCAGATAGACGATCAGGTCGTTCTTGCGCTGCTCTGCTTCCCGGGCCAGGGCGGCGTTGTGCTGTACCTGCTGGCGGGCGATGCGCAGGGCCGCTTCGGCGGGGGCCAGGGCGTCGGGCAGCTGGGGCGGCGCGGCGTCGGGGGCCATCAGGGTGCCGGCGGCCTGCACCACCTTGGTTATGTCCCGCTGGTACAGCCGGAAAAATCCCCAGGTGACCCCCAGCCACCCGGCGGCTACCACCAGGATCACCACCAGCAGGGCCATGTCCCGCACACCCAGCATCAGGTTGTACAGCGGGATCACAAGGAGTGGCGTGATAAAGTCATAGTAATAGTGGGAAAAGGAGTTCTGCAGCAGCTTGTAAAAATTGTACCCCAGCAGAAACAGCACAAAGGTGCCCGCCAGCACCCCCACCATGGCCAGCAGATACCACCCCAGCAGCTCGGTGGCACTGCGTCCGTAGAGAGGCCGCCGTTTTTTAGCACTGCGTTTTCTAAACGGATTATTCAATGGTATAGCCCACCCCCCACACGGTCTTGATGAATTTGGGCCTGCGGCTGGGTTCGTGCATTTTTTCCCGCAGCCGGGCAATGTGGGACATGACGGTGTTGTTGGCGTCGATGAATTTTTCGCCCCAGACCGCCTCAAACAGTTCTTCGCTGGAGACCACGGTGCCGCGCCGTTCACACAGATACCACAGGATGGAAAATTCCAGCGGGGTCAGGGCCAGTTCCTCCCCGAACAGGGTACATTTGTGGGTAGTCTTGGAGATGGTCAGCCCCCGGAAGTCATGTTCCTGCAGCGCTTTGGGCGCTGCGTCCCCCTGGTTATAACGGGTGTAGCGCCGCAGCTGGGTCTTGACCCGGGCCACCAGTTCCAACGGGTTGAACGGCTTGGTGATATAGTCGTCGGCGCCCAACGTCAGGCCCATGATCTTGTCCATGTCCTCGACTTTCGCCGTCAGCATCAGAATGGGGAACAGGTGGTGCTGCCGTATCTTCTGGCACAGGGTGAAACCGTCGATGTCGGGCAGCATCACGTCCAGAATGGCCAGGTCCAGCGCCTGGCGTTCCACGCAGTCCAGGGCGTCCCGGCCATTGTAGTATTTATATACCTGGTATCCCTCATTTTTCAGGTAGACTTCCACCAGGTCGGCAATGGCGGTCTCATCGTCTACGATCAGGATGTTTGCCAAAAAAACGGCCTCCTTTTGCGCGGTTGCTGCCCGCCCCGGGCAAGCGGCGGGGTCACTTCTGCGTGGTTTCTCCGGGCGCGGCGGTGGACTGGCGCACCGTCAGCTGGGCGTGCAGCAGCAGTGTGCTGATGGACACCCCGTCCATCAGGCTGGACAGGGCATAGAATCCGCTTTTTCCCAGCTGGGTGCGGTCCTGCCGGATGGTGGTCATGGGCGGGATGGTGTAGGCGCACAGGGGCAGGTCGTCAAAGCCGATGATGCTCAGGTCCTGGGGGATGCGGATGCCCCGCTCCAGGCAGTGGAGCATGACGGTGTGGGCCAGCAGGTCGTGGCTGCAGATAATGGCCGTTACCTTCTGCTGCAGCAGTGCCGGCAGATGCTTTTGCAAGCATTCTGAGAAAAAGTAGTCGCTGCCCGCCAGGTGGGGATCGTCAGGCAGGTCGTTTTTGCGCAGGGCGTGGAAAAACGCCGTATACCGGGACTGGTTTACATAGGAACCCAGCCCGCCGCTGAGATAACCGATGCGCCGGTGCCCCAGGCTGCGCAGGTGGGCCACCGCCAGGTCCATGCCCTCGGCATTGTCCACGCCCATGTAGCAGGTGTAAGGGTTGGCCCGGATGTAGTTGTCCAGCAGCACGGCGGGGGTGTGGGCAGTCTGCAGCTGGCGCAGCCACAGGTCCGAGAGGGAGAGCCCCAGCAGCAGCGCCCCGGCGTAGTTGTGCTGCAGCATGTACTCGTCGTAAGGGGTCTGCTTCTGCATTTTGGCGTCCAGGGGCACCACTTCCACCACATAGCCGGAGGGCTCTGCCATTTTGCGGAACCCCACGATGATGTCGTAGCCGAAATCGTTGGGCTCCCGGCAGGACATGTTCTCGATGAACACGCACAGCCGCTTGGCGTCCCGCTTGTGCTTGGTGCGGGAATAGCCCATCTCCACCGCGGTCTCCAAAATGGATTTTCGCAAATTTTCGCTTACGTCGGGGGCACCGTTCAGTGCTTTGGAGACAGTCCCCTTGGAAATGTTGAGTTTTTCCGCAATATCCTGAATGGTGACCATACTATCGCTCCGTGAAGATCCAGTTTCTTACCCTTTATTATAACCGCTGCCCCGGCAAAAAGCAATGACCCGGGTGGGGATTGACGAAACATAACGTTTCGTTTAGTTTCGTATTTTTGTGATACCGCACAAGTTTCATCCGGTTTGCTTGTGCATAAAGCGGAAATTACGGGACTTTTTTCGAAAGCCTTGACCGGACGGCTCGAAGAGCGTATAGTAAAAATACCGAAACAAAACGAAACTTGTTAAGGAGGAAATGAGAATGCACAGAAAAGCGGTACGTCTTGCGGCGGGCCTGTGTGCGGCAAGTCTCTTGCTGGCAGGCTGCTCGTCCAGCACCGGCGGCAGCGGCGCCGAGAAAATCCGCCTGATGGTGTGGTCTCCTTCAGAGGACCAGTCCAAGGACAGCGGGCAGTGGCTGCAGACCTGCTGCGAGAACTTCGCGGCACTGCACCCGGAATGGGACATCACCTTTGTCTACGGCGTGGCGGATGAAGCGGGGGCCGCCGGCGCGGTATCCCAGGACCCGGACGCCAGCGCCGACGTCTTTATGTATGCCAATGATACCCTGACCACCATGACCGATGCGGGCGCCCTGGCCAAGTTCGGCGGTATCTATGCCGAGGAACTGAAAGCCACCAACAGCGAAACGCTGCTGGACTCCATCACCATGGACGGCGACATCTACGGCGTGCCCTTTACCACCAATACCTGGTACATGTTCTATGACAAAAGCGTCTTCAGCGAGGAGGACGTGAAAAACCTGGATACCATGCTGGAAAAAGGTGTGGTCAGCTTTCCCTTCACCAACTCCTGGTATCTGCCGGCGTTCTATTTCGGCAACGGGTGCACCCTCTTCGGGGACGGCACCCAGGAGGAACTGGGCGCCGACTTCGGCGGCGAGAATGCCGTGGAAGTCACCGAGTACCTGATCGACCTGGTCTCCAACCCCAATTTCAAGATCGACCAGGACGGTTCCGGCCTGGCGGGGCTGCGGGACGGCAGCATTCAGGCGATGTTCACCGGTTCCTGGGAGGCAGCGGCCATTCAGGAAATTCTGGGTGACAACATGGGGGTGGCGGCGCTGCCCACCTACACCCTCAACGGGGAAGAAAAGCAGATGTACGCCTACGCCGGTTCCAAGGCCATCGGCGTCAACACCTCCACCAAGTACATGAAAGCCTCCATTGAGCTAGCCATGTACCTGGGCTCTGCTGAGGCGCAGCAGCTGCACTATGAACTGCGTACCGTCATTCCCTGCAATACCGAGCTCAACGATGTGGCAGAGATCGCCTCCGACCCGGTGGTGCAGGCCCAGAACGACACCTTTGACCGCACCTCGGTGCTGCAGCCCTTTGTGGCCAGCATGAGCAACTGCTGGACCCCGGTGGAAAACATGGGCAAGGGCATCCGCAACGGCAACATCACCAAGGCCAACGCTGCCGAGCAGACTGCTGCCATGAACGATGCCATGAACAGCGACGGTATCTGATACACAACAGTGAGGTGGAACGATGAAACTGTTTACTGCAAAACCGGGCGAAGGGTATTCGCCCTATACCTGCACCGCCGCCCTGGCCCAGGGCAGCACGGCTACCCGGCTGTCGGCGCTTATCATGGGGTTCGGCAGCTTTGCCTGCGGGCAGACCGCCAAGGGCCTTTTGTACCTGGCGGCGGAGCTGGCCTACATCGCCTTTATGGTCCGCTACGGGCTGCACAACCTGGCCATGCTCATCACCCTGGGCACAGTGGAACAGCAGGAAGTGTGGGACGAAGCCCAGCAGGTCTACCTGTATGTACAGGGCGATCAGTCGGTGTTGTTGCTGCTGTACGGCGTGGCCACCGTGCTGATCACGGTGCTGGCGTTTCTGGTATGGCGCGGCAGCCTGAAAAGCGCCTATAAAGCGGAGTGCCTGAAAAAAGAGGGGGCCCGGCTGAACACCTTCCGGGAAGACCTGGCTACCCTGCTGGACGAGAACCTGCACCGGCTGCTGATGACCCCGCCCATGGTCTTTATCACGGCGCTGACCATTCTGCCGCTGATCTTCATGATCTGCATGGCCTTTACCAACTACAGCAAGATCGACAACCACCTGGTGCTGTTTGACTGGGTAGGTCTGGACAACTTCTTTGCCCTGTTTGACTCCAACAGCATCCTGGGCAGCACCTTCGGCTCGGTGCTGGTGTGGACGCTGGTGTGGGCGGTGTTCGCCACTTTCAGCAACTATATCTTCGGCATGATCCTGGCCCTCATCATCAACCGGCCGGATACCCGCTGCAAGGGCTTCTGGCGGTTCTGCTTCGTGTTGTCCAGTGCGGTGCCCATGTTCGTGTCGCTGCTGATCATGCGCACCATGCTGCAGCCCAACGGCGCGGTGAACGTGCTGCTGCGCAGCCTGGGCCTCATCGGCGCTACCGAGAGCCTGCCCTTCTTCACCGACCCCACCTGGGCCCGGGTCACCGTTATCGTCATCAATATCTGGGTGGGCGTGCCCTATACCCTGATGCAGCTCACCGGCGTGCTGCAGAACATCCCGGCGGAACTGTACGACGCCGCCAAGGTGGACGGCGCCGGCCCGGTGCGCACCTTCTTCAGCATCACGCTGCCCTACATGCTCTATGTCACCACCCCGTACCTGATCTCTGCCTTTACCGGCAACGTCAACAACTTCAACGTCATCTACCTGCTGTCCGGCGGTGACCCGGTGGTGGACCTGGGCTCCACGGCAGGCAGTACCGACCTGCTGGTCACCTGGCTGTACAAGCTGACCATCGACAAGCAATACTACAACATCGGCGCCGTGGTCGGCATCATGACCTTCATCATCCTGTCCATCGGTGCCCTGTTTACCTATCGCCGCAGCAAATCCTACAAAGAGGAAGGTGGGTTCTAAGCCATGAAAGACAAGCAGAAAAGCGCCAAGGCCATCCGGCGGCGCACCAACATCATCGTGCACATGATCCTCGCCATTCTGGCCGCCATCTGGGTGTTCCCGGTGCTGTGGGTCATCATGACCAGTTTCCGCGGGGAAAGGGGCTCCTACGTGTCCACCTTCTTCCCCCAGACCTACACGCTGGACAACTATGTCCGCCTGTTTACCGACACCACCATCCTGAACTTTCCGCAGATGTTCATGAACACGCTGATCATTGCCATCTGTTCCTGCATCCTGTCCAGCTTCTACGTGCTGTCGGCTTCCTTCTGTCTGTCCCGCATGCGGTTCCGCATGCGCAAGCCCTACATGAACATGGCCATGATCCTGGGCCTGTTCCCCGGCTTCATGTCCATGGTGGCGGTCTACTTCATCCTCAAGGCCGTGGGCCTGACCGAAGGTTCCCTCATCCGCCTGGCGCTGATCCTGTGTTATTCCGGCGGCGCGGCGCTGGGCTTCCAGATCTGCAAGGGTTTCTTTGATACCATGCCCATGGCCCTGGACGAGGCTGCCCGCATCGACGGCTGTACCCGCTGGCAGATTTTCACCAAGATCACCCTGCCCCTGAGCAAGCCGGTCATTGTGTACACGGTGCTGACCGCCTTCATCGGACCCTGGGTGGACTTCATCTTCGCCAAGGTCATCTGCCGCGCCAACTCGGACCAGTACACGGTGGCCATCGGTCTGTGGAAGATGCTGGAAAAAGAGTACATCGACAGCTGGTACACCAGCTTTGCCGCCGGCGCGGTGCTGATCTCTATCCCCATTGCGATTTTGTTCCTGAAACTGCAGAAATATTATGTGGATGGCATGTCGGGCGCCGTCAAGGGCTGATCTCCCGGCGGCCGGTCCCGCCAGAGGAGTGTTCCCTGTATGGATTTCAACAGCAACCAATTTGCCCGGCGCTTCCACTATGACGGCGGCGACCTGGGCGCCCGCCTGACCGATACCGGCACCCAGTTCCGCCTGTGGGCCCCCACGGCCCGGCGGGTACAGCTGCGGCTGTACCCGGACGGCGGAACCTCGGCCCCGCTGGACTGTGTGGAACTGCAGCCCGGGCCCCGGGGCGTCTGGTATTACGCCGCGCCCCGGCGGCTGACGGGTATCTACTACGACTTTGCGGTGACGGTGGACGGTGTGACCCGGGCCACCGCCGACCCGTATGCCCGGGCCTGCGGCTGCAACGGCAGCCGCAGCATGGTGGTGGACCTGCCCGCCACCGACCCCGAAGGCTGGCAGCAGGACAAAGCCCCCGCCCGCCAGGCGGAGGATATCATCTACGAGGTACATGTGCGGGAATTTTCCTGGGACGAAAGCGGCGGTTTCCCGCAGGCGTACCGGGGCAAGTACAAGGCATTCACCTGTGCCGATACCACCCTGCACGGGGACGGGCGGCACCCTACCGGCCTCGGCTACCTGCGGCGGCTGGGGGTGAACTATATCCAGCTGATGCCGGTGTATGACTACGGCTCGGTGGATGAGGCCGCCCCCGATGCCTCCTTCAACTGGGGGTACGACCCCGTCAACTACAACGTGCCGGAAGGCTCTTACTCTCTGGACCCGGCGGACGGCGCCCGGCGCATCCGGGAACTGAAAGAACTGGTCCAGTCGCTGCACCGGCAGGGGTTCCGGGTCATCATGGATGTGGTATACAACCACACCTACCACCGGGACTCCTGGCTGGAACGCACGGTGCCCGGCTACTACTACCGCCACCGGCCCGACGGCAGCTGGTCCGAAGGGTCCGGCTGCGGCAACGACCTGGCCAGCGAGCGCTCCATGTGCGGGCAGTATATCCTGGACTCGGTGCTGTACTGGGCCGGGGAATACCACATGGACGGTTTCCGCTTTGACCTGATGGGTCTGCTGGACACCAGCCTGATGCAGCGCATCCGGGATGCGCTGGACGCCCGCTACGGCCGGGGGGAAAAGCTGGTCTTTGGCGAACCCTGGGCCGCCGGCCCCACCGCCTGCAAGCGGGGCACCCGGCTGGCGGGCAAACGGGACCTGCCCGCCCGGGATGCCGAAATCGGCGTTTTCTGCGATGCCCTGCGGGATGCCGTCAAGGGCAGCGTGCAGCACTCCCAAAGCGCCGGGTTTGTCAATGGCGGACGGGGCAAGGAACAGAAAATTTTGCACAGCCTGACGGCCTGGTGCCCCGGCGGGCGGGGATTCCGGGCTGCCGCGCCCAGCCAGGTCATCACCTATGTATCCTGCCATGACGACTGTACCCTGTGGGACAAACTGGTGGCCACCCTGGACCCCTGCCTGCGCTATGACGAGGGCACTCCCCGGGTGCTGCGGGCCAACCGGCTGGCGGCGGCGGTCTACATGACCTGCCAGGGGCGGCTGTTCCTGCTCTCGGGTGAGGAATTCGGCCGCACCAAGCAGGGCCGGCGGGACACCCACGACGCACCCATTGAACTGAACCGGCTGGACTGGCAGCGGGCCTGGGCCCACCGGGACCTGGTGGACTACTACCGGGGGCTGATGGCGCTGCGCAAGCAGCTGCCCGCCCTGTGCGACAAGAGCGCCGGGGCCGCCCGGCGGCTGCTGCGGGCTGAAAGCCCCGCGCCCCGCATCGTCACCGCGCTGCTGGACAATACCGGCTGCCGGTGGGGACGGCTGTATCTGGTATACAACGCCTCGGGCCGGGCGTATAGCTGCACGCCGGACGGCGGGGACTGGCAATGTCTGGCCGATGGGGAAAGCAGCTTTGGCTGGCAGCGCCCCGCCACGGCCCGCACCTTTACCGCAGCGCCCGGTACGGCGCTGATCCTGGGCAAACCATGCCCTTGACAGGAGGGTATACCCTATGCGATTCCTCTATGGAACACAGGATTTTGCAGACAGTGCCCGCCGGGCGGAACACTGCTTTCTGCTGACCAACGGGCTGGGGGGCTTTTGCGCCCAGACCCTTACCGGCGGGGCCGCCCGCAACGACCACGCCCTGCTGATGGCCTGTACCCGGGCCCCCAATGTGCGGTGGAACATCGTCCACCGGGTGGAGGAGGAACTGACCCAAGACGGGGCTGCCATCCATCTTTCCACCCAGACCTTTGCCAAAGACGACCCCGAGGAGGGCTGGCGGCATCTGTGCGCTGCCGAAGTGGACGGCCTGCCCCGCTGGGTTTACCAGTGGCAGGGGATACAGGTGGAAAAAGAACTGGCCATGGATTGGCAGCACAACACCGTGGCCCTGCGCTACAAGGTGGAAAACCCCGGCGATACCCCCTGCACCCTGACGGTGACCCCCTGGCTGCAGTTTGTGCCCAAAGGCAAGAATCTGCGCCGGAACCAGACCTTTACCCTGCGGGGCAGCCGGGTGACTGCCGCCGGGCTGGAACTGACGGTGACCACCAATGGCCGCCTGATGCCACGGCCTTTGGCATATCAGACGCTGTATTACCCCTGTGATGCCCCGGACGGACGGCGCAAAACCGGCCTGACCGCCGCCTGCCTGCAGGTGACATGCACCGTAGCCCCCGGCAGCCGTCAAACGCTGGATCTGGTGTTCACGCTGGAAAAAACAGCGCCCCCGGCGGCCCGGGTGCTGCGGCAGGCCCGCAGCCGCTGCCGCCAGTGGCAGCAGCAGGGCGGGTTCCGGGCCCTGGCGGCCCGGCAACTGGCCCTGGCCTCGGCGGCTTTCCTGGCCCGGCGGGACTCCACCGGCGGCCAGACCATTCTGGCGGGCTATCCCTTCTTTGAGGACTGGGGCCGGGATACCATGATCGCCCTGCCGGGCTGTACCCTGTCTACCGGCCGCTATGCCGAGGCCAAAAGCATCCTGGAAACTTTTTTGCAGTATGAACAGGACGGCTTGCTGCCCAATCTTTTCCCGGAGGGCAAAACCGCCCCTATGTACAATACCGTGGACGCGGCGCTGCTGTTCATCCGGGATGTGTGGCTCTACGCCCGCTATACCGGTGACCTGGACTTTGTGCGCCGGGCCTGGCCGGTGATGGAACGCATCGTGGCCGCCTACCGGAACGGCACCCGGTTCGGCATTCACATGGAACCGGACGGCCTCATCGCCGCCGGGCAGGGGCTGGACCAGCTGACCTGGATGGATGTGCGCATCGGGGAGATCCTGCCCACCCCCCGCCACGGCAAACCGGTGGAGATCAACGCCTACTGGTACAACGCCCTGCGCATGCTGGCGGAACTGGCCGCCACCCTGGAACTGGACGGGCGGGACTACGCCGCCCTGGCGGACCACGTGCGGGAAAGCTTCCGGGCTCAGTTCTGGATGCCCGACAAGGGATACCTGCGGGATGTGATTTCCGGCACCGGGCAGGATGAACAGCTCCGCTGCAACCAGGTCTGGGCCGTGGCCCAGCCCTTCCCGCTGCTGGACCCCGGGCAGGAAGCCCGGGTGGTGGCCACGGTACAGCGGGAACTGTACACCCCGGTGGGGCTGCGCACCCTGGCCCCCGGGGACCCGGCCTTCCACCCGGTGTACGGCGGCCCCCAGAAAGACCGGGACCTGGCCTACCACCAGGGCACGGTGTGGCCCTTCCCCCTGGGGGCTTTTTACCTGGCCTACCTGAAAGTGAACGGCCACAGTGTCGCTGCCCGGCGGCAGGTGGCCCAGTGGCTTGCCGCCCTGGAACCCGCCCTGCGGGAGGGCTGTGCCGGCCAGCTGCCGGAAATTTATGACGGGCTGACACCCACCGCCTCCCGCGGGTGCTTTGCCCAGGCATGGAGCGTGGGGGAACTTTTGCGGGTCTATGAGGCGCTGGAACGTCCGGTGCCGGAACACATGCGCTGAAAGAGAGGGAAAGTACCATGGAACAGAGATTGCAGGAAATTCTGAACGAACAGTTTGGCAAAACCCTGGACACCGCCGACAGCCGCCAGGTCTACCAGGCGCTGATGCTGTTTACCAAAGAAAAAATGGCGGCCCTGCCCAAGACCACCGGAGACCGCAAGCTGTACTATGTATCGGCGGAATTTCTCATCGGCAAACTGCTGAGCAACAACCTCATCAACCTGGGCCTGTTTGAGGAGGCCAAAGACCTGCTGGCCCGCCACGGTCACGAACTGACCGCCATTGAGGAGGCGGAAAACGAACCCTCCCTGGGCAACGGCGGCCTGGGACGGCTGGCGGCCTGCTTCCTGGATTCCATTGCCACGCTGGGCCTTTGCGGCGACGGCGCGGGGCTCAACTACCACGACGGTCTGTTCTACCAGAAGCTGGAAAACCACAAGCAGAAAGAAGAAAAGAACCCCTGGATCACCCCCCAGAGCTGGCTGACCGATACCGGCGTGCGGTTCACGGTGCCTTTCGGCGGGTT
>DXBO01000021.1 GCA_019116485.1 Candidatus Gemmiger excrementavium
CGCAGCATTATCATTGCTGAGGAGGAGTAAGGAGTACCGAAATGCTGAATGTTGTTGCAATTATGGGCCGTCTGGCCCGCGACCCCGAACTGCGCCAGACCACGACCGGCAAGAGCGTGGCGTCCTTTACCGTTGCGTGTGACCGCAATGGTCGGCGGGATGCCAACGGCCAGAGCCAGGTGGACTGGATCCCCGTTACTGCGTGGGACCGCACGGCGGAATTTGTGTGCAAGTATTTCCAGAAAGGTTCTATGATCGCTGTGGACGGTCGTCTGCAGAGCCGGTCTTACCAGGACAAGAACGGAAACAACCACACCGCCATCGAGATCGTGGCCAACAACGTCAACTTTGCCGGACCCAAATCCGCCAACGCCGCTCCCGGCATGGGCGCCCCCGCTTACAGCGCGCCCATGGCAGAACCCGCCGCCCGCCCCGCTGTGCAACAGGCCCCTGCGCCGAGCTATTCCGCCGGCAGCAACGACGACTTTGCACTGATCGAGGACGAAGGCGATCTGCCCTTCTGACAAGCGATTGTACAATTCTGACAAGGAGGTTTCCATTATGGCTATGGATCGTTCTTCCCGCCCGATGCATCGTGGCCGCAAAAAGGTTTGCAGCTTCTGCGTCGACCGCGTTGAGCACATCGATTACAAGGATCTGCCCCGCCTGCGCAAGTATGTGAGCGAGCGCGCCAAGATCATTCCCCGCCGCGTGACCGGCACCTGCGCGTTCCATCAGCGTGAGCTGACGGTCGCTATCAAGCGTGCCCGTTATATGGCGCTGATGCCCTACGTCAGCGATTGATCGGCAGGGTATCCCCTCACAGGTAAAAAGAGCAGTTCTGCGGAACTGCTCTTTTTTATTGTTTTTCCTTTCGCCCGGCGCACAAAAAAGCGGCAGCCCCGCAAAGCGGAGCTGCCGCAGTTCTGTATCACGCGATCAGCCGATGTTCATATCCACCGCAGTGGAGATGCCGTTGACACGGCCTGAACCGGTATACTGCCAGATGTTGTATCTGTAGTTGAAGCTGAGAGTATCGCGGTACTGGGCGATCCAGATGTTGTACTTGCTGATGTTCGCAAAGTTCAGGTTGTTGTAGAACCAGCTGGCGTAGGAATACACACCCGCCTTGTAACCCGCGTTGCGGATGGTCTCGCAGAAAGCCACAGCACAAGCGGTGCGCTGGGCAGCGCTGATGGCGTTGGCACGGCCGCCCGCCACATATTCGGTGTCATAGTAGACACCCAGGGGCAGCGAATAGCCGCTGACCAGGCTGAGTACCATGCTGGCTTCCTCCACGGCCTCGGCCTCGTTGATGGCCTGGCTGTAGAAGTAGACACCCACTTTCAGGCCCGCGTTGATGGCGCCCTGAATGTTGCGGCGGTAGGTGGCATCCTCTACCAGGGCGCCCGTACCGTAACCGCGGTAGCCGCAGCGGATGATGGCAAAGGTGATGCCATCCGCCTTGACGGCATTCCAGTCGATGGTGCCCTGGAACTTGGAAACGTCGATACCACGGGAAGTGCGGTTCAGCGCGCCGTCCGCACCGAAGGTGTAAACGTCGCCCTGGATGACCTGGCTTCCGGTGACCGGCTCATGGGTGGCGGGATCATAGTAATATGTAACCCCGTCGATCTCCTGCCAACCGGTGTAAACGTACTCAATGGTTTCCGTCTTGGTCACGGCAAACTTGTATTCCGCCAGCTTGGCGGCCTCGATAGAATCGGGGAAACCGGCTGTGGGGTCCTTGACTGTGGGGGCAGGGGTCGCCGTCACCACAGGCGTAGGGGTCGGCGTCGGGGTGACCACCGGGGTAGGCGTGGGAGTGGGAGTGGGAGTGGGAGTGGGAGTCGCCGTCGGCGTGGGGGTAGGCGTTGCCGTAGGCGTCGGGGTGGGCGTTGCCGTAGGCGTGGGCGTGGGGCTGGACGCCGCCGGGGTCTCGGCGGGGGTGGGGGTCGGGGTGTTCTCCCCGCCTTCCCCTTCGTCCAGCAGCATCGTGTCGTCCGTCTCCCCGTCAGTGCGGTGGGCCTGAGCCATGGTCCGGCCCGAAGTGCCGCCCAGCGGCACAATGGAATCCGCCGCACCGGGCAGCCAGACCGACATGGCACTGTAGCCGGTATATCCGCCGTCACGCTGGGCACCGATCAGATTTTTGGTGCCGTCCTGGTACACGGGCTTATAGGGGGTCTCGGTGCCGTCCTCCAGCAGCAGGTACCCGTTGCTGCTGAGTTTGGCCGTGTAGGTGACCTTGCGGCCCGCTTCCTCTTTGGAGCTCTCGGCATACTGGACGGTGTCGGTGACCTCGTTGGCAATGGGCGCGGAACCCGCGGTGTTGACAGCGGAGTCCTCGGCGCTTTCATTGATCTGGCTGGACTGGACGATCTTATCTTTGACAGCTTCCACGTCCGCCTTGTAGATGACCTTTTCCTCCACGGTGACGGTGGTGCTCTCCGGCACCACATACCCTTCAATGGGCAGTACCGTCACGGTGTACTCGCCGGGTTCCACATCCTCAGCCAGAGTCGTGCCGGTCTGCACGTCGATGGCATACTCGGTAACTTCGCCGTCCTCATCGGTCAGCGTGACCGTGGCTTCCACCCCCAGCAGGGGCAGCTTGTTGGTGGCATCTTCCCCATCAGATTCCTCAGCGGGGGTGGCTTCCGGTGCAGCCGTTTCTTCCGGTTCTTCCTCCAGCAGCGTGTACAGCTGTACGCCCACATCCTGCTGTACCACGCTCACATCGGCCAGCAGTTCCTTGTCCGGCTCCGGCGTGGGGGTCGGGGTGGATTCCGGCGTGGCCACCGGCGTGGGGGTCGGGGTGGGTTCCGGCTCAGCCCCCGGCGTGAAGGAGGCCGCAAATACCCCCAGACCGATGCTGGCCGTGAGTACGGTGGCGGAAGCACCCGCCACCAGTTTGTAGAGCGGCAGCCGCGCAAAAGCACTGCCGGAGAAATATTTCATGGGATTGCGTTTATTGAACATCCTTACCTCACCGTTCTAATCCTTTGGCATAGCTTACAAGATATTACGCTATGTATAGCATCATACCATGAAAGTCCTTGCCCCTGCAAGAGGTGAAAAGGCAAAAAAAGCTGGGATTTCCTGTAAATTATCGACAAAGATTTCGGGCTGATTTTGGCCTTTTTCACGGTGTTTCGGGCCATTCATCGTCACTTTTCATGTATATGGTGGGAGGTTGTTTCAGGCGATACTACAACTTGTATTAGGCAGTTTTTTGCCCCTGCCCGCCGCCCGCCTACCTATTATAAGCCACAAAACACCCGAGCGGGCCCCTTGACAAAACGCTCAGCGGGTGTATACTGATGACTGGACATAAAAACAGGGGCGCTGAGGGGCATCCTCGGCTGAGATCGAAGCGAACAGCAGCTTCGGGTCGCCTTGAACCTGATCCGGATAATGCCGGCGTAGGAAGTTTGACCTTATATCTCTGTGTCATGCTGCGTTTGCGCCTGCTTTGTTGCAGGCGCTTTTCTTGTTTTTATGTACCGATTTTATATAGGGAGGAATCCGTTCATGACCAAAAGCTACTCCAAAACCCGTACCCTGGTGGAATGTGCGCTGATGATCGCACTGGGCACCGTGCTGGCCAACATCAAGATTTACGAACTGCCCAACGGCGGTTCCGTCACGCTGTTCAGCATGCTGCCCTTCATCCTGATCTCTTTCCGCCACGGCGTCAAGTGGGGCCTGTTCACCGGCTTCGTCAACAGTCTGCTGCAGATGCTGCTGGGCTTCTGGGCGCCGCCCACCCCGGGCCTGCTGCCGTTGGTGGGCATGATCCTGCTGGATTATGTGCTTGCTTTCACGCTGCTGGGTCTGGCCGGCGCCATCGCCAAACCCTTCCATAACCGGATGCTGGGGGTCGCCGTGGGCAGTGCCGCTGTGTGCGCCATCCGTTTTGTATGCAGCTTCTTGTCCGGCGTGCTGATCTGGGGCAACCTGAGCGACGGTCTGCCCGCCTGGATCTACAGCCTGACCTACAACGGCAGTTATATGCTGCCCGAAACCATTTTGACCACCATCGCCGCCGTGCTGATCTGCAAAGCCGCGCCCCGGCTTTTTGATGTACAGGATCAGTGATCCGCCAAAAGACGCCTGCTTTTACGCTGTTGTGAAAGCAGGCGTTTTTTCTGTCTTGCAGGGCATGTTCTTTTCAGAAAATTTACCTGCGTTATGAAAATAACTTTCCACTTCTTGTCCCGGACTTGTAACTTTTTGCGATTTTCTTCTTATTTTGTCTACCTTTTGCACAATAATTAAAGCGGATTTTCGTTTTTATGACAAATCAGCTAAATTCGCTTTCTTTTTTATGAAAAATGTGTTAATATAAAGTTACCAAGCGCCCGGTTGAATGAACCAGGACGACCGAGCGTACAGTTGGAGGAATCCCTAACACTTTTTGGAGGTATGCTTTTATGATGAAGTATCTGCAAAAGCTCGGTAAAGCCTTGATGCTTCCCGTAGCTGTGCTGCCCATCTGCGGTATCCTGATGGGCATCGGTTACGCCCTGGCTCCCGCCGTTATGGGTGCCGAAGGTGAAACCACCGGTCTCGCCTACACCGTGGGCTTCCTGCTGGTCAAGGCCGGCGGTGCCCTGATTGATAACATGGCCTGGCTGTTCGCCGTCGGCGCTGCCGTGGGCCTGTCCGACGACCATGACGGCACTGCCGGTCTGGCTGGTCTGGTCAGCTACCTGATGATGACCAACCTGCTCTCTCCCGCCGTGGTCGGCACGGTTCGCACCGCTTTCGGTTCCGAACTGGTTGAGAACTCTGTTGAGTACATTGCTTTCAGCAAGATCGCCGGCAACGCTTTCATCGGCATCCTGGCCGCTGTCATCGGTTCTGCCTGCTACAACAAGTTCAAGAGCACCCAGCTGCCTGACTTCCTGGCCTTCTTCAGCGGCAAGCGCTGCGTGGCCATCGTCACCGGCGTTGTCTCCATCGTGGCCGCCGTTATCCTGCTGTTCCTGTGGCCCATCATCTTCAGTGCTCTGGTTGCCCTGGGTAACGGCATCGCCAGCATGGGCGGTATCGGCGCCGGTCTGTACGCTTTCTTCAACCGTCTGCTGATCCCCACCGGTCTGCACCACGCCCTGAACAACGTGTTCTGGTTCGACACCATCGGTCTGGGCGACCTGAGCCACTTCTGGGCCGGTGAGACCTCCGCCGATGTGGGTTGGAGCCTCGGCATGTACATGTCCGGCTTCTTCCCCTGCATGATGTTCGGTATCCTGGGCGCCGCCCTGGCCATGATCAAGACCGCCAAGAACAAGAAGGCTGCCATCGGCCTGGTTGCTTCCGCTGCTGTCTGTGCCCTGATCTGCGGCGTTACCGAGCCCTTCGAGTTCGGCTTCATGTTCCTGTGCTTCCCCCTGTACGTTGTGTACGCCGCCCTGTACGGCATCTTCACCGTCATCACCTACTACGTCAACTTCCGCGCGGGCTTCTGCTTCTCCGCCGGTCTGACCGACCTGATCTTCTCCGCTTCTCTGCCCGCCGCTGCCAACACCTGGATGATCCTGCCTCTGGGCCTGGCTGCTTTCGTGGTGTTCTACCTGGTCTTCTACTTCGCCATCACCAAGTTCGACCTGAAGACTCCCGGCCGTGAGGACGAGGACGCTGAGGCTGCTGAGGCCAACATCACCCTGGCCAACAACGACTTCACCGCCATTGCCAGCGGCGTTCTGAAGGCCATCGGCGGCAAGGGCAACGTGGCCAATGTGGACTACTGCGCCACCCGCCTGCGCTTCGAGATCAAGGACTACACTGCTGTTGACGAGAAGGCTGTCAAGGCCGCCGGTGCCGCCGGTGTCATCCGTCCCAGCAAGAACGCCTGCCAGGTCGTTATCGGCCCCAAGGTCCAGTTTGTCTACGACGAACTGAAGAAGATGCTGTAAATTCAGTTACCATTGCCGGATAAAGGTCTGGTTCCCTTTATCTTCCTCCGCCGGGGGCGGGCTGTCTGCCCGCCCCCGGCATTTTTTACAAATTTTCGTTCTTTATAGGCTGTTTCTTTGCAGCATTCATGCTATAATGGAAGTACAGTATGGGGGCATTTTCCCCCAAAAGTCAGGAGGTTTTTTCCCATGAAAATTATCCGTGCGAAAGACTACAACGACATGTCCCGCAAGGCCGCCAACATCATCTCTGCCCAGGTCATCATGAAACCCGACTGCGTGCTGGGTCTGGCCACCGGCGGCACCCCTGTGGGCACCTACAAACAGCTGGTGGAATGGTACAACAAGGGTGACCTGGACTTCTCGGAAGTGACTACCGTCAACCTGGACGAGTACCGTGGTCTGCCCCGTGAGCATTCCGAAAGCTACTGGAGCTTTATGCACCGCAATCTGTTCGACCTGGTCAACGTCAACCCCGCATCCATCAACCTGCCGGACGGCACCAACATGGACGCCGAGGCGGAATGTGCCCGCTATGACGCTGTGATCGAGCGGGTCGGCGGCGTGGACCTGCAGCTGCTGGGCATCGGTCACGACGGCCATATCGGCTTCAACGAGCCCAGCGATGCCTTTGACCTGGGCACCCACTGCGTGGACCTGAAGCCCGAGACCATCGAGGCCAACAAGCGCTTCTTTGAGGGCAACGAGGACCTGGTCCCCAAACAGGCCTACACCATGGGTATCCGCACCATTATGCAGGCCCGCAAGGTGCTGATGGTGGCCAGCGGCAAGGACAAGGCTGAAATCCTGAAGAAAGCTTTCTTTGGCCCTGTCACGCCGGAGGTTCCTGCCAGCATCCTGCAGATGCACCCCGATTTTATCCTGGTTGCTGACGAGGACGCCCTGAACCTGATCTGAGGCGGGAGGTAAACACTATGATTATCCGCAATGCCAAGGTTTTTGCTGATGGCTGCCGCTTTGTGGAAAAAGACCTGATGATCCGGGACGGACGTATCGTTTTTGGTGCGGCGCCGGAACCGGGGGAAGAGATTCTGGATGCCCAGGGCGCCTATGCCCTGCCGGGCCTGGTGGACATCCACTTCCATGGCGCGGTAGGTCATGACTTCTGCGACGCCGACGAGGCGGGACTGCAGGCTATCGCCGATTTCGAGGCCAGCAAAGGCGTGCTGGCTATCTGCCCCGCCACCATGACCTTCAGTGAAGAAATCCTAAACGGGATTATGGACGTGGCCGCCGCCCACAAGAACGAGCGCGGCGCCGACCTGGTGGGCATCAACATGGAAGGGCCCTATATCAGCCCCAACAAAGTAGGCGCCCAGAATCCCAAATATGTGATGACTGCCGACGCGGGCATGTTCCGCCGCCTGCAGGCGCGCAGCGGCGGGCTTATCAAGCTGGTGGACATTGCCCCCGAGGTGGAAGGCAACCTGGACTTCATCCGGGAATGCCACAATGAAGTGCGTATTTCCATCGCCCATACCTGCGCCGACTATGACACCGCCAAGCAGGCTCTGGCTGCCGGTGCCACCCATATGACCCACCTGTACAACGCCATGCCGGGTATCACCCATCGAGACCCCGGCCCCATCATCGCGGCCCTGGAAGAGGGCGCCGAGGTGGAGTTGATCACCGATGGCGTGCACATCCATCCCGCCATGGTGCGCTTCACTTTCAACACCTTTGGCGACGACCATGTGATCCTCATTGCCGACAGCATGATGGCCTGCGGCCTGCCAGACGGCCAGTACTCTCTGGGCGGACAGGCTGTGACCGTGCGCGGTCCCCGGGCCACTCTGACCGAACACCCCGGCACCATTGCCGGCAGTGCCACCTGCCTGTACGACTGCATGCGCCATGCCGTGATGGAGATGGGCGTTCCCCTGGCCAGTGCCGTGCGTGCCGCCAGCCTGAATCCGGCCCGCAGCATCGGCGTGGACGCTGACTACGGCAGCCTGGACGCCGGGCGCTGGGGCAACGTGATCCTGGCTGACGCCCAGCTGAACATCCAGCATGTGATCCGCAAGGGCAAGGTCATCGTCTGACCTACATTTTTTACAAAAATGTGCAAATGATCGTCTGCAAGGC
Source organism: Candidatus Gemmiger excrementavium (assembly GCA_019116485.1). Classification (GTDB taxonomy): domain Bacteria; phylum Bacillota; class Clostridia; order Oscillospirales; family Ruminococcaceae; genus Gemmiger; species Gemmiger excrementavium. The sequence continues at coordinate 8,028 of DXBO01000021.1, forward strand.
ATTGCAAATTGCATAAGCATTTGGTATAATGTGTGTGATATTACGCTGAGAAGGGGGACTTTGGAATGCCGATCTCTGAGCCGACTGCCGTATTTTCCATCCGCGACGACCGCGATATGGAGATCAAACAGGCTGTGCTGCAGGTTTATCGTGCGCTGGAAGAGAAGGGCTATAACCCCATCAACCAGCTGGTAGGCTACATCCTGTCGGAGGACCCGACTTATATCACGACCTATAAGAATGCCCGTGCGATCATCCGCCGCATTGACCGCGACGATCTGTTGCAGGCTCTGGTACGCGATTACGTCAAAGGCTGAGTTTCCAAAGAAAAAATCCCGTGTGCTTTTGCACACGGGATTTTTTTGTAATTATGGTAACTCAGCCCGCAAAAAAGGCATTCTGCACGGCGTTGAGCACTGCGGCGCGGCCTGCGGTAAAGTTGACGCCCCCCTGCAGATAGCAGGTATAGGGGGCACGCAGCGGCCCGTCACAGGAGATTTCGATGGTGCTGCCCTCGGTGAAGCTGCCGGAAGCCATGACTACCTTGTCGGTATACCCCGGCTCATCGGCAGGTTCCGGCGTGGCAAAACTGTCAATGGGGCTGTTGTGCTGGATGCCTGCGCAGAACCCTGTCAGTGCCGCCGCGCTGCCGGAATCAAAACAGGTGACGATGTCATTGTGGTCGGCGGTGTAGCGGGGCACCGGGTTGACCCCCACCAGCTCCAGCAGGCACTGGGCGTAAATAGCGGTTTTCAGGGCTTCGCAGACCACCCCCGGGGCGTAGTAGAAGCCCAGGAAGGTGTCCCGCAGACTGTCCTGGGTGCAGCCCAGTTCGGCGCCGATGCCCGGCGCCGTAAAGCGATGGCTGCACTTTTCCACCAGGTCTGCCCGGCCCGCGATGTAGCCGCCGGTGGGGGTGATGCCGCCGCCGGGGTTTTTGATGAAGCTGCCCGCCATGATATCCGCCCCCACAGCCAGGGGTTCCCGGGTCTGGGTAAATTCACCATAGCAGTTATCCACAAAGATGACGGCCTTGGGATTGGCCTTGCGGGCCGTTTCGGCCACTTTGCGGATGGTCTCCAGGTCAAAGGCATTACGCTGGGTGTACCCCCGGCTGCGCTGGATATGCACCACCGTGGCGGTTTTGGCTTTCTCGGCGATCAGGGCGTAATCCGGGGTATTATCCGGCAGCAGCGGGCATTCGTCGTACTGTACGCCGAATTCCCGCAGGGTTCCGCACCCCTTGCCTGCTTCCCCCAAGCCAATGACCCCTTCCAGCGTGTCATAGGGGCGGCCGGTGGCGGCCAGCAGGGTATCGCCGGGACGCAGCAGACCAAACAGGGCCACCGCCAGGGTGTGGGTTCCGCTCATGAACTGGGGGCGCACCAGGGCGGCCTCGGCGCCCATGCAGCGGGCAAAGACCTCCTCCAGCTTATTGCGGCTGTCATCCCAGACGCCGTAGCCGCTGGAGCCCCAGAAATGCCGGGCTTCCACACCGCAGTCGGTAAAAGCCCGCAGCATTTTCAGCTGGTTATAATCCCGGATTTCCTCCACATGGGCAAACTGTTCGCGGCAAAGTTCCAGGGCTTTCCGGTCCAGTGCCAGTACTTCCGGTTTAAGTTCGTAAAACTGTTCGATCATACTTTTTCCCATTCCCGTGTATATTGTTGTAACACCCCTGCCCGGGTGAATCCCAAGCGACGATAGAAAACCTCCAGCGCCGGGATGCTGGCAAAGCGCACCGTGCGGTGAGCCGCCAGCTGATTGGCCAGGCTTGCAATAAGCCATCCCGCCAGTCCCCTGCCCCGCCAGCCGGGGGCGGTTACCCCTGCCGAGAGATAGGCCTCGGTATCGCTGCGCTCGTAACAGCCCACGGTGCAGACAGGCTGCCCGCTGTGCAGCAGCGCCCGGCAGCAGCCGATGCCATGGGCCTGGGCGGTGCAGGCCAGTGAATAGAACGCCTCCCGCTCTGCCTCGCTATCGGGAAAGACCAGGCGGCTGACCGGCTGCATGGCAGGGTGTTCCTCCAGGGTCAATCCGGCGGGCGGCGGGGCAGGCAGCGGCAGACAGCCACCCTGGGGCAATTCCCACAGCAGCAGCGGTTCAGCGGCCAGCCAGCCGGACAGCGGCATTTCCTCACAGAGCAGGCGCTCCACACCGAGAAAGCGCAGGAACCCCTGCAATTCCTCGGTTTCCTCCCCTTTTGGGCCGCCTGGCAAAGTGCCGCACAGGGCCGCGCTGCCGCCTCGCAGGGCCAGGGCCCCGCTGCCGGGCAGCAGATAGAACTGCCAACCGCTGGCCGGGTGAGCGGCAAACAAGGCACAGTGGGTGCCCATCGTGGCCGCAAAATAGGGTTTATCCCCCAGGCGGCGGATAAATTCCCCCTGATGTTCCGGTGTGGTAACGGCCTGGATCATCTTACTGCAGCGCCATCACGATACGCTTGTAATCCCGTCCCCGCACCTCAAAGTTGGGGTACAGGTCGAAGGATGCCGACGCAGGCGACAGGCTGACCACATCGCCGGGCTTTGCTGCAGCCCGTGCCTTTTCCACCGCGTCCTGCATGCCGTCGGCGTGCAGGATCATCAGGTCAGTCTTGCCGAAATCCGGGTGTTCCCGCAGGGCTTTCTCGATGCGGGGGCCGGTGGCGCCCATAAGCACCAGTGTCTTGACGTGGGCCAGAATCTCAGGGGCCAGGGGCTCGTAGGGGATTTTTTTATCGTAGCCGCCGGCGATGAGGATGATCTTCTGGTCAAAGCTGCGCAGCCCGGCGATGGTACGGGTGGGGCTGGAAGCGATGGAATCGTTGTAATAGGTCACGCCGTCCAGGGTGCGCACCGGCTCGATGCGGTGTTCCACGCCGGTGAAGGTGGACGCCACCCGGCGCATAGCCTCCACGGGTACACGGCCCCATACGGCGGCGATGGCAGCCAGCAGATTCTCCACGTTGTGCAGGCCGCGCAGCTTGACGTCGGCGCGGGAAACCACCGGGATCACCGAGCCGTCCCCGGCGTAGCAGAGCATGTCGTCGTCCCGCAGGAAAGCGCCGTTGTCGGTCTCATGCAAGCGGGTGAACCAGACCTGCTCTCCCTTGCAGTCCGACTGCATGGCGCGGCTGATCTCGTTTTCATAGCCCAGCACGGCCCGGCAGGGCGGCGTCTGCCACAGCAGGATGTTGCGCTTGGCGTCGATATATTCCTGCATATCCTTGTGGTGGTCCAGGTGGTTGGGGGTCACATTGGTGACCACCGCCACTTTGGGGCTGCGGCGCATGCTGATGAGCTGGAAGCTGGACAGTTCCACCACCGCCACAGCATCGGGGGTGACATCCGCCAGCTGGGGCAGCAGGGCCGCACCGATGTTGCCGCCCAGGAACACCTTACGGCCGGCGGCCTCCATCATTTTGGCGATGAGGGTGGTGGTGGTGGTCTTACCGTCCGACCCGGTCACGGCGATGATCTCGCAGGGGCAATACTCGAAGAAGAGTTCCACCTCGCTGGTGACCATGGTGCCAGCCTGCAGCGCCGCCTGTAATTCCGGCTTGTAATACTCGTAGCCCGGCGTGCGCATAATGATATCCTGCCCGGCAAAGCCGTCGGTGTAGTGTTCGCCCAGGCTCAGCGCCACGTTCAGGCGGCGCAGTGTGTCGGCATATTCGCCGAATTCCTCCAGACTCTGTTTCTGGTCACACAGCGTGACCCGGGCTCCCAGTTGGACAAACTGCTCGATGCAGCGTTTATGGCTGACGCCCGCGCCGATAAAGGCCACTTTTTTGCCGCGGACCAATGCCTCCAGTTGTTGGATGGGCAGCATAGTACATCTCTCCCCTGCTGTTCAGTTTCTCTCTATTATACTCAGGCAGCCGCCCGGCTGCAACAAAATCGGCCCGCCTGGGCGGGCCGAAGATGGATTTTTTCTTGCCTTATTCCTGACCGCCCATGGGGATGCCATGCTTGTCCAGCAGGGCGCTGATCTTGGTCATGGGGTCGATGATGCTGGAGACGCTCTTGTCGTGGTTGATGGCGGCGATGAAGTAAGCCGTGTACTTGGACACGTCCACATCAAAGTACCACTCACGCTGCAGCAGTTCCGGCTTGCGGTAGGTCAGGTTGGTGCCCAACACCGCCTTGAGAATGCCGTCATTGTAGGCCTTGTCGAACTTTTCCAGACCGGCGGTAAAGAGCGGGAAGGTAGCGCAGGTGAAGATATTGCGGGCACCGCGCATTTTCAGCTCGTAGGCGATGTCCAGCATGGACTCGCCGGAGGCAATAATATCGTCAGCAATGAAAACGTCCTTATCCTTGACGCTCTCGCCCAGATACTCATGGGCCACGATGGGATTGCGGCCATTGACCACACGGCTGTAGTCCCGGCGCTTGTAGAACATGCCCAGGTTGCAGCCCAGCACGCTGGAATAGTACATGTTGCGGTTCATGGCGCCCTCGTCGGGAGAGACGATCATGAAATGGTCCTTGTGGAAGCTCACATCGGGCACATGGTGCAGCAGGCACTTGAGTACCTGATAGGTGGGCATAACGTTGTCGAAGCTCATGGTAGGCACAGCATTCATGACGCGGGGATCATGGGCATCGAAGGTGATGATGTTCTTGACACCGATAGAACGCAGCTGCTGCAGGGAGAAAGCGCAGTCCAGGCTCTCGCGGCTGACCCGGCGATGCTGGCGGCCACCGTACAGGCTGGGCATAATGACGCTGATGCGGTGGGCACGGCCGGATACGGCCTGGATCAGACGCAGCAGGTTCTGGAAATGGTCATCGGGAGAGAGATGGTTCTCATACCCGAACAGCTGATAGGTAACACTGTAGTTGCCCGGGTCCACAAAGATAAACAGATCATCACCGCGGGTAGAGGCTTTGACCAGGCCCTTGGCATCACCGGACTGGAAACGCGGGCAGTCCGAAGGGATGATAAAGGTATCCACATCCATGCCGACTTCCCGTGCCCAGCGGACCAGATGCCCATCCACCAGTTTACACAGTTCTTCAGCACCCGGGCAGGCGATCAGCCCCAGATCGGCGATCGCATCCTCTTTGGCAAAAAAATCGCGCGGGCCAAGATTTTGTTCAGCCATACGTGTTTGCTCCTTACTTCCATTCAATTCTATCCATTTGCAGGCAGGGGCACAATTGCCCTACTTATTAGTATTGTAGCACAGCAATGCTGTAAAATCAGCCCTGTTACGCAACTTTTTCGACGTTTTTCACATTTTCTGCGTTTTGGATATGAATGCTTCGGCCCCCGGTGAAGATTTCTGTCGGATTTTACAAAAAATTTGCATATGCCAAGAACCCCCCCTATCCGCAGCCCCGATAAAGGGCCTGCTGACAACAAAAGCCACAAAAAAACAGCGCCAGCCTTGCGGCGGGCGCTGTTTGGTTTCGCTCAGGTCAGATCAGACCAGCTCGATGATGGCCATTTCGGCGGCATCACCGCGGCGGGGGCCGATCTTGTAGATGCGGGTGTAACCGCCGTTACGGTCGGCGTACTTGGGGCCGTACTCATCGATGACCTTCTTGGCGATATCCTCCTTGGTGATGTAGGAGAAAATCTGGCGCTTCGCGTGCAGATCTTCCTGCTTGCCAAGGGTGACCATCTTCTCGGCCATGGAACGAACTTCCTTGGCGCGGGTAACGGTGGTCTCGATCTTGCCGTTCTCAAACAGATAGGTCACCATCGCGCGCAGCATGGCGTTGCGGCTGTCGGTGGTACGACCGAGTTTTCTGGTACCGGGCATTCCGTTTCACTCCTTATACATGGTATCCGCGTGTCGCGGGGGGTTAGTTTTCATCGTCCTTGGTCAGAGAGAAACCAAGGCTGTCCAGCTTGGCCATGACTTCCTCCAGGCTCTTGCGGCCCAGATTGCGGACCTTCATCATCTCGTCTTCGCTCTTGTTGATGAGGTCGCCCACCGTGTTGATACCGGCGCGCTTGAGGCAGTTGAAGGAGCGGACGCTCAGGTCCAGTTCCTCAATGGTCATCTCCAGCGCCTTTTCACGGCCCTGATCGTCGTTGTCAACCATGATCTCGGTCTCACCGGTTTCGTCGCAGAGGTTCACAAACAGGTTCAGATGCTCGGTCAGCACGCGGGCCGCCAGGCTCAGGGCTTCCTGCGCATTGCAGGTGCCGTCGGTCCAGACCTCGATGATGAGCTTGTCATAGTCGGTGATCTGGCCCACACGGGTGTTGTCCACCGTGTAGTTGGCCTTGAGCACAGGGGTATAGATGCTGTCCACGGGCAGGGTGCTGATGTCGTTCTTCTCGATCAGCGCCAGTTTGTTGCGCTCGGCGGGAACGTAGCCGCGGCCTTTGTCGAAGGTCAGCTCCATGACCAGCTTGGCGCCCTCGCCCAGGGTGGCAATATGCCAGTCGGGGTTGAGGATCTCCAGGTCATCGCCACCCTTGATGGAACCGGCAATGACTTCGCAGGGGCCGACGGCCTCCACACGGACGGTCTTGGGGCTTTCGCCGTAGATTTTTGCGGCCACGCCTTTGAGGTTGAGGACGATCTCAGTCACGTCCTCCCGCACGCCCTCGATGGTGGAAAACTCGTGCACCACGCCGTCGATCTTGACGCTGGTGACAGCCACACCGGGCAGAGAGGACAGGAGCACACGACGCAAGCTGTTGCCCAAGGTCGTGCCGAAACCACGTTCCAGCGGCTCGACGACAAACTTACCGTAACGACCATCCGGGGAAAGGCTGGCCGTTTCGATCTTGGGGCGTTCGATCTCCATCATAAAAACCCTCCTTGTGTCGCTGGCGCACGCATGCGCCAGTCAGGTTGGAAAAATCGTAGAAAAAGGCGAAGAGGATTACTTGGAGTACAACTCGACGATGAGGTGCTCGGCGATGGGCACATCGATATCCTCGCGCACGGGCATCTTAACGACGGTGCCCTTCAGCGCGTTCTTGTCACGCTCCAGCCAGGAGGGCAGCAGCACGACGGGGGCGTCCTCGCCCAGCAGCTTGCTGAACTTGACGGAGGAACGGCTGGATTCGATGACTTCGATCACATCGCCCGGCTTGACCTGGTAGGAGGGGATGTTGACACGCTTGCCATTAACGGTGAAATGGTTGTGAGAAACCAGCTGGCGAGCATCGCGGCGGGTCTTGGCAAAGCCCAGACGGTAGACGACGTTGTCCAGACGGCGCTCAACCAGGACCAGCAGGTTCACACCGGTCTGGCCCGGCATACGGGTGGCCTTTTCGTAGTAGGTATGGAACTGGTTCTCCAGGATACCGTAGACGAACTTGACCTTCTGCTTCTCGTTGAGCTGGGTCGCGTACTCGCTCTTCTTCTTTCTCATCTGGCCGCCGGGGTTACGATTGGTGGTCTTCTTGCCATAACCCATAACAGCAGGAGAAATGCCGAGAGCACGGCAGCGCTTGGCGATCGGTTGGGTATTTTTAGC
>DXBO01000022.1 GCA_019116485.1 Candidatus Gemmiger excrementavium
TTTATCTTCTCCCCTGTCTGGCCATGGCTGCGACGCTGGCCGCCTGCTCTACCGAGGCAGACCGCGTGTCCTACAACCTGTCACAGCAGGCGGACAACTTCAACGACGTGCGCCAGATCACCGTCATCAACTGTCTGCAGGGCGATGTACTGTTCCAGATGACCGGCAAGATGAGCATCACGGCAGATACCGTCGACAACCAGCTGGAGATTCTGGTCGAGGACGAAAACGGTGAGTACAAAAAGCACTTCATCGGCCTCAGTGACAACGTAACCTATGTAGTCGAGGATGTCACTTCCGGCGATGTGAACCAGTACAAGTACACACTGAATTTCAACCCCAAAATGTGGTTGCCGGAAGTTGCAACAATTGAGTAACAAACGAAAGGAGACCCCCATTATGGCACGAGAAAAAGAAGGTTACCGCGACGCGCTGGAGCGGGTACGCAGCCAGGCAGCCGGTGAAATGGTAACGGTGGACGAGGCCGCCAAGATCACTTTGGGCGCGGCAGACCGCAAAGAGAAAGACTGGGTGCTGCGCAAGTTCACCGGCTGGACGCCGGGCAACCATGACAAAAAGATACCCGCTACCGTGTTGGCACGGCAGCTTTGCTGAAAGGAGTTCCCCATGCCCCAAAACAAAATGACCGCCCCGGTGCTGGCACACCGGGACGGCCAAAAAACAGAGCACTGGAAGTTGCTCATTTCTATTCTACCGCTGCTGCGCGGCGCCGTCAAGTGCGCCTGCGTGACCCTGGGCATCTACATAGCCGCGGCTGTGGCCGCGCTGAACCTGCCCGCGCTGTTGATCGGCGTGCTGGCGCTCAACGCCCTGCTTGGCCTGTGGTTCGCCCTGGACGGGGAGGTGGCCACATGAAAGCACCTTGCGGAGCCTGCGAGACCTGTGAGCAGTGCCCCTACGATGATTGCACCTGGGACGGCGTGAGCGCGGAGGAATGGGCCGCGGCGAAAGACACGGATGCAGATGCCCGCCATGCTGTGGAAAGTAAACATGCCGCCCAGCAGCGGGCCTACCGTGAGGCCAACCGGGAGAAGGTGGCTGAATACAACCGCAGGTACTATCAAAAGAGAAAGAAGGCGAAGCAATGCGCGGCATCCTGATCGACCCCGGCCAGCCGCCGGAGGTCCGCAACGTGCCGGACACCGCCCAGGGGCTGGACGCCTATCTTGGTGGGGCGGTGCGCATCAAGCCGTTCAGCACCCAGCCCGCGGCGCTGGCCTACGTTCCCTGCCTGGCTGGGCAGGCCATGACCACACGCCGCTACGGCGGGGCCTGGTACTTTGGCCGCCTGCTGATCGTGGGCTGGCGCAAGGGTCGCCAGGTGCCGCTGGCCCCGGCGCTGGCCGATGAACTGGCCAGAATTTTCAGCCAGGTGGAGGTGAAGCGCCTGTGACCTACGAAGAGATTACGGCGGCCTTTCAGCATGGCCGCCCCGATGCCGACCTGCTGCTCCATGAAACGGTAGAGGCCATTCTCAATGACCATTGGTGTGACCGCATCAAGCTGGACAAAATCCGCTGCGCCTACGCCGCAGCCAAGGCTGGGCAAGCTGCCAGAGATGCTGAATTTTATAAAAACATGGAGGTGTAGCGGTGACACAGTATAAAACCCAGTACGGCACCATTTTTGCCGTGAAGGAGCACAACGGTGCGCCCGCGATCATGTGCCGGGCGGAACTCTCTGAGACCTGGTCGCTGAGCAGCATGATCACCCCGTTCACGCCCGGTGCCTGGACGGCCGAAGAACTGCAGGGGCAGCTGGACAACTGGGCGGCCACCAAGGGCTGGCAGCCGGTGGAGGCACCCGCCAGCGCAGAGCCGCCGGAGATCGTGGACGAGTGCAGCGAACCTGATGAGGAATGCCCGTACCTGCAGCCCCTGGAAAACAGCAAAAAATACAGCTGTCAGTGTGCCCTCTGCGGTGACAAGTTTGTGAACCGGGAAATCTGCAACAAGTCGTTCCGCGGCTGCGGCTGGTATCAGGATCAGCAGGAAAAGGACGCTCGGCAGGATGACGAGGAGGAAATCCCCACCACAGATTTCTGCCAGTGCCGTACCTGTGAGCATGAGAGCTGTTTCGCCCATGGCTGCACCAAAGAGTGCCCCGCTAATGCCGAAGAATCCTGCCTGACAACCAGCTGCCCGGAGTACCGCGAAAAGCCTCAAGCCAATGCAAACCCTACCCCTGTAACCGGAGATGCGCCTCCGTGTGTTCCTGGTGCATCGGGTGTACAGCCCTCGCCATACCGGAGTGCCGATGCCGGTGCAAAAGAAGGCGCAAACGATTGTAAAGCTGACGGGGCTGCAAGTCAAAATTGCCCGTTCTATGATGTCAAAGAATATTCTGATAATTCAGAAGGACATTTCTGCCATCTTTGCGGCAGCTTAAAGCGCCCCCACAAGGTGTGTCTGGGAAAGTACAAAGACGACTGGCACAAATGCGATGTGTTTATAAAATACGACGGAGCAGAACAGCTCCTCACCAGAAATGCGAGTTCCTCGCTTTCTGCTACCATCCAAACTACGCCAACCATTGTTGAATCGTCGGATATCGCGGACGATGGACGCGCCACGAGTCGACCATGCCCAGGCGATGTATACCGTTCTGCTAAGGGCGGTCAACTGTACAAGATTGGCGAACTCACCAACGGCAAGAAAACCTGTTATCTCACCATGCGACGCAATGCACAGGGCGGCACATGGGCCCCTGCAAATAGCTCTGTTTATCCCAATCTGAGCGATGCACAAGGAGAATTTGAAGCATGGATCAGACGAGAACAGTTGGAACCCGTTGCCCCGACCGGGGCTGCTGCTGCGACCACGGACGGGCGTGCTGCGCCGCAGCCGTCGCAGGCGGCGGAAACCTCGACCGGCTCACCGGGGGGCAGCGCGGATGCAAGCAACTACCCCTCTGCCGAACCTGCCCGGCAAGCACCGGCCGCATTGCCCCTTTCTGCCCCGGACACTGCCCCTACGAATCTGCCCGCGTTTGACTACAGCGGGCTGGATGCGCAGACGGTGCAGGACCTGCACCTGGCCGAGCGGGAAGTGGCCGGCGGCAGGCGCATGGCCGAGATCGGCCTGCGCCGCATGGCGGACGGTGTGGCCATCGCCCACGATGCGCTGTGCGGGAGTTGCGACAATTTGTCGCAACTCAAACATGGGAACCGTGGCGATGAGACCTTTGGCCGGTGGTGCGACAGCGTCGGCCTGAACCGCAAGGCCGCCGAGCGGCTGTTGCAGGTGTCGAAGCTGTTCGACAACAGCACGCCCCGCGAGCAAAAGGTGCTGGAAGAACTGGGCCCCTCTCTGCTCTACGCCGCGGCCAAGCCCAGCGCCCCCGCAGAATTGGTGCAGGCGGTCAAGGACGGCGACATCACCACCCACAAGCAGTACCAGGACCTGCTGGCCCGGTACAACGCCGAGCATGCCGCCCGCGAGCAGGCCGAGCAGCAACGCGACGAGGCTGTGACCCACATCCAGGCCGCGCGCGATATGCAGATCGACACGGCCCGTGAACGCGACGCCGCCCTCCGCCGCGCCGCCGAGGCTGAAAAGCAGCGGGACGGCGCCCGGGACGCTCTGACCGCGTCCAAACTGCGGGGCGACAAGCTGAAAGCCGAGAACGAGGCCCTCAAAGCCCGCCCCATCGAGGCCCGGGTCGTGGACGAGGAAGAGATCGAACGCCGAGCCCAAGCCCGCGCCGATGAGCTGACCGCGCCCATGCGGGAGGAACTGGAGGCCCTGCGCGCCCGCCACCCCGCCGACCTGGAAGAAGCCGAGCAGGCTATCCGGGACGCCTACGACAGCGCCATCTACACCGGCCGCGTCATGGAAAACGCCTGGCATACCCTGCGCCCGCTGCTGCCCCGCATGGACGCCCACCGGCGGGAACTGGCCATCAACCAGGTGAGCAAGACCCTATCCCAAATACAAGGAGAGATCGCCGCATGTCTGTAAAGATCACCGCCCTGCAGGCTGAGAACGTCAAGCGCATCAAGGCCGTGCAGATCGAACCCGCGCCCACCGGGCTGACCATCGTGGGCGGCAACAACAACCAGGGGAAAACCAGCGTGCTGGACGCCATCGCCTGGGCGCTGGGCGGCGAGAAGTACCGCCCCGCCGCGGCAGCCCGGGAGGGGGCCGTCAGCCCGCCCCACCTGAAAGTGGCGCTGTCCAACGGTATCGTGGTGGAGCGCAAGGGCAAAAACGGTAGCCTGACCGTCACCGACCCCACCGGCAAGCGCGCCGGGCAGACGCTGCTCAACGAGTTTGTCGAGCAGCTGGCCCTGGACCTGCCGCGCTTTTTGAACGCCAGCGACAAGGAAAAGGCCGACACGCTGCTGAAAATCATCGGCGTGGGTGAGGAACTCACCCAGCTGGACCAGCGCATCAAAGCGCTGTACGACAAGCGCACCGCCGTGGGCCAGATCGCGGCCCAGAAAAAAGCCTACGCCGACGAGATGCAGGAATACCCTGACGCCCCGGCCCAGCCCGTCAGCGCCCTGGACCTGATCCGCCGCCAGCAGGACATTCTGGCCCGCAACGGCGAGAACCAGCGCAAGCGCGCCCGGGCTGCCGAACTGGACCACCTGGTGCAGACGCTACAGCAGAAAGTGGCAGCCCTGGCTGGGCAGCTTTCGGCCGCACAAGAAGAATATGACGACGCCCTGCGTGACCTGGACACCGCCCGCAAGTCCGCCGCCGACCTGGAGGACGAGAGCACCGCCGAGATCGAGGCGGCCCTGGCCGACGTGGAGGAGACCAACCGCAAGGTGCGCGCCAACATGGACAAGGCCCGCGCCCAGGACGACGCCCAGGCGCTGGCCGCCCAGTACGGCGACCTGGCCGCCCAACTCACCGAAGCCCGCCGCAAGCGCACCGACCTTTTGAACGGCGCCGGCCTGCCGCTGCCCGGCCTGGGCGTGGAGGACGGGGTCCTTACTTACCAGGGCCGCCGCTGGAACGATATGTCCGGCAGCGACCAGCTGCGGGTAGCGACGGCCATCGTGCGCAAGCTCAACCCCGCCTGCGGATTCGTGCTGCTGGACAAACTGGAGCAGATGGACCTGCAAACGCTGCAGGAGTTCGGCGCCTGGCTCCAGCAGGAAGGGCTGCAGGCCATCGCCACGCGCGTTTCCACCGGCGGCGAGTGCCAGATCATCATTGAGGACGGGCGGGTGGCCGAATCCGCCGAACCCGCCCCCACCGCGCAGCAAGCTGCGCCCAGCTTTTTAGGAGGTCTGTTCTAATGAAGTATACCGTAACGTCCGGCACTATCCCGGCGCCGGTCAAGGTCGTGCTGTACGGCCCCGAGGGCATCGGCAAGAGCACCTTCGCCAGCATGTTCCCCGACCCGGTGTTCCTCGACACCGAGGGCGGCACCAAGCGGCTGAACGTGGCCCGGTTGCCCGCGCCCACCAGCTGGCAGATGCTGATGGACGAGGTGGCCGAGGTGGCCCGGGGCAACGTGCCCTGCGGCACCCTGGTCATCGACACGGCGGACTGGGCTGAGCGGCTCTGCATCGAGACGGTCTGCGCCCGGTTCAAGGTCAAGGGCATCGAGGACTTCGGCTACGGCAAGGGCTACACCTACGCCAAGGAGGAGTTTGCCCGCCTGCTGGACGCCCTGGGGGATGTGCTGGCCGCAGGCAAGCATGTGGTCATCACGGCCCACGCCCAGATCAGCCGCTTCGAGCAGCCCGACGCCGTGGGCAGCTACGACCGCTGGACGATGAAAACCTCGAAGCAGGTGGCCCCGCTGCTGCGGGAGTGGTGCGACATGCTGCTGTTCGCCAACTACAAGACGGTGGTGGAAAAATCCGGCGCCGGGGCCAACGCCAAGAACAAGGCCAGCGGCGGCAAGCGGGTGCTGTACACCACCCATAACCCCTGCTGGGACGCCAAGAACCGCTTTGGCTTGCCGGACGAGGTGCCGTTTGAGTTCGCGTCCATCGCGGCCTGTATCACCGCAAACCCTACCCCGGGCCAGATGCCGGCCCCCTCGGCTTCCCCGAACGCTGCTATTGCTGCCCCGGCCAGGACTTCGACTGCAAAGCCTACGGCACCGGCCCCTGCCCCCTCTGAACGCCCGGTCATGGTGGAAGACGATCCGCCCGCGCCCACCCTGCAGCAGATGGCCGCCGAAGCACAGCCCAAGATCGCAGCCGAACTGGACGCCCTGGGCTACCCCGCGGCCCTGCGCGACCTGATGGCCGCCAACAACGTGGACGACCAGATCCTGCGCCACGCGGTGTTCCAGCGCGGCTGCTACCCCGAAGCCATGCCGGTGGCCCAGTACGCCCCGGAACTGGTAGCGAACATCGTGGGCAAGTGGCCTCAGTGGCTGGACTTCATCCGTGAAAATTCCGACATTCCGTTTTGAGGGGGTCAAGAGGGGCAACACTCGCGCACTGACACCGCAGTGGCGTGTCGGAGGCCAACCGCCGCGTCAGCGGCGGCTCTTGGGCCGGAGACCGGCGGTGCCTAACGCTCGTGTTTCCCCTCTTTGAAATCCCCTTCGACAAAATTTCAACCAAAACCGCACACTCGGCCCGATGGGCCTCGCACACAATTTTGGCTGAAATTTCCCTGGTTGTGTCCCCGCCGTCGGCACATGTCCGCCGACGGGGACAGATTGAAAAATAAAGGAGGACCTACTTATGGCTGAATACATGGAAAACGTTCCCGACCGCGAACTGGATTGGGACGATGAAATTACCAAAGACGGCGGCTTCGTGCTGCTGCCCGAGGGGGACTATCCCTACACCATCACCAAATTTGAGCGCGCCCGCTACGGCGGCAGCAACAAGGTGCCGCCTTGCCGCATGGCCCAGCTGACCGTGGCCATTCACGGCGGCGACAAGGGCGAGGCCAGCGTTAACTACCGGCTGTTCCTGCTCTCCAAATTCCAGTGGAAGATCAGCGAACTGTTCGTCAGCGCCGGGCTGGCCGACCCCGACGCCGAGACCATCCGCATGCAGTGGGACCGCATCCAGGGGGCCACCGGCCTCTGCCATGTGGCCCAGCGGGAATTTACCAAGCAGAGCGGCCCCCACGCCGGCGAGACCGGCACCGCCAACGAGATCACCAAGTTTCTGCCGCCGCCTGCGCCCAAGGCCGCCGAGCCCGCGCAGCCTGCCTGGCAGCAGAGCGGGATGTTCTGATGAACGCCCACATTTCCATGCGGCCCTACCAGCAGGCGGGCCGCGAAAAGATCCACGCCGAATGGGACGCCGGACGCCGCAGCACCCTGCTGGTGCTGCCCACCGGCACCGGCAAGACCATCGTCATGGCCGCGGTGGCGGAGGATCAGGTACTTGCGGGGCAGCGGGTCCTGATCCTCGCCCATCGGGGCGAACTGCTGGACCAGGCCTCCGATAAAATTTTGAACGCCACCGGCCTGCGCTGCGCCGTAGAAAAGGCCGAACAAAGCTGCCTGGACAGCTACTACCGCATCACGGTGGGCAGCGTGCAGAGCCTGATGCGCCCGCAGCGCCTCGCGCAGTTCCCGCCGGATCACTTCGGCACCATCCTCATCGACGAGGCGCATCACGCCATCACCGACGGCTACCGCCGTATTTTAGACCATTTTCCCGGTGCCCACGTCCTGGGGGTGACCGCCACCCCCGACCGCGGCGACATGCGCAATCTGGGCGAGGTGTTTGATTCCCTGGCCTATGAGTACAAGCTGACACAGGCCATCCGGGACGGGTACCTCTGCAAGATCATGGCCCAGACCCTGCCGCTGAACCTGGATATTTCCACCGTGGGCATGAGCGGCGGCGACTGGGCCGTGCAGGGCCTGGGCACCGCGCTGGACCCCTACCTTGACCAGATCGCCGAGCAAATGGCTGCTTACTGCAAGGGCCGCAAGACGGTTGTTTTTCTGCCGCTGATCAAGACCTCGCAAAAGTTCCGCGACACCCTGAACGCCCACGGCTTTGCCGCCGCCGAGGTCAACGGCCAAAGCCCCGACCGGGCCGAGGTCCTGGCCGACTTTGCCGCCGGCAAGTACAACGTGCTGTGCAACTCGATGCTCTTGACCGAGGGCTGGGACTGCCCGCCGGTGGACTGCATCGTGGTGCTGCGCCCGACGAAAGTGCGCAGCCTCTACAGCCAGATGGTGGGCCGCGGCACCCGGGTATTTCCGGGAAAGAAGGACCTGTTGCTGCTGGACTTCCTCTGGCTGACCGACCGGCACGAGCTCTGCCGCCCCGCCGACCTGATCTGCGAGGACCACGAAGTCGCCCAAAAGATGACCGAGACGCTGGCCGAGACCGGCTGCCCGGAGGACATCGAGGAAGCGGCCGCCCAGGCGTCGGAGGACGTGGTAGCCCAGCGGGAGGAGGCCCTCGCCAAGCAGCTGGCCGAGCAGCGCCGCAAGCGTGCCAAGCTGGTGGACCCGCTGCAGTACGAGATGAGCATCCAGGCCGAGGATTTGTCCGGCTATGTGCCGTCCTTCGGCTGGGAGATGGGGCCGCCCACCGGCAAGCAGGCCGCCATGCTCGAAAAGGCCGGCATCAACCCCGAAGGCATCGACACCGCCGGCAAAGCCGCCAAGCTGCTGGACCGGCTGGACAAGCGCCGGGGCGAGGGGCTGACCACGCCCAAGCAGATCCGATGCCTGGAACGGTACGGCTTCCGGCATGTGGGCACCTGGAGCTTTGAAGCCGCCCGCCACATGATCGACCGCATCGCGGCCGCCGGGTGGCGCGGCGCGCCCAAAGGGGTGAACCCGGCCACCTATGTGCCGCCGGTATCTGAATTTTTGATGTAAAAGGGGTGAGAATTTGACTGACCCGAACGAACTGCAGCAGGCGCTGGACGCCATCAGCCCCGGCAGCTGCACTTATCAGGAGTGGCTGGCCGTGGGCATGGGACTGAAGGAGGCCGGCATGCCGGTCTCTGCCTGGGAGCAGTGGAGCGCCCGGGACGGCAGCCGCTACCACAAGGGCGAGTGCGCCCATAAGTGGGAGACCTTCCGCGGCAGCCCCAGCCCCGTCACCCAGAACAGCATCTTCAAGCTGGCCCGGGACCATGGCTGGACCGGCCCCGCCGACAAGGAACTGGACTGGGACGACGAGATCCGCGTGACGCCCGCCTCAGACGGCCGCATCGTGGACCCCCACTGGCTGGACGTGCCGGAACTGGCCATACCGCCCGCCGACGCGCCGTGGGACCCCGCCGCCCAGCTGACCGCCTATCTGCGGGCGCTGTTTGAGCCCGCCGACCATGTGGCCTATGTGACCGAGAGCTTCATGGACAAGGACAAGCGCCGCCCCACCAAGGGCTGCTGGGACCGCACGGCGGAGCGGCTCATCCAAGAACTGCAAGCCTGCGGCGGCGACATCGGCCGCGTGCTGGGCGACTATGACCCCGAGGTCGGCGCCTGGATCTGCTTCAACCCGGTGGACGGCCAGGGCCGCCGGGACTCGAACATCACCGAGTACCGCTATGCACTGGTGGAATCGGACGAGCAGGACCTCGACCGACAGGCCGCCATCATCCACCAGATGGAACTGCCGCTGGCTGCGCTGGTCTACTCCGGCGGCAAAAGCATCCACGCCATCGTCAAGGTGGACGCGCCGGACTATACCGAGTACCGCAAGCGGGTGGACTACCTGTACGGCGTCTGCAAGAAAAACGGCCTTGCCATCGACCAGCAGAACCGCAACCCCTCGCGCCTTTCCCGCATGCCGGGCATCCTGCGGGGCGGTCAGAAACAGTGCCTGCTGGAAACCAATACCGGCAAATCCTGCTGGCAGGAGTGGCAGGATTGGATCGAATCCGCCACCGACGACCTGCCCGACACCGAGAACATGGCCGACAGCTGGGACGACCTGCCCCCGCTGGCCGACCCGCTGATCGACGGCGTGCTGCGCCAGGGGCACAAGATGCTGCTGGCCGGCCCGTCTAAAGCGGGCAAAAGCTTTGCCCTCATCGAGTTGTGCATCTGCATCGCCGAGGGCCGCCCCTGGCTGGGGCGATTCGGCTGCGCCCAGGGGCGGGTGCTGTACATCAATTTGGAGTTGGACCGGGCCAGCTGCCTGCACCGCTTCCGGGATGTGTACGACGCCCTGGGTTACCCGCCCGACCATGTGGGCTGCATCGACCTGTGGAACCTGCGCGGGGCCAGCGTGCCCATGGACAAGCTGGCGCCCAAGCTGATCCGCCGCGCCGCCAAAAAGGATTACATCGCCATCGTGCTGGACCCCATCTACAAGGTCATCACCGGCGACGAGAACAGCGCTGATCAGATGGCCAAGTTCTGCAACCAGTTCGACCTGGTCTGCCGGGAACTGGGCTGCGCCGTGATCTACTGCCACCACCACAGCAAGGGCGCCCAGGGCGGCAAGCGCAGCATGGACCGTGCTTCCGGCTCCGGCGTGTTCGCCCGCGACCCCGACGCCATGCTGGATATGACCGAGTTGACGCCCACCGACGCCATCCGCAAGCAGCTGGAAAACCGGGCGGCCTGCGCCGCCTGCAAGGCTGCCCTCGACCGCCGCGGGCTGGAAGATGCCTACAGCCAGGACGACGCCTTAAGCCGCACCCAGATGCTGGACATCTGCAAGGAGCAGCTGTCCCTGGCCGACCGCCGGCAGCTGGATGCCGACATCGAGGCCGCCACCCGCCGCGCCCTGGCCCAGACCGCCTGGCGCATCGAAGGCACCCTGCGCGAGTTCGCCCGCTTCGACCCGGTCAACCTCTGGTTTGACTATCCCATCCACAAGCTGGACAACGGCCTGCTGGAAGATCTCCAGCCCGAGATGGACCCCCGCTCCACCGGCCGCCAGGGCGCTGCAAAGCGCTGGGGATCCGGCAAGGAGGACGCCAGCAAAAAGCTGAAAAAGGATCTGTCCGACGCTTTTGAGGCGTCCATGATCGACGGAGAGGTCACCATCTACAGCATGGCCGAGTATATGGATCTCAAGCCCAGAACGGTCAAAAGCCGGCTCAAAGCCGACGGCGGTTATTGGATCGACGGCGAAAAAGTCGGCCGGAAAGAACCCGGATACAGAGGCTAAACTATTACAAACTGTAATAATTGCAGTTTACAATCTGTATTATTTTTGCAGTTATAGGCCTATTTTTGCACGACAGCATTGACTGCAATTTTGCAGTTATAGGCCTATAAACTGCAATTTTGCAGTCCCTATATATACTACGTATATATATCCCGCGTTGTGTGTTTGGGTATCCCCCAAGTGTGGGGGGCATGACCCGCCCCCACACTCGGAGGAACCCTCCCAAACACGATGGCGCCGAAAGGAGTAAAGAAAAGATGCAATTTTTTATTCCGATGGTCCCGCCGACCGTCACTCATCAAGATAAAAAGCTACGGGCCTTTATGAAAGGCGGCAAGCCTTGCGCCGTCTTGCATGACTCGGAGCGTCTTAAAGCAGTCAAACAAAAATTCCACGCATACCTGGCGCCCTACCGGCCGACGGATCCTCTGACAGGTCCGGTACGACTGGTCGTGAAGTGGATCTTTCCGGCCGATGGCCACCAGACTGGCGAATGGAAAACAACCAAACCAGACACCGACAACCTGCAGAAAGCCCTCAAGGACACCATGACCCGGTTGCACTACTGGCAAGACGACGCCCAGGTGTCCAGCGAGATCGTCGAGAAGTTCTGGGGAGATCCTTGCGGGATCTTTGTGCAGATCCTGCCTCCTGAGCAGTATGACGCAGAGCCAGCAAGGTGGATCGAGTGCGATTATAAAGAGCTTGACCATCAAAGCCTGGAAATGGTACGAACCGGAGAAAGGGGCATCTGCTGCAGCAAATGCCGGCACGTTTTCAGAGCGGAGCTGCTTTGGTCGGCCAATTTCTGCCCCAACTGCGGGCAGCCAATGGAGGTATACATCTGTGACCCGTCAAAAGCCCCGAGTATTTGAGCAGCTCCGGCGCATAAAGCTGGAGGGCCGGCCCGGCGCTTGCGTCGGCTGCCGGATCGAAAAAGACTGCAACCGCCGCGGCTGCTATGCTCTGCGCAAGGTCAGCCGGATCGTGATAAGGGAAGGTGACTTTTATGAAAAAACTGCGCATTGAGTTTCGGGTAGAGATTCCCGGCCGTTGCACGGACATGACAATCAGTGCGATGTGCCGAAGTGCCAACGACATTTCGGTCTTGAAAGAGCAAATTCTCCGATACTTGGACAACAGGGAAATCGAGTATCGCCATGAGGAGAACGGGGGCAACTATGATTCATAGAGCTTTGATCGATCTGGTTCTTGCCGCCGTGCTGTTGGTGGGGTACTATGCCGCCTACAGTGCCGGGCGCAACGACGGCCGCCGGGAGGCCCAGCACCAGCAGCACATCCGCACCGACGCCCCGATCCCAATGGAAAATGAACACGGAGGTGATGCCGATGACTGACATTGAAATCCGCGCACTGTTGGGAGACATGCGGTCGCAGGAAGAGTGCACACGGAAAAGGATTTTGTTGCCGTGCTGGCGATGTGGTGGAGAAGCGGAGGTAAAGCAGGTAAGTACGGTTGGGCAACCGCTGTTTGCTGTTTCTTGCAAAAAGCATTACTGCGGGGCATACGGATGTGCGCACAGAACGGAAAAGGAAGCAATTTTGTACTGGAACACCCGCCCTGTGCCGCCTCTTGGACGGTGTGTGGAATGCGCAAATAGTCCTGATATAGAAACGAGATCAAAAGGCATGAGGTGGTGCAGAAATTTCAGAAGCGAAGTCAAGCCAGATGGTTTCTGCAATAGCTTTGCAGCGAAGGAGTGATGCCGATGACCTATGAGGAAAAAGTCCGCTGGCTGCTGATGTACCGCCAGGCCCTGCGTGCCGAGGACCGCCTGCGGGACCAGATTCGCGCCGTTCGTGCCCGAATGGAGTCCACCTCGCAGGCGCTGCGCCCTGTCGTGGGAGGGAGCAGCGGGGACGGAAATGCCATCGAGCGTGGCGTCGAACTGCTGGACCGCTACCAGCGTGACCTGGTGGCGCAGCTTGAAACGTCGCAGCATATCCGCGCCGAGATAGAAGATGCTATCTATGCACTGCCGGACCATCTGCAACGGGAAGTCCTGTTGGCCCGGTACATCGATGGGCTGCCGGTCTGGCGTACCGCAAACCGCTTGCATATTTCCGAGCGCTGGGT
>DXBO01000023.1 GCA_019116485.1 Candidatus Gemmiger excrementavium
GAGCTGGGCATCACGGTGAACATCGACACCGTCGAGTGGGCCAGCTTCACCCCGCTGCGCCGCGCCGGCGACTATGACATCAGCCGTAACGGCTGGGTCATGGACTACGATGATCCTTCCAACATGCTGGAACTGTTCACCACCGGCAACGGCAACAACGACGGTAAGTACAGCAACCCCGAGTTCGACGCCGCCATCGAGGCTTCCAAGGTCGCCGACAAGGCTACCCACTTTGAGCAGCTGCACAAGGCCGAGGACATCCTGATGGAAGACATGGGCTGCATCCCCGTTGCTTACTACAACGACTTCTGGCTGCAGAGCTCCTCTCTGCAGGGCACCTGGCACAGCCCCTACGGCTACTGGTACCTGCAGTACGGCTACATCGCCGAGTAATTCTGGCCATAGCGTGTAACACATAACAGGCAAACACCGCCCTGCCGGGCTTACCCGGCAGGGCGGTGTTTTTGTGTAAAGAATAAATAATAAATAATAAAGAATAAATAAGGTGGAACGCCGCGCCGGTGCGCGGCGCAAAACCCGGCGGCAGCGGAAAAATACCCTGCCCCCCAACAGAATACTCAAAAACGGACGGGAGTCTTCCCGTCCGTTTTTCATTGGCGTTTCTTTGGTTCTTTCTTTGCAAAGAAAGAACACCCCTGCAGCTTACCGGCTCACGCGAACTCGGCTCCCAGGGTGGCGGCCATCACAGCCTTGATGGTGTGCATGCGGTTTTCCGCTTCCCGGAACACGATGGACTGGGGCCCGCTGAACACCTCGTCGGTGACTTCCATCTCGGCACGGCCAAACTTTTCGCCCATCTCTTTGCCAATGGCGGTCTTGTGGTCGTGGTAGGCGGGCAGGCAGTGCATGAACACCGCCGTGGGTTTGGCCTTCGCCATCAGCTGGGCATTCACCTGGTAGGGGGCCAGCGCCTCGATGCGCTCCGCCCATACTTCCACCGGCTCGCCCATGCTCACCCACACGTCGGTGTACACGGCGTCGGCGCCGCTCACCGCATCGGTGTTTTCGCTCAGGGTCACGCTGCCGCCGCTCTGGGCTGCCAGCGCCAGGCAGCGGGCCACCAGGGCTTTGTCCGGCCAGTAGGCCTTGGGGGCGCAGGCCACAAAGTGCAGCCCCATCTTGGCACAGCCGATCATCAGGCTGTTGCCCATGTTGTACCGGGCATCCCCCATGTAGACGAATTTCAGCCCTTTCAGGTCGCCGAACTGCTCCCGCAGGGTCAGGAAATCCGCCAGGATCTGGGTGGGGTGGAACTCATTGGTCAGGCCGTTCCACACCGGCACGTCGGCGTACTGGGCCAGTTCCTTGACGATTTCCTGCCCGAAGCCCCGGTACTCGATGCCCTCAAACATGCCGGAAAGCACCTGCGCCGTGTCGGCAATGGATTCCTTCTTGCCGATCTGGCTGCCCGTGGGGTCCAGGTAGGTGGAACCCATGCCCAAATCATGGGCCGCCACCTCAAAGGCGCAGCGGGTACGGGTAGAGGTCTTTTCAAAGATCAGCGCCACATTTTTGCCCCGCAGCACATCGTGGGCGATGCCCGCTTTCTTTTTGGCTTTCAGTTCGGCGGCCAGGTCCAAAAGATACCCGATCTCCTCCGGCGTATAGTCCAGCAGCGTCAGGAAATCACGTCCCTGCAAATTCATGCAAAATTCCCCCTATAATATGTAAATATATGCATCTATTATGGCACGTTTCCGCCCGATATGCAAGCCCCTGTTTTTGTGCTATAATAGCCCCAAAGGGGGCGGGATCATGGCCAAGGTGTATTTTCATGTGGATGTGAACTCGGCGTTTTTGTCCTGGTCGGCCCTCAAGCTGCTGCGGTCCGGGCAGACGCTGGACCTGCGCACGGTGCCTTCCGCCGTGGGCGGCGACGAGGAAAAACGCCACGGGGTGGTGCTGGCCAAAAGCGGCCCCGCCAAGGCTTTCGGCGTGCGCACCGGGGAAAGCCTCTTTGCCGCCCGGCTCAAGTGCCCGCAGCTCATCGTCACACCGCCGGATTTTGATTTCTATGTGCAGAACAGCAAGGCCCTGATCGCCATTTTGCAGCAATATACCCCCGATGTGGAACAGTACAGCATCGACGAAGCCTTTCTGGACATGACCGGCACCGAAGCCCTTTTCGGTCCGCCGATGACGGTGGCGCACACGATTCGGGAGCGGGTGCGGCGGGAACTGGGCTTTACCGTCAACATCGGGGTGGCGCCCAACCGGCTGCTGGCCAAGATGGCCTCGGACTTTGAAAAGCCCGACAAGGTGCACACTCTGTTCCCCGACGAAGTGCCCGAAAAAATGTGGCCGCTGCCGGCGGGGGCACTGTTCGGGGTGGGGCCCAGCGCCGTCAAGCGGCTGCACCAGCGGGGGCTGTACACCATCGGGGACCTGGCCCGGGCGGAACGCAAGACCATTGTGGAGCTGTTCGGTGCCCGGGGAGACACCCTGTGGAACTACGCCAACGGGCGGGAGGCAGACCCTGTGACCAAACAGGCCACCCGGGACAACACCTACGGCAACAGCGTCACGCTGCCCCGGGACCTGGTGCGCCCGCAGGAAGCCGACGCAACCCTGCTGGCCCTCTGCGACTCGGTAGGGCGGCGGCTGCGCACCGACGGCAGGACCGCCCGGGTGGTGGCGGTGCAGCTGGTGGACAATGCTTTCCGCCGCACCAGCCACCAGACCACCCTGCCGGACCCCACCAACTCCACCGACCGGCTGTACCAGGTGGCCCGGCGGCTGATGGACCAGATGTGGCCCGCCCGCCCTGTGCGGCTGGTGGGGGTCAGTGCCGAAAAGACCGGCACCGATAACTTTGAACAGCTGGACCTGTTCACCGATACCACCCGCCGCCAGAAACAGGAGACCCTGGACCGCACGGCGGACGCGCTGCGCCGCAAATACGGCGGCGCGGCGGTGACCCGGGCCAAACTGCTTACCCCCGACGCCCGGGAACCGGGGGCTCTTTCCGCCGCCAAGCAGCGGGACAAAGAAAAAGGGTGAACGGTGGCTTTCCCGGGCGCAGGAAAGGCGCGTAGAAACTCCCGGCGCAAACCACAGGCCCATGCGGTTTGCGCAAACCTTTTTTGCACTTCCGCCAAGAGGATACAGACAAAACCGGCAGGCCGCACGGACG
>DXBO01000024.1 GCA_019116485.1 Candidatus Gemmiger excrementavium
GCAAGCGTGTCTACCAAAGCCCGGGTCTGGACGATATCAAAAAGTTCTGCAAGGCCCAGGTCAACACCCTGTGGGACGAAGTCAAGCGCTTTGAGAACCCCCACCGCTATTATGTGGACCTGAGCCAGAAACTGTGGGACACCCGTAACGCCCTGCTGAAGAAATTGTCCAAATAATTGGTTACAATCCGGTTACAAGCCGAACCTCCCGCACATACTAGAGGTATCACTCTGGGCTGTGCGGGAGGTTTTTTCTATGTTGGAGCGGGCTATGCTGTTTTTTCTGGGTGGCGGCGGGTATCTGGCTGTGGAAGTGGCCTGGCGGGGCACCACCCACTGGACTATGTTTCTGGCCGGGGGCGTCAGCCTGTGCCTTTTGCAGGCCCTGGCCTTGCGCCCAATGCCCCTGGCCGCTGCGGCGGGGCTGGGAGCGGCTGGGGTCAGTGGGGTGGAACTGATGGTGGGGGCGCTTTGCCGCCAGGTGCTGCACCTGGCCGTGTGGGACTATAGCCGGGAGTGGGGGAACCTGGCGGGGTTGATCTGCCCGCGCTATAGCTTGTACTGGTTTGTGCTGTGCGGTTGGGTGGTATTGGTGCTGCGGGTGGCCCGGCGGGCTACTTGTCGTCCTGTTTATTGTACCCGTGATCCCTCCTCCAATACTTGAAGTCCTGTTTTATGTACCGCTGAAAGTCTATACTACAGACACAACAAAACGAAAGGCGGTACACACCATGACCCAACAATTCCGATACGTAGGCGGCCATATCGAAGTCTACTCTGAATACGGTGAGTTCCTTTTTTCGGCGGATACCATGCAGGAAGCGTGGGAGGAACTGTCCGCCTGAGGCGTACAAATGCCACGGGAATATATACAAAATAACGAAATAGTGGAAAATATACAAATAACTTTTGTAATATTGTACAAAAAGCCACTTGCAAAAGACAGACTTTTCGCATATAATAAAGACAAGAAACAGAAAGGAGATGGGGTTGCAATGTTGAAGCTGCATACCCTGGCTGCGTGGATGCACGGTTTTCTGGACCCGGATCGTCCTTATGGTCTGCCGGAGGAAATGTACAACGACGTGATCCCGTCCGGTGTACACGGTTACAACCATACCGATCTGTTCTAAGACCCGACCCTTCCCCACAGCAAGCCAATGCCCCGTGCCGGTGCGTCCGCACCGGCACGGGGCATTTTGTGCTTGTATTTTTCGGCAAAACGGGGTATGATTACAATAAATAAGCCCGGCGTTACCGCGCCGGTCTGCAAGAAGGAGCATTTGCATGAAACTAATTACCTTTACCGTGCCGTGCTACAACTCGGCCGGCTATATGGACCGCTGCATCGAAACGCTGCTGCCCGCTGGCGAAGAGGCGGAGATCATTCTGGTGGACGACGGTTCCACTGACGATACCGGCAGGATCGCCGACGCCTATGCTGAAAAATACCCCAACATCGTCCGCGTCATCCATCAGGAGAACGGCGGCCACGGCGAAGGCGTGAACCAGGGTGTGCGCAATGCCACCGGCCTGTTCTTCAAGGTGGTGGACTCCGACGACTGGCTGGACACCGAAGCCCTGGCCAAGGTTATGGAGGTGCTGCGCCGCTATGCCGACGCCGAGACCCCGCTGGACCTGGTCATGGCCAACTACGTCTATGAGCATGTGGCCGACAACACCCGCAACGTGGTGGATTACACCGGTATCCTGCCGGAGGATCGGGTCTTCCATTGGGACGAGATCGGCAAATTCCCGCCGGACAAAAATATCCTGATGCACAGCGTCATTTACCGCACCGAAGTATTGCGCGCCAGCGGCATGGAACTGCCCAAGCATACTTTCTATGTGGATAATATCTTTGTCTATCAGCCGCTGCCCCAGGTAAACACCATCTACTACCTCAACCTGGACCTCTACCGCTATTTCATTGGCCGCGACGATCAGAGCGTCAACGAAAAGAACATGATCAAGCGGGTGGATCAGCAGCTGCGGGTGACCCGCATCATGATGCAGGCGGTGGATGTCTTTGCCCTGCCGCCTCAACAGGAAAAGCTGCGGGCCTATATGCTCAACTACTTCTCCATGATGATGGCGATCTCCAGCATTTTCCTGGCGCTGGACGGCAGCACCGAAGCGTTGGAAAAGCGCAAGCAGTTGTGGGCAGACCTGAAAGCTCATGACGAGCGACTCTACCGCCGCTGCCGCCACTCAGTGGCCCAGGCCTGCAACCTGCCCGGCTGGCTGGGCAGCAAGCTGAGCATCGGCGGCTATCGCATTGCCCAGAAACTCTTCAAATTCAACTGAGGCCTCCTCATGCAGTACCAAACCATTCTGTTTGATCTGGACGGGACCCTGACGGACTCAGCCCCCGGTATCCTAAACTCGGTGCGGCACGCCTGCCGTACACTGGCCCTGCCGCTGCCGGACGAAGCCACTTTGCGCCGGTTCCTGGGCCCGCCGCTGCCGGCCTCTTTCCGGGAACTGATGGGCCTGGATGAAGCGGGTGCCGCCCGGGCCGTAGCAGCGTTCCGGGAATATTACCCCGAAAAAGGCATCTTCGAGAACGAGGTGTACCCCGGCATTCCTGAACTGCTGGCCGACCTGAAAGCGGCAGGCAAAACGGTGGTCATGGCCACCAGCAAGCCGGAAGCCTTTGCCCGGCGCATCATGGAACATTTTGGCCTGGACGGGCATTTTGATGCCATCTGCGGCGCCACCATGGACGAGACCCGCACCGACAAGGCGGAAGTGGTGGCCTACGCGCTGCGGACCGCCGGAATCTCCAGCCCCCAAGGCGTGGTGATGGTGGGGGACCGGGAACATGACGTGAACGGTGCGGCGAAAAACGGGCTGCCCTGCATCGGCGCCGTGTACGGTTACGGCACCGCTGAAGAACTTACTGCTGCCGGGGCTGTGGCCCTGGCGCCCACTGTGCGGGATCTGTACCGGCTGCTGCTGGAATCCTGATATGCTGCAATAAACGCCCCCGCGCCGGATTTATCCGGCGCGGGGGCGTCTGTGCGTTCAGCCGTCGTGGGGCTGGTTGTCCTTATCGTTATAGAAGATATGGGCGTTGAACCAGGCGCCGCTGAACCCCAAGGCCAAAAATACCACAAAGAGCAGCAATCCCCACCAGGTATTCATCAGCCCCCGGGGCAGCAAAAACAGCAGCGCTACCGCGGCCATTACAGCCACCGGCAGCAGATAGTGCAGCGCTTTCTGCAGGCGCAGTCGTCCGGGGGCAACCTCCGCCTCGGCAAAGTCCGGGTCACACACAAAGCAGCGGATGCGCGCTGTGGGGACGCCCCGGAACGGGTAGTAGTACCGGTTGGCCCGGTATTCAATGCCGTCGATGGTAAATCGGGGGTTCATGCTCTCCCGGGTGATAACCAGGTCCAGGTTGTGTTCCCGGGCGTAGGCGAACAGGGCGTTGCTGAATTCGGACGGGGTAGTCACCGGGGTGTCGGGGGTAAAAGTGAAGCTGCGCCGGTGTTCCACCTCGGCCATGGCACGGTAATCCTGCAGCCAGCCGGTACACCAGCCGCAGTCAGGGCCGCCCTCCATCCGGGCCAGGCAGGCGTCTACGTCCAGGGTGGCGGCATCGGTGTCCTGCTGCTGCAGGTCACCGCAGAAGCGGATCGCGGCTTCCAACCGCAAGCTCTGTTCCCGCAGCCGTGCTTCCTGCCGGGCAGCGGCATCGGGCAAAGCCAGGCTGCCCTGTAAAACGGCACGGATGTCCTCCAGCGGCATGTCCAGCGTGCGCAGGGCACGGATCAATTTCAGTGTGCGCAGGTCTTCTTCGGTATAGGTGCGATAGTCGTTTTCCGGGTCGCGGCCAGGGCAGAGCAGCCCGGCCTGTTCGTAGTAGCGGATGTTCCGGCTGGATACACCGGTGAACTCTGCTGCTTGCTTGATATTCATATAAGGCACCTCCTTCTGTCTGTATCGTACACCCTGCACTGAGTGGAAGGTCAAGGCTTTTTTCAAAATAATCATACCACCCGGACGGGTTTTGTGCTATACTGTGGTTGTATTATTGTGCAAAGAAGGAAAGAAGCTATGTATCAGTTGGGAGATTCCAAACTTGAAGTCCGGGAACTGCTGGTCAAGGCGTTTGCCAGTGCCTGGGAATACACCGATAAACAGGTGGACCGGGATACCTATATCAACAGCAGCATTCATGTCATTGACTCGCTGCAGGTGGGGCCGGAGATGATCTACGGTGAGGAAGGCCAGGGTCTGCTGGACGCGGAACTGGACCACCTGCCGGACCTGCTGCGCGCCGATGGCGTGTGGGTCTACTATGAAGTCCCGGCGGAAAATTTCTTTATTCTGACCTGGATGACCGACGCTGAAAAAGCTGATGCCAAGATAGCGGCCCTGCAGGAAGAGGAGGGCAGCCTGGCCTGCGTGGTAGACCTGGCCCAGGAGTGGCGCCGGGAAAACTGATCCGCCTGCCGCAAACC
Source organism: Candidatus Gemmiger excrementavium (assembly GCA_019116485.1). GTDB lineage: Bacteria > Bacillota > Clostridia > Oscillospirales > Ruminococcaceae > Gemmiger > Gemmiger excrementavium. The sequence continues at coordinate 4,469 of DXBO01000024.1, forward strand.
ACACAGAGAGGAGGGAACACAGATGACCCGGGACACCATTCGTCTGCCGCGGGACGTGGCATGGCTGCTGCAGACTCTGCGCGGCGCCGGCTACAGCGCTTATGTGGTGGGGGGCTGCGTGCGGGACAGTTTGCTGGGCCGCCAGCCCGGCGACTGGGATCTGTGCACCTCCGCCCGGCCAGACCAACTGCGGGCGCTGTTTCAGGACCGGCAGCTGATCCTCACCGGGGAGAAGCACGGCACCGTAGCGGTGGTGCTCCACGGCAAACCTTATGAAATCACCACCTACCGGCTGGATGGGGACTATACCGATCATCGTCACCCCGACAAAGTACGCTTTGTGGGGGACCTGGCTGCTGATCTGGCCCGGCGGGATTTCACCATCAATGCCATGGCCTACGCCCCAGGGGAAGGTATCATCGACCTGTACGGCGGGCGCAAAGACCTGGCCGCTGGTATTGTGCGCTGTGTGGGGGACCCGGAGGCCCGTTTTGCCGAGGATGCCCTGCGCATCCTGCGGGCGCTGCGCTTTGCGGCGCGGTTGCATTTTTCGCTGGACCCCGCCACGGGCCGGGCCGCCGAAGCTGCCCGGGGTACGCTGCAGAACGTCAGTGCGGAGCGGCTTTACGCTGAACTGGACGGTATCCTGATGGCAGCAGGAGCGGGCAAGGTGCTGGCGCAGTACGGCGGCATCCTGGCCGGCGCGGTGCCGGAAATCGCCCCTTGTATGGGCTGCACTCAGCCGGGGCGATGGCACTGCTACGATGTGTGGCAGCACACAGCAGTGGCAGTGGAAAAGCTGGACCCACGCGGGCAGGACACCCGGGGGGCCCGGGTACTGTGCTGGGCTACCTTTTTACATGATATCGCAAAACCCCTCTGCCGCAGCGTGGGCCCGGACGGTGCAGCGCATTTCAAGGGGCACAACCAGCGGGGGGCGGCCCTGGCACGGACCATTTTGCGCCGCCTCAAAGCCCCGGGCTACCTGGTGGAAGGGGCGGTAGGGCTTATCGCCATTCACGACGCCCCTCTGCCGGAGGAGGACAGCGGCATCCTCAAATCGCTGAATCGCTACGGCGCGGTATTCTTGCGGCGGCTCTGCGCCCTCAAATATGCCGATCTGGACGCTCATGCCCTCACACCGGAAGTGGCACGCCGCCGGGAGGACGTGGCGGCTTTTGAGCGCCGCATGGGCGTATTGGCCAAAACCGGCTGCTACACCATGCGTCAGCTGGCGGTCAACGGCGCCGATCTGATGCAAGCCGGCATGCCCGCCGGCCCGGAGGTGGGGCGCGCGCTGCACGGGCTGCTGTTTGCGGTGATGGAGGGACGCTTGCCCAATGAGCGGGAAGCCCTGCTGGCAGCAGCCCGCCGCCCCGGTGCGTACTGAAACGAACCCAAGGATTTTTATAACAGGGAGGTCTGTGTTATGGCAATCCAAAACGAAGTACTGGCCGTATTGGCCGCGCGGCGCAGCTGCCGCGCCTATACCCCGCAGCAGGTTACGGCGGAGGAACTGGACGCGGTGCTTACCGCCGGGACCTGGGCACCCACCGGCATGAACCGCCAGAGCCCTGTGATCGTGGCGGTGCAGGACAAGGCGACCCGGGACAAACTCTCAGCACTCAATGCCGAAATCATGGGCCGGGACGGCGATCCCTTCTATGGTGCGCCCACGGTGCTGGTAGTGCTGGCCGACAAATCCGCACACACCTGGCAGGAGGACGGCACGCTGGTGCTGGGCAACCTGCTGCTGGCGGCTTCCAGCATCGGGCTGGGGTCCTGCTGGATTCACCGCGCCCGGGAGACCTTTGAGACGGCGGAGGGCAAAGCTTTGCTGAAAAGCTGGGGTCTGGACCCTGACCGTTATGCCGGTGTGGGCAACTGCATCCTGGGCTACCCCGCCGAAGGCGGCATCAAACCGGCGGCGCCCCGCAAGCCGGACTATGTGGTGAAAGTATGATCCTGGGTATCGGTATTGACCTGTGCGACGCCCGCCGCATTGAAAAAAGCCTGGAAAAGGCAGGGTTTGCCAACTACGTCTATGCTCCGGCGGAACAGACACTGCTGGAGGGGCTTTCCGCCAAACGCCGGGCCGAGACGGCGGCCGCCAACTTTGCCGCCAAAGAAGCTTTTCTGAAAGCGGCGGGTACCGGCCTGGGGGGCTTTGCCCTGGCGGAACTGGCGCTGCTGCGGGCAGAAAACGGCGCACCGTATTTTGAACTGTCCGGCAAGGCCGCCGCCTGGGTGGCTCAGCGGGGGCTGACGGTTCATGTCAGCCTGACCCACGAAAACGGCCTGGCCAACGCCATTGTGGTGCTGGAAGAACACCGGCCAAAAGGGGAGTGACCCATGGCAGAAAAAAAGCCCCGCGCCAGCAACCTGGAACTGCTGCGCATCCTGTGTATGCTGCTCGTCATCGGGGACCATCTTACCGGCCAGGGAGGAATTGCCGATTACGGCAGCTATGCCTCTTCCTTTGCGTTCTGCCTCATTGGCTGCGGGTCCCGTATCGGGTGCAGCGTATTTATTTTGATCGGCGGCTGGTTTTTGTGTGAACAGCCTTTCCGTACCCGGCGGCTGCTGTCGCTGTGGCTGTCGCTGTGGCTGTACACCGTGCCGGTAACGTTGCTTTGCGCCTTGGGCGGGCTGTCGGTGTCTTTCGGTACGCTTCGCTGGGCGGCGTTTCCGGCCAGTACCCGGCAGCTGTGGTTCGTATCAGATTATCTGGTGCTGCTGCTCTGTACGCCGCTGCTCAACCGGCTGCTGGCAGGCATGTCCCGGGCGGGCCACCGGGGCATGCTGGCGGTGCTGGCGGTGCCGCTGATCCTCTATCCCACCCTGTGGGGGGAGGATGGCGCCCTGACCGACCCGGCCTGGATGTTCCTGTATGAATATCTGCTTATTGCCTACCTGCGCCGCTGGCCGGACAACCGTCTGTCCCGAACTTTGCGGCATCGGTCTGTTTCGCTGGCCTTGGGGCTGGGGCTGCCACTGCTCAACACGGCGGCCCGGGCCTGGCTGGAATGGCAGGGCCACACGGATGGCAAAGCGTTCCAGTACATTGCCTACTACCGCACGGCCTTGGGGGCGCTGCCCAACCTGTTGGCGGCGCTGGCGTTGTTCTACCTGTTCCAGGGGCTGAATCTGGGCAGCCGCCGGTGGATCAATGGCCTGGCGGGCACTACCCTGGGGGTATATATCCTGCATCAGGTCCCTGCGTTCCGAGATTTTCTGTGGAACGGTGTGTTCCATGCCCAGGCCCATCAAGGGGCTGTGGGGTACGCCCTGTTCGTTATCGCGGCGGTCTTTGCAGGGGGCGCAGCAATTGACGCGGTGCGCAGCCGCCTTGTCCTGCGCCCGCTGGAAAACAGTCCGCCATTCCGTGCCCTTTGCGCCAAAGGGGACGCCCTGGCGGCAAAACTGCAGACTGGTGATTAAAGACGCCTCCTCCCGCTTATACTAAGAGTATGAGACGAGAGGAGGCTTTTTTCTATGGAAGTACACAGAGGGGAAGTGTTCTACGCCGACCTGAGCCCGGTGGTCGGCTCGGAACAGGGGGGCATACGGCCGGTACTTATCATCCAGAATGAGATCGGCAACCGGCACAGCCCTACCGTTATCGCGGCGGCGATCACCAGCCGGCAGGACAAAAATCGCCTGCCGACCCATATCAGCGTCCGGGCGGACCGCTGCGGTCTGGCCAAGGACAGCATCATCCTCACCGAGCAGATTCGCACGCTGGACAAACGCCGTCTGCGGGAACGGGCCGGGCGCATCCCGCCCGATGATATGCGCCGGGTAGACGAGGCCCTGGGCGTGTCCATGGGGCTGGAAAGTCAGAATACCCACGACGACGGCGGGTATTTTTGATAACACAAAATGACCCCTCCGGGTATAGCCCGGAGGGGTCGGTTGCGTTATGCGAAAGATCAGAACGCCACTTTCTTGGCAATGTAGTTCTTCAATTCGCTGATGGGCAGGCGTACCTGCTCCATGGTGTCGCGGTCACGCACAGTGACGCAGTTGTCGGCTTCCACCTTGTCGTCGCCCACGGTCTGGAAATCCACGGTGATGCACAGCGGGGTGCCGATCTCGTCCTGGCGGCGGTAGCGCTTGCCGATGGACCCGGCGTCGTCGTAATCCACCATAAAGTCCTTGGCCAGCTCGTTGCGAATCTCCATAGCCTTGTCGCCCAGCTTTTTGGACAGGGGCAGCACGGCGCACTTGAACGGCGCCAGGAAGGGGTGCAGCCGCAGTACGGTACGCACATCTTCCTTGCCCTTGGCGTCCACCAGGTGTTCCTCGTCGTAGGCTTCACACAGGAAAGCCAGCGCTACGCGGTCACAGCCCAGGGAAGGCTCGATGACGTAGGGGATGTAGTGTTCGTTGGTCTCAGGGTCGAAGTACTCCAGGCTCTTGCCGGAAGCCTCCTGATGACGGCCCAGATCGTAGTTGGTGCGGTCCGCAATGCCCCACAGTTCGCCCCAGTCGGTGAACGGGAAAGCATACTCGATGTCGGTGGTGGCGCGGGAGTAGAAAGCCAGCTCGGCGGGCTCATGGTCGCGCAGGCGCAGGTTCTCCTTCTTGATGCCCAGGCTCAGCAGCCAGTTGGTGCAGTAGTCTTTCCAGTAGGCGAACCACTCCAGGTCGGTGCCCGGTTTGCAGAAGAACTCGCATTCCATCTGCTCGAACTCGCGGGTGCGGAAGGTGAAGTTGCCCGGGGTGATCTCGTTGCGGAACGCCTTGCCCACCTGGCAGACGCCGAAGGGCAGCTTGCGGCGGGTGGTGCGCTGGATGTTGGCAAAGTTGACGAAGATGCCCTGGGCGGTCTCGGGCCGCAGGTAGCAGGTGGAGGAGGAATCCTCGGTCACGCCGATGGCAGTCTTGAACATCAGGTTGAATTTGCGGATGGGGGTGAAATCGTGCTTGCCGCAGACGGGGCAGACCACTTCCTCGTGGCTGGCGATGAAAGCATCCATCTCATCAAAGGACATGGCATCCACGTCCACGCCCTGGCCCTGCTCGCATTCCGAGATCAGCTTGTCGGCGCGGTGGCGGCTCTTGCAGGCACGGCAGTCCAACAGAGGGTCCGAAAAGCTGGCTACATGGCCGGTGGTCACCCAGGTCTGGGGGTTCATCAGGATGGCGGCGTCCAGGCCCACGTTATAGGGGCTTTCCTGCACGAATTTCTTCAGCCAGGCTTTCTTGACGTTGTTCTTGAACTCCACGCCCAAGGGGCCGTAGTCCCAGCTGTTGGCCAGGCCGCCGTAGATTTCGCTGCCGGGGTAGACGAACCCGCGGTTTTTGCACAGGTTCACGATCATGTCCAGGGTCTTTTCGCTGTTTTTCATAGTTTACTAACTCCTTCCGCATGGCTGGCTGCCACACAAAGTGATTTTCCCACCGCGCCGCACCATTCGGGCGCAGTGACAGTATTATAACACAGGGCGGCGGCGGGCACAAGCACAATCTGGCCGTCAAACCGGCAGATTCCCGCCTTGCAGGAAGCCCTCCGATTATGTTATACTTTATTTCACATTCCGGGTTGTGGTGGCAAACATCTGCCCATGAAGGGGACTGGAAACAAGAACAGCCGCCAAGGGGGCGGCTTGAAAAACAGGGACAGGTTTTGCAACAGTTTAACCGGGTGATTCCCTGTTATAACAATTGCCGGGCAATCTCCGGCGCCAGGGCCAGCAGGGCCCGGCGGTCCAGCTGGCCGTCGGCGGCCAGGCGGGCCAGTTCGGCCTGCACGCGGGGAATTTTGCGCGCCGGGATTCCGATGCGTGTCAGTTCGCCGGGGGTGAAAGGCGTATCCTGGGGCTCCTGTCCCAGTCGCGTGACAGCCAACGGGTCGATGCTCCATACAAATCTTGCCATGCCGCAGTCCCCCTCGTGGTCAAAATACCCGAATTGTGGAAATCTTTTCTGATATTATACCAAAAATTTGGAAAAAGTGTTTATTTTGCGGCAAAAAAATATTATAATTATAGTAACTTATGCGATACAATACCGCGCCCCGGCGGGGACGGCAATTTTTTTGAGGTGACGACCCATGGTATTTAGTATGTTTGACCCCAAATTGCTGGATGGTGTGAAGACTGTCCATTTTATCGGCTGCGGCGGTTCCGGCACCTATCCGCTGATCCAGATTTTGCACAGCCGCGGTCTTGCCATCACCGGCTCTGATGTGGAGGAGACCAAAAACACCGAGGCTGAGCGTACCCTGGGCGTTAAGGTGACCATCGGCCATGATGCCGCCAATCTGGGCGCCGCGGACCTGGTGGTGTACAGTGCCGCCATCCATGACGATAACCCTGAACTGAAAGCCGCCAAGGCGAAGGGCATCAAGGCGGTGGAGCGCAGCGTCCTGCTGGGCTATGTCAGCCGTATGCATCCCCAGAGCATCGGTGTGGCCGGTACCCACGGAAAGACCACCACCACCGGCATGATTACTACCATGCTGGAACTGGCAGGCCGGGACCCTGCAGCGGTCATCGGCGGTAAGCTGCCTCTTATCGGCGGGTACGGCAAGGCGGGCAGCGGCCCCAGTGCCGTCATTGAGGCTTGCGAATATCATGAAACGTTCCTGCACCTGACCTGCGCGGTGGGGGTTATCCTCAATATCGATAACGATCATCTGGAATATTACGGCACCATGGGCCAGCTGAAACTGGCTTTCCAGAAATTTGCCCTGCTTTCCCGCACGGTAGTGTTCAACATGGATGACCGCAACACCCTGGATGTGATGAACTCTATTGACCGCCCGGTACTCAGCTTCGGCATCACCGAGGAAGCCCGTTTCCGTGCTGTCAATATCGCCGAGTACAAACCCGGCTTCTATGAATTCGATGTCATCGAATTGGGCGAACACTTTGCCCACATCCGGCTGGGTGTGCCGGGCTACCACAACATCTATAACGCCCTGGCTATGTGCTGCTGTGTGCGGCCTCTGGGCCTCAAGCCGGAGGATGCCGTCCGTGCGGCGGAGTCTTTCCAGGGGACCGGCCGCCGGTTCGAGATCAAAGGCGAGTGCAACGGCGCCGTGATCGTGGACGACTACGCCCACCACCCGGCGGAACTGGAGGCTACCCTCAAGACGGCCAAGGGCATGGGCTACAAGCGGGTCATCGCGGTACACCAGCCGTTTACCTTCAGCCGCACCAAGATGCTGATGGACGATTTCGCGAAGGTTCTTTCGGAGGCCGACCAGGTGGTGCTGTTGCCCGTTATGGGTGGCCGAGAAGTGGATGACGGCACCGTCAAGTCGGAACAGCTGGCTGCCAAGCTGCCGGGCAGCGTGGTGGTGGATGGCCTGGAAGGCGCCGCCGCCTGGGTGAAACAGAACGCGGGCGAAGGCGACCTGGTGGTCTGCATGAGCTGCGGCGACCTGTACAAGGCTGCGGACCTGATGGTCGGCAAGTGATTTTTGCAAACTACGGCGGGCTGCCTGCAGGCGGTCCGCTTTTTCTTGCCGCCCTACACATTTGGGGGCAAATGGTGTATACTACATCATAGAATCCATGCAGTAAAGGAGAATATATCCATGAACCAGCACTACCTGCAGCTTTACGCTGATTTTGTTGTGAAAGTGGGGGTCAATGTGCGCCCGCGTCAGAACTTTATTGTGCGCTGCCCGGTCACCATGCCGGAGTTTGCCCATGCCTGTGTCCGCGCCGGGTACGAAGTCGGGGCCAAACGGGTCATCGTCAAGTGGGAGGATGACAAGCTCACCCGCCTGCACATGGAGCTGGCCAAGGAGGCCGACCTGTGTGAACTGAAACCCTACGAACTGCGCAGTTATCTGGACTATGCCGAGGACCCGGACGGCTGCTGCACCCTGGCGATTCACGCCGAGGACCCGGAGGCGCTGGCCGGGCTGGACGCAGGGAAGGTCAACCGGGTGAATCTGGCCCGCCGCAGCTTTATGAAACCCTGGCAGGAATACACCATGAATGACCGGGTCCAGTGGTGTGTGGTGGCGGTGCCCGCCCCCGGCTGGGCCGCCAAGGTGTTCCCCGACCTGCCGGTGGATCAGGCGGTGGAAAAACTGTGGGAGGTCATCTTTGAGGTCTGCCGCGTTTCCACCGGCGATCCCGTCTCTGCCTGGCGGGAGCATGTGGCAAAGACCAAAGCCCGCCGGGATCAGCTCAACGCCTGGAACCTGGATCGGGTGCACATCACCAGCAGCAACGGCACCGACCTGACCGTGGGCATTGCCCAGGACGCCACCTGGGAAGGTGCATCCAGCAAGTCGGAGCGGGGCATCGAATTCATTGCCAACGTTCCCACCGAGGAAGTGTTCTGTGCCCCGGACCGTGCTCGTGTGGACGGCATTGTCTACGGCACCAAACCTTATGTGTACAACGGCCAGCTGATCGAGGGCTGGCATGTGACCTTCAAGGATGGCCAGGTGGTGGAGCATGGGGCTGAGAAGAACGCCCAGCTGCTGGCGGAACTGCTCACCACCGACGAGAACGCCAACCGCATCGGCGAGATCGCTCTGGTGCCGGCTTCCAGCCCCATCAATCGCAGCGGTGTACTGTTCTTCAACACTTTGTTTGATGAAAACGCCGCTTGCCACATTGCCTTTGGCGCAGGATATCCCACCAACATCAAGGGCGGGGCTTCCATGACCCGGGAGCAGCTGCTGGAAAAAGGACTCAATGATTCCGTCATCCATGAGGATGTGATGATCGGCGCCCCGGATACCCATGTGACCGGTGTGACCAAGGACGGTCAGGAAGTGACCATCTTCGAGGATGGCGAGTGGGCCTTCTGATTGCCTGATACAACAGCAAACCCCGGACGGCCATGCCGTCCGGGGCATTTTTTATTGTGCCGCAAACACCGCGGCCATCCGGGTGACCAGATCGTCAAAATCGGCACTATTGTACGGGTCGGTCCACAGTACACTCATCACCCGGCCACCCTGTACCAGGGTCACTTCCTGAAAAATGCCTTTTTCATCGCGGTAAGCCCGGGCAGCGTCGATACCGGGCAGGTCTGGCAGGGGCTGAGGCAACGGGGCAAGTGTTTCCCACTGTTGGTGCAGGTCATCAGCCAGCGGTTTGGCCAGCCAGGGGGTGCGGGTGTCGTAGTACAGGACCCGCAGCAGCCCGTCCAGCACCACATGGTCGCTCTGTATCACCCGGCCGCTCTCATAGTATTCCATGATGGTGGGCGCCAGCAGGGAGTGGCGCACCTCCAGACTGTTGTGGCCGAAAGCCTCGTCCTCATCGGGCAACACTGTGCCGTCCGCCAGGTCCGCCAGGGTGGCAAAGGGAAGCTGCCCCTGGCGGTTCTCGATGGTCGGATCGCTGCCGGCCTGTACAAACAGGACGATGCATAGCACAAACACCAGGACAAGGGTGCCGGAGGAGATGCCCCGCAATATCCGGTTTACCCGGGCTGTGGGGTGCCAGTTCTTGCGGTGGTCCGGGGCGTAGCCACGGCGCAGGCGCCGGCTCAGGGCCAGGATGTGGTATAGGTCCAGGGCTGTCAGCAACAGGGCGGTAAAAAAGTACAGGCACAGGCAGAGGGAAAGGGCCGGCAATTCCACCAGCAGCCGCACCAGCCGCCCCTGACCGTTCAGGGCAAACTGCAGGGCCAGCACCACGATGGCACCCAGAAAACTCCACCAGGCGGATCGACGGGCCATCTTCAGGCTCAGGGCCTGCACGGCGGGGTCGGTGTGCAATTCGGGAGCACAGGGGTCCTCGCAAGCGTACAGAAAGAATTCCTGCTGGGCGCAGATAAACTGCCAGCCGGATTCGGCGTACAGGGCTTTCTCGGTAGAGAGGGGCTCCGTCGGTACCATGTCCAGCCATCCGCCCTTCAGCCGGGCAGCGGTCAGGCGGTAGCGCACGGTACAGGGCGTACCCCGGTGGAACCGGGCCAGGGTCAGGCCCAGTTTTTCCACAAACAGGCCCCGGGCGGCCATATCGGTCAGCCAGCTTTCGCAGGCCTCCACCTCATAGCACGGGCAGGGAACCAGGCGATAGACGACTTCCTTGTTGAACAGTGGCATCGCGCTCCACTCCTTTCGTCAGGCTGGCGGGGGCGGTCAGTTCCGCCCGGGCGGCGTCCTCCAGGCAGCGCTGCAGCCGGGCGCGCTCGCCTTCGTAAGCAGCTTTTCCGGCGGCGGTCAGGCGATAGTATCGCTTGCAGCCCACGGTGCCCGCATCGGTCAGAAAACCCTCTTTCTCAAAACGGGCCAGCAGGGTGTACAGCGTGGCAGGCCCCAAGCGGACAGCGCCGCCGGAGATTTGCTCTGCAAAAGCGGTGACCTCAGCCCCGCAGGCATCGCCCCGGGCCAGGGCCATCAGCACATAAAACATGGATTCGGTCAGATTTTCCAGCGCCTGTTTGGGCATAGGGAACACCTCGTATGACGATATCGTTTAATGATATTGTATAACGATAACTCTGCTCTGTCAAGGCTTTTTATCCGCATTCGGCAGGTATTTCCCCGGAAAACCCCTTTCCCGGCGGCTTTTTGCATGGTAGGGCTTGCATTTTCCGCAAAGGTGTGGTATATTTTTACTGTTCGATGATGATTTATTGGAAAGTGGGCCGCCAGGTCCGCTTTCTTTTTATGATAGGGAAGAATAAGGAGCAATTTGCATGGCAAAACAGCAAAACAGCGGTGGTGCCGCCAAAACGGTGGAAACGCTGGTGCGCCCCACGGTGGAGGGCATGGGCCTGCGCTTGTGGGATGTCCGCTTTGAAAAGGAAGGGCCGGACTGGTTTTTGCGGGTACTCATTGACCGGGATGAACCCTTGGATACTGACACCTGCGAGGCCGTTTCCCGGGCCATCGATCCCATTCTTGACGAGGCCGACCCCATCGACCAGAGTTATTACCTGGAAGTGGGCAGCCCCGGCCTGGGACGCCGCCTGACCCGCCCCGAACATTACCAGGCGCTGCGCGGCCAGAAATGTGCCGCTCATTTGATCCGCCCCGATGAGGCGGGGCGCCGGGACATGGCCGGCATCCTGCAGGGGCTGGACGATGATGGCAATGTGACGCTGGCCGATGGCGAAACAACTTATACTTTCCCGGTCAAGGCGGCGGGCTACGTCAAACTGTGCGACGACGAAGACCTGTTCGGCTGAACCTGTACTTTTTGTATTGACCTGAACGATATATTGGGAGGAAACCGTAAAAATGGCAACTGCGAACAACGAATTCTTTGAAGCTCTGGCTGCATTGGAAAAGGAGCGTGGCCTGCCCGCCGATTACCTGATCGAGAAGATCAAAGCGGCCATCGTCATCGCGGTCAAGAAGGACTACGAAGTGGAGGACGAGAACGTGGTCGTGGATATCGACCCCGAGATCGGTGCCTTCCGCGCCAGCCTGCTGCGCGACATTGTGGAAGAGGTGGAAAATCCCCACACCCAGGTCAGCCTGGAGGATGCGCAGAAGGTCCGCAAGAGCTACAAAGTGGGCCAGCGCATGGTCACCCAGCTCAAGACCAAAGAATTCGGCCGTATCGCCGCCCAGACCGCCAAGCATGTGATCCGCCAGGGTCTGCGGGAAGGGGAGCGCAACCTGCAGTGCAGCGAGATGCAGTCCCGTGCCCATGAACTCATCACCGCCACGGTGGTGTCCATTGATCCCGAGCGCGGCAACATCGTGCTGGACCTGGGCAAAGGCGGCAGCGCTGTTCTGCCCCGCAACGAGCAGGTCCCCGGTGAGACGTTCCATGAGGGCGAGACCGTACAGGTCTACGTGGTGGATGTGCTGGCCACGGACCGCGGCCCCCGGGTGACCATCAGCCGCACCCATCCCGGCCTGGTCAAGCGGATGTTTGAACTGGAAGTGCCCGAAATTTACGACGGCACTGTGGAGATCAAGGCCATCGCCCGTGAGGCCGGTGCCCGCACCAAGCTGGCTGTCTGGAGCAAGAACCCCGACGTGGACCCGGTGGGTGCCTGTATCGGTGCCCGCGGAGCCCGTGTGGAAAAGATCGTTCAGGAACTGGGCGGCGAGAAGATTGATGTCATCCGCTGGAGCGAGGATGTTTCTGAGTTTATCTCGGCGGCGTTGTCTCCGGCCAAAGTGGTCAAAGTGGACCTGCTTCCCGGCGAGAGCAAGAGCTGCCGCGTCACGGTGCCTGACCACCAGCTCAGCCTGGCCATCGGCAACAAGGGCCAGAATGTGCGCCTGTGCGCCCATCTGACCGGTTACAATATCGATATCCACCCCGAATCCGGCTACTACGGCGAGGACGAGGCATAACCGCCCGGCCCAACCGTACACAGAAACGCGGGGAACCTTCCCGCCAGGGGCGGTGGGTTCTGGATCACTATTTTGAAAAGAGGTCGGCTACTTGCAGCAGCAAAAGCAGAAAAAAATCCCGGTGCGCCGGTGCGTGGGCTGTAATGCCCAACGCCCCAAGCGCGAACTGGTGCGCGTGGTGCGCAGCCCCGAAGGCGAGATCAGCATTGATCTGCGGGGCAAGGCCCCAGGGCGGGGGGCGTATTTGTGCCCGTCCGCCGCGTGTCTGGCCAAGGCGCGCAAGGCAAAACGCCTGGAACGCACCTTTGAAGTACCCATCCCGGACGGCATTTATGATCGCCTGACCGAGGAAATCCAGTGCGCGGAACAAAGCGCGAAGGAGGCGGCGGACCATGGCGAATGACCGGCACCCGCTGTTGGGGGCGCTGGGGTTGTGCCGCAAGGCGGGCAAGCTGCTTCACGGGTATGACCGTGTGCAGGAAAACGCCCTGAACGGCAAGGTGGCACTGGTGCTGCTCACCGCCGACGCCAGTGAGCGCACCGTCAGCCATATGGCCGCTGCCTGTGAGGGGATCGTACCCTGCCGGCAGATGCCGCTGACCAGCGCCGATCTGGCAATGCTGACCCCGAAACCTGCCGCCGTGTTCGGCGTAACCGACGAACACCTTGCGCAGCTGTGCGCAAAACATCTAACCTGATGCAGAGGAGGACCACAGTTTATGGATTTTAAATACAAGATCGCAGATGTCGCCAAGGAGTTCGGCGTGCCCGCCAAGAAGGTCATCGAGACCGTTTCGCCCCTGACCGGCGAGACTTACAAAACGGGTGGAACCTTTGGTGAGAAGGAACTGGACTTCCTGCTGGAAACGCTGACGCGCCAGAATGCAGAGCCCAGCTTTGACGCCTACCTGGCCAGCGGCGTGAAAGAACCGCCCAAAGCCGAGGAAAAGAAGCCTGCCCCCAAAAAGGCTGAGGAGAAAAAGCCCGAGCCCAAACGCGAGCCACGCAAGCCCGAGAAGCAGGCGGAAAAGCGCACCGAAAAGCGGGTCACCCTGCAGGAACTGGCCGCCAATACCGGCATCAAGAAGCCGGTGGCCGCTACCGAACAGGTCAAGGTGGACCGCGCCCAGGTGTCGGTGGATACCCGTACCGTGGATGTGAATGTGGATAAGTTCAATGCCCGGTACGACGACCTGGCCGACAGCCGCAACATGCCCAACAAGCGCAAGAACCAGCCCACCGGCAAGAAGGAAAAGTTCAACAACCGGAATAACCGCCGCGGCCAGCAGTTTGGCCGCCGCCGTGAGACCGAGGCCGAGCGCCTGCAGCGCATCCAGCTGGAGAAAGCCCGCAACGCCCAGCTGAAAATTTCCATCCCCGATGAGATCACCGTGGGCGAACTGGCCAGCCGTCTGAAGCAGACTGCTGCCAAGGTGGTTGCCAAGTTCATGCAGATGGGCGAGATGCACGCTGTGTCCGACGTGGTGGATTTTGACACCGCCGCCCTCATTGCCGAGGAATTCCACGCCAAGGTAGAGCATGAAGTCCATGTTTCCATCGAGGAACGCCTGTTTGTGCAGGAAGAGGACAACGCCGCCGATCTGGTGGAGCGCCCGCCCGTTGTGGTGGTTATGGGTCACGTCGACCACGGCAAGACCTCCATCCTGGACGCCATCCGCAAGACCAACGTGACCGCGGGTGAAGCCGGCGGTATTACCCAGGCCATCGGTGCCTACCAGGTTAAGAGCGGTGACAGCATCATCACCTTCCTGGATACCCCGGGCCATGAGGCGTTTACCGCCATGCGTGCCCGCGGTGCCAACATGACGGATATCGCCGTGCTGGTGGTGGCTGCCGACGACGGCATCATGCCCCAGACCATTGAGTCCATCAACCATGCCAAGGCCGCTGGCGTCAAGCTGATCGTGGCTGTGAACAAGATGGATAAACCCACCGCCAACCCCGAGCGCGTGAAGGAGCAGCTGACCCAGTACGAGATCGTGCCCGAGGACTGGGGCGGCGACGTGGCCTGCATCCCGGTGTCGGCCCTGACCGGCATGGGCATCTCCGATTTGCTGGAGCGCATCGTGCTGGAAGCCGAAGTCATGGAACTGAAGGCCAACCCCAACCGCCGCGGCAAGGGTGCCGTGGTGGAAGCCCGTCTGGACAAAGGCCAGGGCCCCGTGGCCACGCTGCTGGTGCAGAACGGTACCCTGCATAAGGGCGACTGCCTGATCGCCGGTACCGCTGTGGGCCGTGTGCGTACCATGCGGGACGACAAGGGCCGCGAGATCACCGAAGCCGGCCCCTCCACCCCCGTGGAGATCACCGGCCTGACCGAAGTGCCGGAAGCCGGCGAGCTGTTCGAGGCTGTCGAGGACGAGAAGCTGGCCCGCGAACTGGCCGACAAGCGTATGACCGAGGCCAAGGAGCGTCAGTTTGCCGCTTACACCAAGGTCACCCTGGATAACCTGTTCGACCAGATGGCCGCCAACGATATGAAGGAACTGCCCATTGTGGTCAAGGCTGACGTGCAGGGTTCTGCCGAGGCCGTGAAACAGAGCCTGGAGAAGATTTCCAACGACGAGGTCCGTGTCCGGGTCATCCATGCGGGTGTGGGCGCCATCTCCAAGTCCGACGTGTCCCTGGCCGATGCCTCCAACGCCATCATCATCGGCTTCAACGTCCGCCCCGACGCGGTGGCCAAGGCCGAAGCCGAGCAGACCGGTGTGGAAATGCGCATGTACCGCGTGATCTACGACGCCATCAACGATGTGTCCGACGCTATGAAGGGCATGCTGGCGCCCAAAATCCGTGAGGTTGCCCTGGGTGAGGCCCAGGTCCGCCAGGTTTACAAGATCTCCAGCGTGGGCACCGTGGCCGGCTGCCGCGTGACCGACGGCAAGATCACCCGCGACGCCCAGCTGCGCCTGGTGCGTGACGGCATCGTCATCTGCGAGGATGCCATCGCCAGCCTGAAGCGCTTCAAGGACGACGCCAAAGAAGTGGCCGAAGGATTCGAGTGCGGCATCACGCTGGTGAAGTTTGCCGATATCAAAGAGGGCGATATCTTCGAGTGCTTCAAGCTGGAAGAATACCGCGAGTGATCCCATACCGGGCCCGCCCGGGCATGACCTGGGCAGGGTCCCAACACAATAGAGGATAATGACCATGCCAACCAAAAACCACGGCCGTATGGCACAGGACATGAAGCGGGAACTCATTGCCATTATTGGCGAGATGAAGGACCCCCGCGTGACCGGCGGCCTGCTTACCGTCACCCGGCTGGATGTGACCCCCGACCTGGATCAGGCCAAGGTCTACATCAGCATTATGGGGCGGGAAGGCGGTCCCGAGCCGGTGGTCAAGGCGCTGAACAAGGCGTCCGGCCATGTCCGCACCGAGATCAGCCGCCGTATGCACATCCGCAAAGCGCCGCGTTTTGTGTTTGTGGCGGATGAAGGCGCCGCCTATGCGGCCCGCATCAACCAGCTGCTGGGGGAACTGGCGGCGGAAGAGACCCTGCATCCGGCGGAAGAATCCTGACATTCCGCCTGACCCGGCCAGAAAAGAGGAAACCTATGACACAATCTGTGGATCGCGAGACCGTTGTTTCGCGCCTGCTGAGCGCAGACGAGATCCTGATATTATGCCATAAGAACCCGGACGGCGACACCATCGGTTCCGGCGCGGCCCTGTGCCTGGCGCTGCAGCGTCTGGGCAAAACGGCGGCTGTGCTGTGCAGCGACCCTATCCCTGCTATGTATGAGTTCCTGCCCATCACGGTGTTCGACGGCAGCTTTACGCCGCGCTTTGTGGTGGCGGTGGATGTGGCGGGCATCCAGTTGTTCGGTGACCGTAACAATATGCCGGTCTATTCCGAGCATGTGGACCTGTGCATCGACCATCACGGCTCCAACAGCGGTTATGCCTATGAATCCCTGGTGGATGCCAGCGCTGCGGCGGTCGCCGAGCTGCTGACCGGTTTGATCCCGGAATTGGGGGTGGAGCTTACCCCGGATATGGCGGAATGCCTGTACACCGGCATTGCCACCGATACGGGCTGCTTCCGGTTCACCAATACCACGGCGGCCACCCACCGGGCAGCCGCTGCCCTGATCGAGGCCGGGGCCGATGTGGAAAAGCTCAACGAGCGCCTGTTTGAGTGCCGCTCTCATGCCCGCATGGCGGCGGAACGTATGGCGCTGGAAAGCCTGGAGTACTATTATGATGACCGCTGTGCCCTGATCTGCCTGACCTGGGACCAGATCCAGGCAGCCGGGGTGGCCGGCGCCGAACTGGAGGACCTGACCAGTCTGCCCCGTTCCATCGAAGGGGTGGAAGTGGGTCTGACCCTGCGCCAGCAGAAGGACGGCAGCTACAAAATCAGTGTGCGTACCGGACACAATACCAACGCCTGCAGCATTGCCCGGCGGTTGGGCGGTGGCGGACATTCCCGTGCCGCCGGCTGTGAGATCAGCGGTAACCTGGACAACGCCAAGCACGCCATCCTGGACGAAGTCAAAAAGGAACTGGACCGTGCTGCTGCCCGGGAAGAAACATTGTGAACAGAAAAGGAATCCCCACCATGCAAACGCCAAACGGCATTCTGCCCGTGGATAAGCCAGCCGGTTGGACCAGCTTTGATGTGCTGGCCAAGCTGCGCGGCGCCCTGGGCACACGCAAGCTGGGGCACGCGGGCACACTGGACCCTATGGCTACCGGTGTGCTCGCCGTGTTTATCGGCAAGGCAACTTCCGCCGCCGACCGCCAGCTGGACCATGACAAAACTTATGAAGCCACCCTGCGCCTGGGCATCCGCACCGATACCGGCGATGTGACCGGCACTGTGCTGGAATCCGCCCCCGTGACTGTGGGGGAGGAGGACCTGCGGGCAGTGCTGCCCCGCTTTGTGGGGGAACTGATGCAGCTGCCCCCTATGTACAGTGCCGTGAAAATCAACGGTCAGCCTTTGTACAAGGCGGCCCGCAAGGGCCAGACGGTGGAGCGCACGCCCCGGCCCATCACCGTGTACAGCATCGACTACCTGGGCAGCCCCGCTCCCGGAGACTATACCCTGCGGGTATCCTGCTCCAAAGGCACCTATATCCGCGTCCTGGCCGAGGATATCGGTGCGGCCCTGGGCGTACCGGCTACGTTGGCGGCTTTGCGTCGCACCAGGGCCGGAGTCTTCGATATCGGCCAGTGCCATACGCTGCCCGAAATTCTGGCGGCGGCGGAAAGCGGCGCCCTGGCAAGGGACGGCTGGGTATTGCCCATCGAAACGGTATTTGCGCCGCTTCCGGCACTGACCGTCAATGCGGGCGTCAAGGCCCATTTGTTCAACGGCTGCCCCACCAGCCACTACCCGGCGGCAGAGGGCCGTTACCGCGTTTACGCCGAGGACGGTGCTTTCCTGGGACTGGCGGCGGTGGCAGGCGGTGTGCTGCGGGTGGAAAAACTGTTTTGTGAAAGGAACTGACCCCTGATGCAAATCTACCACACCCTGACTTCGGTGAAAGCCCCCCGGGGCAGCGCCGTGGCGCTGGGGTACTTTGACGGCGTGCACTGCGGGCACCGGCAGGTGCTGTGTGCCGCGGTGGAATATGCGGTGCACAACGGTCTGACCCCAGCCGCGTTTACCTTTGAACTGCCCGGCAACCAGACCCTGAAGGGCGGACGCATCCTGTCGCCCCGCCAGAAGCATCTGCGGGTGGAAGCCCTGGGCATTGAACAGTATCTGGAGCCGCCTTTTGAGGCCTTTCGCGCCCTTTCGCCGGAAGATTTCGTCCGGCAGGTGCTGGTGGACTGCTTCGCCGCAAAAGCGGTTTTCTGTGGTGATAACTTTACCTTCGGTGCCCGGGCCGCCGGCAACGTGGACATGCTGCGGACCCTCTGTGAACCGTGGGGCATCCGGGTAGAGATCGTGCGCATGGCCCAGTACGGGGCCCAGGCGGTTTCCTCCACCCGCATCCGTGCCGCATTGGAAGAGGGGAGACTGGACGACGCCAACGCCATGCTGGGGGCGCCTTATGCCATCGACTGGCAGGTCACCCACGGCAAGGGGGTGGGCAGCAGCCGCCTGGGGACGCCCACTGTCAACCAGAATTATCCCGCTGATGCCTTGCAGCCCTGTGCCGGCGTCTACCTGACCCGCATCCGCATTCAGGACCGCTGGTGGCCCGCCGCCACAGGTATTGGCCGCCGCCCTACGGTGGAGACCGATGCCAAGGCCGCCGTTACCTGTGAGACCTATGTGCCGGATTTCTCCGGTGATCTGTACGGCACCGCGCCGGTGCTGGAATTTCACCGGTATCTGTGTCCCATCCGCAAGTTCCGCTCGCTGGAGGAACTTTCCGCCCTGATCCGCTCAGCGGCGGAGCAGAGCAAAGCCTATTTTGCCGCCCAAACGGTAAAATAATTGCAAAAAAAACGCCCGCTGCACCCTTGTATTTGGGGCGGGAATATGATATACTATTGTCTGTTACCGTGGCCCGGTAGGGGGCGTATGCCTCAAACCCGCAGTTACCCCGTACTGCGCCATCGGCAAATATTTTTTGAAAGAGGTATGTATCATGAGCCAGAAATCTGCTATCGAGAAGCAGCCCATCATCGCCAAGGCCGCCCTGCATGAGGGTGACACCGGTTCCCCGGAGGTTCAGGTCGCGCTGCTCACCGCGCGCATCAACCACCTGACCGAGCATCTGAAGAGCAACAAGCATGACAACCACAGCCGCCGCGGCCTGTTCAAGATGGTTGGCCGCCGCCGCAATCTGCTGGCCTATCTGCAAAAGAAGGACATCAACCGTTATCGTGCCCTGATCGCTGAGCTGGGTCTGCGCAAGTAATCTTCGCAAAAACGGGCAGGGTGCACCGGCACCTTGCCCGCTTTTTTATATTTCCACGGCTTTTGGCCGCTGTTGTTTGCCGTTTTGCGCAGTAAATCGAACACCCAGGCATCCGGGCCTGGATGTTGGCTTTATTGCTCAAACCGGGGGCAGGGCGGCCACGGTATAGAAAATCCAAACGAAGGAGAATCTCTATGGCTTACGAATTTGCATCCAGGCTGGAAACTTTCCCCCATTACCGCAAATTTGAGACCACCTTTGCGGGCCGTCCCTTTGTGGTGGAGACCGGCAAGATGTGCGGTCTGTCCAACGGCAGCGCCATGATCCGCTACGGCGAGACCTGCGTGCTGTGCAATGTCACCATGAGCGAGAAGCCCCGTGAGGGGGTGGACTTCTTCCCCCTGAGCGTGGAGTTTGAGGAAAAGCTCTATGCTGCCGGCCGCATTCCCGGCAGCTTCATGCGGCGTGAAGGGCGCCCCGGCGAACATGCGATCCTGTCCTCCCGCGTGGTGGACCGTCCCATCCGTCCGCTGTTCCCCAAGGACATGCGCAACGATGTCTGTGTCACCATGACCGTCATGAGCCTGGACCCCGATAACTCTGCCGAGATCACCGGTATGAACGGCGCGTCCCTGGCCATTGCCATGTCGGACATTCCCTGGAACGGTCCCATCGCCGGTGTGTTCGTGGGTCTGGTGGACGGCGAGATCGTCCTCAACCCCACCAAGGAACAGCGCGAGCGCAGCGATCTGGCCCTGACCCTGGCCGCCAGCCAGGAGAAAATCGTCATGATCGAGGCCGGCGCCAACGAAGTGGACGAAGAAACCATGATGCGCGCCATCAAGGCCGGCCACGAAGAGATCAAGAAGATGCTGGCTTTCATCAACGGCATCGTGGCCGAGATCGGCAAGCCCAAAAAGACCTTCACCCCGGTGGAGCTGGACCATGCCCTGCTGGCCGATGTCTACGCCAAGCATCTGGAGGAAGTCAAGGCTGCCATGGACACCGACGACAAGAATGTCCGTGACGCCGCTCTGCTGCCCATCATGGACGCCATTGCTGCCGAACACCCCGACCTGACTGCCGCCGACATTGACCTCATCAGCTACAAGCTGCAGAAAAAGGTGGTCCGTACCTGGCTGCTGGAGGACGGCAAGCGGGTAGATGGCCGCGGTATCAACGAAATTCGCCCCCTGGCTGCCGAAGTGGGTCTGCTGCCCCGGGTCCACGGCTCCGGTATGTTCACCCGTGGCCAGACCCAGGTGCTGACCATCTGCACCCTGGGCTCCACCAAGGATGCCCAGCTGATGGACGATCTTTCGGACAACCAGTACAAGCGGTACATCCATCACTACAACTTCCCGCCGTACTCTGTGGGTGAGGCCCGTGCCCCCCGCAGCCCCGGCCGCCGCGAGATCGGCCACGGCAACCTGGCGGAGCGCGCCTTGATTCCGGTCCTGCCCGACCAGGCCGAGTTCCCCTATACCATCCGCTGCGTGTCCGAGGTCCTGTCCTCCAATGGCTCCACCTCCCAGGCTTCCATCTGCGGTTCCACCCTGGCGCTGATGGATGCCGGTGTGCCCATCAAGGCACCGGTGGCCGGCATTTCCTGTGGCCTCATCACCGACGGTGACCCCCTGCAGGGTGGCCGCTGGATGACCATGCTGGACATCCAGGGCGTCGAGGACTTCCACGGCGACATGGACTTCAAAGTGGGCGGTACCCGCCGCGGCATCACCGCCATCCAGATGGATATCAAGGTGGACGGCTTGACCTACGAGATCGTGGAAGAGGCGCTGGAGAAGTGCCGTAAGGGCCGCCTGTATATTCTGGATGAGATCATCAAGCCGGTCATTGCCGAACCGCGCGCCGAACTGTCCAAGTACGCGCCCAAGATGTTCAGCATGATGATCCCCGTGGACAAGATCAAGGATGTCATCGGCAAGGGCGGCAAGGTCATCCAGGAAATGTGCGCCAACTTCAACTGCAAGATCGACATCGAGGAGGACGGTCACGTCTTTATCTCTGCGGTGGACCAGGAGGACGCCATGCGCGCCATCTCCACCATCAAGACCATCGTGGAGGACCCCGAGATCGGCGCCATCTACAAGGGCCGCGTCACCCGTCTGATGAACTTCGGCGCCTTTGTGGAGATCGCCCCCGGCAAGGAGGGCCTGGTCCACATCTCCAAGCTGGACGACCACCGTGTGGAACATGTGGAGGATGTCGTCGCTGTGGGCGACCCCATCTTTGTCATGGTTACTGACATCGACCAGCAGGGCCGTATCAACCTGTCCCGCAAGGACGCTCTGGCCGCCATCGCCAAAAAGCGCGCCCAGCAGCAGTAATTTCTGCGCAATACAAAACACAAACCGCAGGGGCTTCCCAAAAAGGGAAGCCCCTGCTTCTTTGTGCGCGATCAACAAAATAAAGCGGCATGGCCGGACAGGCCATGCCGCTTTGCGGCCAATCTTATTGTCTGCGCCCTGCGGCGCGGGGAGAATCTTACGCTTTGTCCAGAACTTCCTGGGTGTCGCGGGCGATCATCAGTTCCTCGTTGGTCTCGATGATCAGGGTACGCACCCGGGCGCCCCAGGCGGTCACTTCCACCACGTCGGTCTTCTGGTTGTGGGCGTCGCGGTTCTTGTCGGTGTCGATGCGGATGCCCAGCCAGTCCATGTGGTGGCAGATCTTGGCGCGGGAATCAGCGTCATGCTCGCCGATGCCGCCGGTGAACACGATGGCGTCCACGCCGCCCATGGCAGCAATGTAACTGCCGATGGTCTTCTTGATCTGGTAGTTCAGCATGTCGCTGGCCAGCTGCGCCCGGGGATTGCCCTCGGCGGCGGCCCGCTCCACGTCACGCTTGTCGCTGGAAACGCCGGACACACCCAGCAGACCGGATTTCTTGTTCAAAATCTCGTCCAGCGCATGGCCGGTGATCTCCAGATTGTACTTCAGGTAGTTGACCACCGAGGGGTCCAGGTCACCGCAGCGGGTGCCCATCATCAGGCCGGCCAGCGGAGTCATGCCCATGGAGGTGTCAATAACGCGGCCCTCGTCCACCGCGGCAATGGAGGAACCGTTGCCCAGGTGGCAGGTAATCAGCTTCAGGCGGCTGATGGGCTCTTCCAGGAACTCGGCGGCGCGGTGGCTGACATACTTGTGGCTGGTGCCGTGGAAGCCGTAGCGGCGTACACCATACTTCTCATAATACTCATAGGGGATGGCGTACATGTAGGCCTTGGGGGGCATGGTGGAGTGGAAAGCGGTGTCAAAGACGGCCACATTGGGCTTGTCCGCGCCGAATACCTTGTAGGATGCCTCAATACCCAGGATGGCGGCGGGGTTGTGCAGCGGCGCCAGGGGAGACAGGTCGCGGATCGCCTTGATAACGTCGGGGGTGATGAGGCAGCTCTCCTTGAACTTTTCGCCGCCGTGGACCACCCGGTGGCCGATGGCGTCGATCTCGCCTACGCTGTCAATAACTTTGCCCGCACCGGTGGTCATCTTTTTGACCACCTCGCCGAAAGCCTCGGTGTGTGTGGGGAAGATGGCGGGTGTAGTGGCCTTGTTGCCGTTCCCCTCGTGGGTGATCATGCTGCTCTCCATGCCGATGCGCTCGCACAGACCTTTGCAAAGGACCTTCTCACCGTTCATATCGATGAGCTGGTACTTCAGGCTGGAAGAACCGCAGTTGATAACCAGAATGTTCATGGATTTTCCTCCTTACAAAGTGGCGGTGATAAGTTACGCTTCTCGAATCGTTGATTTTATTATATAATGGGGTCGAGGAATTTTCAAGCACAATAAACGCAAGATAGCACAATTTTTGCACAGTAGGAGAAGGAATATGGAATTTGCGGGCATCATTGCCGAATACGATCCATTTCATAACGGGCATGCTGCGCAGCTGGCGGCGGTACGCCGGGCGGGGGCCCGGTGCGTGGCGGTCTGCCTGAGCAGCGGTGCGGTACAGCGGGGCGGCGTACCCATTCTGCCGGAATCGGTACGGGTGCGTGCCGCGCTGAACGCGGGGGCAGACCTGGTGGTGGCGCTGCCGGCGCCCTACGCCTGTGCCACGGCGGAACAGTTTGCCGCTGCCGGGGTGGCACTGCTGGCTGCCTTGGGGTGCGATACGCTGGCCTTTGGGGCGGAAACGCCCGATGCCGCCCGCCTGATGGAAGCCGCGGCCCTGTTGCAGGGGGTGGCCATCCAGCCGGAAATCCGTCGCCGCTTGGCCACCGGCCAGACCTATGCCGCCGCCCGGGCCGCCGCTGCAGAACAGCTTTGCCCCGGGGCAGGGGCACTGCTGCGCACCCCCAACAACATTTTGGGCATTGAGTACTGTAAAGCCATCCAGGCCCAGGGGGCGGCACTGACGCCCTTCCCGCTGCCCCGGCTGGGGGCGGACCACGGCGGAGCGCCGGGGGAACACGACGGCATACCCATGGCCAGCGCCAGCCATCTGCGGGGCCTGCCCTGGCTGAAATGGGCACCTTTTGTACCCCAGGCAGCCATGGACCTGTACCGCGAGGCAGCTGCCCAAGGGCTGATGCTGGACCCGCGCCGGTGGGAGACCGCCTTGCTGGCGCTGCTGCGGGCGGCCCCGCCGAAATCCTTTGCTGCGGTGCGCGGCGTCAGCGAGGGGCTGGAACACCGCCTGGCGGCCGCCGTGCGGGAAGCTGCCGGGTTGGAGGACCTGTACGGCCACCTTAAAACCAAACGCTACCCCCATGCCCGGCTGCGCCGCCTGGCGCTGGACGCGGCGCTGGGCATTCCGGCGGAGCTTCCGCCGCCGCCCTACCTTCATGTGCTGGGAGCCAGGCGGGAGGCGTTGCCTCGGCTCAAACAGGCGGCGCTGCCTGCGGGGACTTCTCTGGCCGATTTGGCACGGACAAGCCCGGCAGCAGGGGAGGTCGCCGCGCTGCATAGCCGGGCAGTGGACCTGTCGGCCTTGTGTCGCGAAAAAATTCATCCCATGGGGCTTGCCTTTACGGCAAAAGCGGTGGTATTATAAAGAATATGGAGAAAAAATGCGCAGTAAAGCAACTTTGTTGCATTTTTAACGCGCAAAATTTGTACGAAAAAAGGAGAATACGATGGCGCTGCATGTAATGGACGAAGCCAACCACTGCCTGGGATGCAAGAATCCCCGCTGCCAACAGGGCTGCCCGATCCACACCAACATCCCCGAAGTGATCCGTCTGCTCAAAGACAACAAGCTCAACGAAGCGGGCAAGATGCTCTTCGAGAATAACCCCCTCACCACTGTGTGTTCGCTGGTTTGCAACCACGAGAACCAGTGCGAGGGCCACTGCGTGCGCGGCATCAAAGGGGCACCGGTGCATTTTTCCGTCATCGAAAACTACATCTCCTCCACCTATGCCAGCCAGATGACCCGTGGCCCCGCCACGCCCAACGGCAAAAAGGCAGCCATCGTGGGGTCCGGCCCGGCGGGTCTGACCATTGCGGTGATCCTGGCCCGCTATGGCTACGATGTGACCATCTTTGAAAGCCACGACAAAATCGGCGGTGTGCTGCGTTACGGTATCCCGGAATTCCGGCTGCCCAAGTCAGTTCTGGATGATTTCGAGTACCGCCATCTCCGCCTTAAGGATATCAAGGTCCGCCCCAACACCGATATCGGCAAGGCCCTGCGCATCGAGGATTTGTTCCGGGACGGCTACAAATCCATCTTTATCGGCACCGGCGTCTGGCGGCCCAACGCCCTGCACATCAAGGGCGAAAGCCTGGGCCATGTCCATTTTGCCATCAACTACCTGCAGAACCCCGACGTCTACCATCTGGGCAGCCGCCTCATCGTCATTGGCGCGGGCAATGCGGCCATGGACGTCTGCCGCACGGCGCTGCGAAACGGCACCCGCCATGTGGAGTGCTTCTCGCTGACCAAAAAGGTCACGGCCAGCGACTACGAGGCCAGCTATGCCAAGCTGGAAGGCGTGATGTTCCACTACAACAAAAAACCGCTGGAAATCACTGAGCGTGGTGTGGTGTTCTGCGACTTGGACGAGGCCGAGGACGGCACCCTGACCGAAATCCCCGGCAGCGAGCGGCTCTATCCGTCGGACAGCGTCATCGTGTCCATCAGCCAGGGCCCCTGCACCACCATCACCGAGGACGAGAAGGAACTCAAGACCAACGAGCGCGGTCTTTTTGTCACCGATGAAGTAGGCCGTACCAATGTGCCCGGCATCTTTGCCAGCGGCGACGCCGTCAAGGGCGCCCGCACCGTGGTGGAGGCGGTGGCCTACAGCAAAAAGGTGGCCGAGGCCATGCACGAGTACATGCAGACGCTGCCCCCCGAGGGGCCCGACCCTTACGCCGACGTGCCGGTAGTAGCCTACGAGGACGGCAACTGAAACTGTCCTGAAAAGGAGGGTTGCACGGATGAAAAAGCGGTATTTCCTGGCAGCGTCGGTCCTTTTGCTCACCGCCTGTACGGCCCCTGACGCGGACATTGCACCATCCAATGCCCCGGCGCCGCAGACGCCGGAAACAGCAGTTTCCACCCCAACCCCTGCGCCTACCGAGGAACCAACCCTGCCGCTGTGCTGGATCGGCGAGTGCAACAGCCAGGGGTTCTATCAGCGGGAACCCATCTATGATGCAACTACCTATGCCTATGGCGGCGGTGGCATCATGGCCCATTACTTTGACTTCGCCAATGCCACCGAGGAGATCGTCGGGGAACCGCTGGACCTGAAAACGGCCAATCTGCATCTGTATGCGGACGAAGAATCCCTCTATTGGTTCTGGTCCGGCAGGATCACCGATACGCCGATCCTGCTGCGCAGTGACCTGGACGGCAGCAACCGGCAGCCGCTCTATGATTTCCCCCAGGGGACTTCGCTGGGCGTCTGGAACGGTGGACTGGCCGGTGACGGTACGGCGCTGTATTTCGCGTATTGCCATATTTCCGATGACCCGGCGGTTCTTGACGACTATGAACTGGTCCGCCTGGACCCTGAAACGAAAACGCTGGAAACCATTACGGAATGGGACCCTTTCAGCGGGGAACTGGTGGGGGTATGGGATGGTCGATTGCTTATCACCCGCACGACCCTGGCGGACGATTGCTCGCTGGAGCCTGTCTGCGAACATTACCGTGTGGCCAATACCGAGGAACTGAAACCCGGGGTGACCACCTCGCTCTGCGCCTTGAACCCGCTTACCGGCACCGAAGAGGTACTGTACAGCTGCCCCGGCTGGCGGCTGGACCGGGAACTGGCAGAGGATGCCCTGTGGTTTGAAGACGAAGAAGGCCGTATACTCTGCCGCCCGCTGGGCGAAACCGAAGACACGGTGGTGACCCGGCTGCCCCGGGCCATGCAGATCATGGGCATCTATACCGAGGATATCCTGCTGTACGGCCAGGAGGACGGCCAGGAGTGGCTTTACGTCTATAACCGTGGGGACGGTACGCTGACACGCAGTCCTCAGCGCCGTTGGATCGGCGAGGAGGACCGGCCCATCTGGGTGGTGTGCGAGGCCGGACCGGGGCAGTATCTGGTGTGGGACGATGCCTCCACCGGTATGCAGCAGCTGGCCCGGGCGGACGGCACCCAGTACCTGATCGACGGGTATGCCCGGTATGCCATTGCCAGCCGGGAGTCCCTGCTGGACAAATCTGTCCCGATGACGCCCGTGACCCGGCCGGGGACCCCCTGGAATTAAAACAGCAAGAAGGAACCTGTCTATGATCTATACCGTGACATTCAACCCGGCCATCGACTATGTGGTGCGGCTGGCCGAACCGCTGCAGGCGGGGGCCGTCAATCGCGCGGCGGGGGAGGACTGTGTGCTGGGCGGCAAGGGCATCAACGTGTCCGGCGTGCTGGCCCAGCTGGGCTGCCCCAGCGTGGCCCTGGGCTTTGTGGCCGGGGAGACCGGCGCCTGGCTGGAACGGGGCCTGGCCGCCCAGGGGCTGCGGACGGATTTCATCCATCTGCCCGAAGGCATGACCCGCATCAACGTCAAGATCAAGGCGGACCAGGAGACCGAACTCAACGGCGCCGGGCCTGCCATCCCGCCCCAGGCCATGGAGGCGCTGTATGCCAAGCTGGACGCGCTGCAGCCCGGGGACATCCTGGTGCTGGCGGGCAGCATCCCCGCCAGTCTGCCCGCCGATACCTATGAGAAAATTCTCTCCCGGCTGCAAGGGCGGGGTGTGGACGCCGTGGTGGATGCCGCAGGGCCGCTGCTGGCTCGGGTACTGCCCTACAGACCGTTTCTTATCAAACCCAACCACCACGAACTGGCCGAATTGGCAGGCCGGGCACTGCATGGCGATGGCGAAATCGAAGCTGCCGCCCGGGAACTGCAGGCCCAAGGGGCGCGCAATGTGCTGGTGAGCATGGCGGGGGATGGCGCCCTGCTGCTGGATGAAACCGGCGCTGTCCATCGCATGGGTACGCCCCGGGGCACGGTGGTGAACAGCGTGGGGGCAGGGGACAGCATGCTGGCCGGTTTTGTGGCCGGGTACCTGCAAAGCGGTTCTTATCAGAACGCCCTGCGCCTGGGGACGGCCTGCGGCAGCGCTACGGCGTTCAGCCTGGGCCTGGCAGACCGGCAGACCATAGACTGCCTGCTGCAGACATTGTAGAAAGTGAAACCCGGCGGGGTTGCCCCTGCCGGGTTTGTGTGTTATGATAACAAAAGGATTTATAGGGGAGGGGAGACCGATGGAACAGCAACGGCCTGTGCCGGGAGCACAGATTCCGCTGGAAGGTGCGGTAAACTTCCGGGAGCTGGGCGGTTACCCGGCAGCCGATGGGCGCCGGGTGCGCTATGGCTTGCTTTACCGGGGCGGAAACCTGGATACACTGCAAAGTCCGGCGGACCGGGCGCTGGTGCAAAGTTGGAAGTTGAACACAATTCTGGACCTGCGCAGCAACGGGGAGTGCGCCAAACACCCTGACCCGTCGTTGCCGGGGGTACAATATCGCCGAATCTGCGCCATGCGTATGCGGGACGGCTCGGAGATGGACTTCTCGGCTGACGGCATCGAGCGTCTGGCCGCCGAAAAAGCCGCTTTTGAGCGGGAGGCAGGGCATCCGGTCCATGATTTTTATTGGTTCAGCATTTTGTACCGGCAAATGCCCTTTGGCAATCCCGCCTATCACGCCCTGTTCGAGTTGCTGGAACAGGGCAGGGTGCCGTTGCTGTTTCATTGCAGCTGCGGCAAAGACCGCACGGGCATCGCCGCTATGCTGATTCTGCTGGCTTTGGGGGTCAGTCGCGAGACCGCCCTGGCGGACTACATGCTGACCAATACCTACCGCCAGGCACAGATTGAGGCCTCACTGCAGGGCAAAACGGAGGCGGAGAGGGAACTGCTGCTCTCGGTGGAAGGGGTCAGCGAATCCATGGGAGCCGGGGCGCTGGACGCCATTGTGGAACGGTTCGGCAGTTATGAGCGCTATTTTCAGGCGGAATACGGCCTGACACCTTCCCGCTTGCAGGCCCTGCGGGATCGCTATCTGGAATAAAAACGTCCCCGGTTCCCAAAAGAACCGGGGACATTGCTTTACGGGAAAAATCAGCCCAGGCTGATGCCCATGGCGCGGGCCACATTGAGCATGTCGCAGTTATCAGGCACGCCGCGGGTCTTGCCGGCAATCTCGGCCAGCGGGTTGGAGGTCACGCGGCTGTTGACCATGGCCACCGTAACGCCGTAGTGTTCGTCCGCCACCAGTCCGGCTGCATAGGAACCAAACTGAGTGGCCAGCACACGGTCATAGGCACTGGGGCTGCCGCCGCGCTGCATGTGGCCCGGCACGCAGATACGGGTCTCGGCACCGGTCATGCTCTCGATCTGGTGGGCGATGCGGGCTGTAGCGGTGGTATACCCTTCCTGGGCACGCTGGGCGGTCCATTCTTTGCGTTTCATCTTGGCTTCTTCCACCGAGAACGCGCCTTCCGCCACCGCCAGGATAGAGAAGTTCTTGCCGGCCTTGGCACGGTTTTCCACGGCGGCGGCTACCTTCTTGATGTCATAGGGCTTTTCGGGAATCAGGATAATGTCGGCACCACCCGCAATGCCGGAATACAGCGTCAGCCAGCCGGCTTTGTTGCCCATGACTTCGATGCACATCACGCGGCTGTGGCTGCCCGCCGTGGTGTGGATGCGGTCAATGACGTCGGTGGCAATGTCCACAGCGGTATGGAAACCGAAGGTGACGTCGGTGCCGTAGATGTCATTGTCGATGGTCTTGGGCAGACCGATAATGTTCAGCCCTTCCTGACTCAGCAGGTTGGCGGTTTTGTGGGTGCCGTTGCCGCCCAGGCAGAGCAGGCAATCCAGCTTGGCGGCGCGGTAGTTCTTTTTCATGGCGGCCACCTTGTCCACCTTGTCTTCCTCCACCACGCGCATCTTCTTGAACGGCGTGCGCTTGGTGCCCAGGATGGTGCCGCCCACCGTCAGAATGCCGGAAAACTCATACGGCTGCATTTCCCGGTAATTGCCATTGATCAGGCCGTCGTAGCCGTTCATAATGCCTACAATTTCCACTTTGTCGCCCATGCGCTGATACAGCGCTTTGGCCGCGCCGCGGATGGTCGCGTTCAGGCCGGGGCAGTCGCCGCCGGAAGTCAGGATGCCAACACGAAATGCCATATGATTACCTCCCATATACCGCGCCCGTGGCGGTGATGTTGATACTATAAATGTACGCTACGTGGAACGGCTTGTCAACCCTGCGGCTGAAAAAAAGAACGACGGTACGCAAGAGAAGGAAACAACAAAAAAATCCCAAAAAAGTGTTGACAAAACAGGGTAAAGCGGCTATAATAGGTAAGCGTTGAGGGCAGACGCCCGAAGCGATGCGACATTGGGGATTCGCATAATGGTAGTGCAGCGGACTCTGACTCCGCCCGTGGGAGTTCGATCCTCTCATCCCCAACCACCCGCAGCAGCTCTGCTGCTGCGGTTTTTTTATCGGGGTGTAGCGCAGTTGGTAGCGCGCTTGGTTCGGGACCAAGAGGCCGTGGGTTCGAATCCCGTCACTCCGACCAAAAAGCTCTCAGCTCAGGCTGAGAGCTTTTTTGTTGCATGCAGGACAAAGCCGAGGGCAAGCCGTCATATGGCCGCGGTGCGTTTGGTATCTGGCAGGAGGCGAGCGACAGCATGAAACGAAGCAAAATCACTGTGGCAGTGGGCGTTTTGCTGGGCGGGCTGGCGGCGGTATGCGGAGGACGAGCAGCAGCGCGTCAGGAGGCGGCTGCGCGGGCTAATGCGCAGCAGGTGCAGGAATTGTTGGCGGCGGCCCGCGATCTGGACTTACCGGTTGGAATAGAGCTGGAAGCGGTGCAGATCTGCCATCAGCCTGTGACGTCGGATTGTTGGCAGACCTATGTGTTCGTGGTCGTCAGAACCGACGCTGCCTATGAGGAACTGAAAGCACAGTTGGAGAACCCGCCCCGGTATCTGACCGGAGAGACCACACCGCTAAAGGTGCTGGCCTGGGATACCTGCAGTACAGCGGATTGGGCTGAAAGCATGGCGACACCGGAATCGGCCAGGGCAGGGACTCGCTGGGTACTGAGCTGGCTGGCCCCTGCGGCGGACAGCGGGGACCGACAGCTGCAGGAAGGTCCCGTGACCGACCTGGCGGGGCTGTGAAAAGCAGGATTTCCCACCTGCCGGGCCCTGACGAGCCGGGAAAAAACAGGCGGAAAAAGCGTACAGCCTGAAAACATCCGGGAGCAAAAAGGAGAGGCAGTCCATGAGACCATTCACCGAAGGAATCTGCGTGGAAAAGGACGGATCACCCCGGTACAGGCAGGCACTGATCCGGGCATTTGCGCGGGACTATGACATCCGCACAGACCGCTTGTGGAACTGCCTGCGCACGAAACCGCAGCGGATGGCGTTCTCCTGTGCCGCCGCAATGTCCCTGCCGGGGCCGGTACTGTTTTATCTGGAGCGCAGCGGGGAAACATATCGGACGACCTTTGACCAGGTGTGCCAGTATGTGGAGCAGTTGGAACCCTGGGAATTTCTGGATGGTTATGTATTTGACGGCGATTACCGTTGGCTCCTTTGCATAACCCACGAGGACAATCTGTGCCTGCTGGTGAAAAAATAGCCCTGCCTTCCAGTCGGGGGAAGAAGGCGGCGAAAGCCCTGCACAGGCGCGGGGTAAATCCGAAAACAAACGGCAAACGGCGGACTGGCCCACAGGGTCGGTCCGCCGTGCTTCAATTTTTGCGGCTATAGGCAAGGGCCGGAATATCCGAAAAACCGGTCAAGGAGAACACTTCCAACACAGTCTTCTGCCCATGGCGCAGTACGACGCTCTGAGGACATCTTTTTCTGAGCCGGCACGTGCCCCTGAAAGGCGTTCCAACTGAGGGACATCCGGGGGAAATGACGAAAATAATGGGGGTCAGGTTCTTCGGCACACCACCGGCAGGGACTCTTCAGCGGGCATATGGCGCCCGGCAAAGAACACACAGGGGGCCAGCAGCAGGAACGGGTTGGCCGAAAGCAGGAAAGGCTTGTTCTCCATGAACAGGTACAGGGTCAGCGCTACCAGGCAAAGCACCTCGGTGGCGTGGCGGTGCTTTGCCAGCCGCCACAGCAGCAGCAGAAAGAAGGCCGCTACCAATACGGCACCCAGATAGCCCTTGTTCATGGGAATGGCCAGAAATACATTGTCGATGGCGTTGTGTTCGTCACCGTCGGTGGGCAGGCCGCCCAGCAGTGAGAGGTCGGCACCCCAGAACACGTTGTGCCAGATTTCGAACCGTCCCGAAAGGAAGATGCTCAGCAGCAGCAGTGCCATCCGTTCATAGGGCCATTCAGGATTGTACACATATCCGGCATACAGGCTGAAAGCCGCCAACCCCACAGGCAGTGCCATGGCCAGCGCGTACCAGATTTTGTTGTCAAACAACCGGGGCAAAAAGCGCTGTACGGCAAACAGCACCAGCAGCACCGCCATGGCTCCGGCGGCGCCCCGGCTGCCCGGTACTTTATAGGTAAATAGTCCCAGTGCCGCCAGGCCCAGCCAGTCGAACCAGCGCAGCCGGTCATGGCGCAGCCAGGCCCAGGCAAAACACACACCCACCAGCCGCGCACCGAATCCATTGTAATGGCCGTAGCCAAAATCCCAGTTGCGGCAGTAGAAATTGTAAGGCATCAGCGGGGTGGCAAAATGCAGCAGCTGCACAAACACCAGCCCGGCTACAGCGGCGGTCAGGTAGACCCGCAGCGCTCCCCGCAGGTCAATGTCCTTGGCGGCCAGCCCCACCAGGGCGGCCAGGAAAAACCACACATCATCCCCGTATTGGGCTGCAAAAGCGGTGTACAGCAGCACCAGGGCGGCCAGTACCGGCTGCCAGCGGGTCTGGTAATCGGTGAGCAGCAGAATCTTGCCCGCCAGAAGCGCCACCGCACCGCCCGTAAGGGCCAGCCGCGCCAGATGGCTGAGTTCCGGCAGGGTGGACTGTATGTTGGAACTGAACACCTCGGACAGAATCAGCAGCAGCGCCAGCGCCGCACAGAACACGCGCTGGGCCCACAGCTGCCGCCGCCCGGCTCCGGGGTCCAGCGGTTTGCAACGTTCTATGAGCATAAAACAATCCCTTTCATGTTGTTGGGGCCATTATAGCATAAAATGACTGCGGTGCCTAGCCCTGGCGGCCAGGGCAGGGGAGGGGGCAAAGTCATACCTTTTTCGGGGGCTTTGGTGCAAATTCCACAACTTTCCCTCTTACGGTGCAAGAAAGATTTTCAAGAAAACTTTTGTGTTTTGTGCACGGATGTGGTACAATTCTGCTAATCAGCAAAATCCTTTGTTTATGGAAATCAGAGAGTCAGGAGCGTGTATGTATGGCGTACTATTTTTCTGAACCGTCGCGTACTTTTGGTGAATATCTGCTGGT
>DXBO01000025.1 GCA_019116485.1 Candidatus Gemmiger excrementavium
TTATACTCTTACTCATGAAGGATATGGCCCCCTCTCGTTTCGTTGTTGACTGCAACTTCAACTATAACCGATGAGGCCGTATCCTTCATCCTTTTTTATTCAACTGTCCAAGATGTATTGTACTCCTACACCTAGAATCTGGGAAAAGGCCAATGCCACCTTGCATCTTGGCTGTAAAAATAGTACAATATAAAATATATGTGTTTGTGCGATTCAACAAAAACCATCGTATGAGGTGTAGCATATGGTTTTGAGTATGACAGGCTACGGCCGCGCCGGGGCACTGCTCCACGGACGGGATATCAAGGTGGAACTGCGCAGCGTCAACGCCCGTTTTTTTGAGTACTCTTCGCGGCTGCCGCGCTCCTGTGCCTTTCTGGAGGATAAGCTGAAAAAGCTGGTGGCTGCCCGGGTCAGCCGCGGCAAGGTGGAACTGAGCCTTTCTATTCAGACTGTGACGGCAGCCGATACCGTGGTGTCGATGAACTGGCCGTTGGCGGAAGGATACCGTACCGCGCTGGACGAGATGGCCCGGCGCATGGAAGTGAAAAACGACGTTACGGTGGGCATGCTGGCCCGCTTCCCCGATGTGTTGGTGCAGACCGCTGCACCTACCGATGAGGAGGAACTCTGGCAGGATGTGCGTGGCGTGGCAGAACAAGCGGTAGATGCCTTTGTGGCTATGCGCGCGGCGGAGGGCGAAAAACTCAAAGCCGACATCGCAGGCAGGCTGACCACCATCGAGACTCTGGTGGCGCAGATCGAAGCCGACAGTGCCGGGCGGGTGCAGGCTTACAGCGATAAGCTGTACGCGCGGCTTCAGGAACTGCTGGGAGACCGCACCATTGACGAAGCTCGCCTGGTGACTGAGGCAGCGATCTTTGCCGACAAGACCGCCATCGACGAAGAGACAGTGCGCCTGCACAGCCATGTGGCACAATACCGCGAGATTTTGCAGCTGGAGGAACCCATTGGCCGTAAACTGGACTTCCTGACCCAGGAACTGAACCGGGAATCCAACACGATTGGTTCCAAGTGCCAGGATGTGGCTATCACCCGGCTGGTGGTGGAGCTGAAATCCGAGATCGAAAAGATTCGCGAACAGATTCAGAACATCGAGTAAGAGGTATCCATGAAACTCATCAACATCGGGTTCGGTAATATGGTCAATGCCGACCGGGTCATCGGTATCGTCAGCCCGGATTCGGCGCCTATCAAACGGCTGATCCAGGACGCCCGGGAAAAGGGCGCTTTGATTGACGCCTCTTACGGGCGCCGTACGCAGGCAGTGCTGATTATGGACTCCGACCATGTGATTTTGTCCGGCATTGCGCTGGACAGCGTTACGGGACGTTTTGTACAAGAGGAAGAAAAAAACGAGAAGGGAAAGTAAGTTATGAAGGGTGAAAAGTATCTGTTCGTGGTCTCGGGACCGTCCGGCACCGGCAAAGACACCGTGGTGGCCAGTCTGCTCAAAAGCCACCCGGAGATTCAGCACACTGTGTCCGCTACCACCCGTACCCCCCGGGAAGGGGAAAAGGACGGCATCAACTACCACTTTATGACCGTGGCGGATTTTGAAGAGCATCTGGCCCACGATCAGATCGTGGAACACACCCAGTACTGCGGCAATTATTACGGCACGCTGCGCAGCGAGATCGAGCGCCGCATGGAATTGGGCATCCCGGTGATTCTGGTCATCGAAGTGGAAGGCGCAGGAAATATCAAAAAGATGTATCCCGGGGCCACCACGATCTTTGTGCTGCCCCCCGATATGGAGGAACTGGAACGCCGTCTGCGCAGCCGCGGCACCGAGAATGAAGAGACCATCCAGCGCCGCCTCAAACGTGCCGAGACAGAAATCGCAAACTCCATCGATTATGATGAGCATGTGGTCAACGTACAGGTGGAAACCTGTGCTGAAAGCCTGTATGCCATCATCCAGTTCCACCTGCAGCACGGCAAAGACGAATGATCCTGCCCATTGCCCAGGTGGCGGTGGACAATGCCACCATTCATTTTGACCGGCTGTACTCCTACCGTATTCCCCAGCCGCTGGACGGAAAGGTCTGGCCGGGCAGCATGGTTCTGGTGCCTTTTGGGCGGGGGGACAAACCCCGGATGGCGGTAGTACTGGCGGTGGATTCCTGCGAAGGGGAGGACGTGCCCAGGGGTCTGAAAACGCTCCACGACGCCACGCCGGAGCAGGCACGGCTGACGCCGGACCTGCTGGAACTGGTGCGCTTTCTCAAAGAACGGACCTTCTGCACCTGGTTCGAGGCGGTACGGGCGGTGATTCCCTATGGGGCCCAGTACCGCGCGGCGATGGTGGATGGACACCCCGTGATGCAGAGCCGCCTGACCCGTTCCACCGAGCGGGTCTACACGCTGGCAGGGGAACTGCCCCCGAAACCCAAGCCGGGCCCGCGCCAGCAGGCAGCGGTGGAAGCGCTGCGCCAAGGCCCGCTGACAGCTCGCCAGTTGGATGAGGTGGGTATCTCCAAATCTACGCTGGACACCCTGTGCCAGAAAGGGGTGCTCATGGTAGCAGAGCAGGACAAAGCGCTTGACCTGTTCGCAGGAATTCCTTTTGACCCCCAGCCGCTGACCCTGGCCCCTGAACAGCAGCGAGCCTATGACGCGCTGCTGCCGGACTTGGAGGACCGTTCCCCTCATGCGGCGCTGCTCCATGGCGTGACCGGCAGCGGCAAGACCATCGTGTTTCTGAAGCTGATTGAGCGGACGTTGGAACTGGGGCGCAAAGCCCTGGTGCTGGTGCCGGAAATCAGCCTGACGCCCCAGATGATCCGCCGCCTGAAATCCACCTTCGGCAGCCGCCTGGCGGTGCAGCACTCGGCACTGAACAACACCGAGCGCCTGCTCCAATGGAGGATGATCCAACAGGGCAACGCCGACATTGTGGTGGGTACTCGCAGCGCGGTGTTTGCACCGCTGCGGGATATCGGCCTCATCATTATCGATGAGGAGCAGGAACATACCTACCAGAGTGAATCAGCGCCCCGCTATGACGCCCATGATGTGGCCAAAAAGCGGGCGGCTATGGAGAACGCTCTGCTGGTTTTTGCCTCGGCGACGCCGCTGACCGAGACCTACCACGCAGCGGAGAGCGGGAAATACAAACTGCTTGCTTTGACCCAGCGCTATGGAGGCCGTCCATTGCCCCGGGTGGATTTTGTGGATATGCGTGCCGAATTGACGGCGGGCAACCCCCGGGAAGTCAGCAACCGGCTGGTGCAGGAACTGCGGCGCAACCTGGAAAACGGGGAACAAAGCATTCTGCTGCTCAACCGCCGCGGATACCATACGGTAGGCATGTGCGCTACCTGCGGGCATGTACTCAAATGTCCCAACTGCAGTGTGCCGCTGGTTTACCATAAACCTCAACAGGCGCTGATGTGCCACCACTGCGGACATACCGTGCATCCGCTGCCCACTCTGTGCCCCGAGTGCGGCGGCAAGATCGCCTACAGCGGCTTCGGCACCCAGCGGGTGGAGGAAGAACTGGCTGAATTGCTGCCCGGTGCCCGGATCCTGCGCATGGACCAGGACTCTACCAGCCAGAAGAACGCCCATGAAAAGATGCTGGCCCAGTTTGCCCGGCAGGAATATGATATTCTGCTTGGCACCCAGATGGTAGCCAAGGGACTGGATTTTGAAAAAGTCACGTTGGTGGGCGTGTTGGGCATTGACTCGCTGCTGTTTGGCCAAGGGTTCCGTGCCTATGAGAGCGTGTTCAGTCTGGTGACCCAGGTCATTGGCCGGGGGGGCCGGGCCCAGCTGCCGGGCCGCGCCCTGATTCAGACTGCTGTGCCCAATCACCCGGTTCTGCAGCTTGCGGCTGCCCAGGACTATGAGGCGTTCTACCGGGAGGAAATCGCTTTCCGAAAATTTGGCCTCTACCCGCCCTTTTGTGCCTTTTGTGTGGTTGGGTTTGTAGGTGAACAGGAGGGCGCTGTCTTTATTGCGGCCCAGAGGTTCAGCGTATTGCTGGCACAATTTGCCGCCAAGCAGCCGAATATTCCGCTGCGTATCCTGGGACCCGCCCCGATGGGGATTGCCATGCTCAACGGGAAATACCGCTACAAGCTTACTCTGAAATGCCGTAATGATGCGTCCTTCCGGGCGCTTCTGCAGCAGACGCTGGACGCCTACGCGCAGGAAAAACTGCCTCAGAAAGCGTCTGTGATCTTAGATTTCCACTCCGACGGAGATTTATAAAAATACTGGAGGTAACTCTTATGGCTTTGCGTACTATCGTACAGGACGGTGACCCGATCCTGAAAAAAGTCTGCCGCCCCGTCACCAAGTTTGATGACCGGTTGGGGATTCTGCTGGACGATATGAAAGAGACTTTGCTGGATGCCAACGGGCTGGGTCTGGCCGGCCCCCAGGTGGGCATGATGCGCCGGCTGTTCATCTGTCTGGATGACCGGGATATGCCGGAGGAAGTGCCGGAGAACTACGAATATAAATTTATCGAGTTCATCAACCCTGAAATTCTGGAACTGAGCGACGAGAAGGTGGAACTGTACGAGGGTTGCCTTTCCTTCCCGGGGCACAACGGTGCCATTGCCCGTTCCAAGCATGTCAAGGTCAAGGCCCAGGACCGCCACGGTGAATGGTTTGAGATGGAGGCCGACGATATGTTGGCCCGCTGCATCCAGCATGAAAATAACCATCTGGACGGTATCACCATCATGGACCTGGCCCAGCATTTCTATGAGGACGATTACCCCGAGGAAGACGAGGACTGATCCATGCGAATCCTGTTTATGGGAACCCCCGATATCGCCGCCGAAAGCCTGGCTGCCCTGCTGGCAGCCGGGCATGAGGTTTGTGCGGTGTTCACCCGCCGTGACAAGCCGGTAGGCCGCAAGCAGATTTTGACGGCACCACCGGTCAAGCAACTGGCAGCGCAGCGCGGTATTCCGGTCTACCAGCCGCGGACCCTGCGGGACGGTTCTTCCGATGAAATCATCCGCGGTTTGGCTCCCGACATTATCGTAGTGGTGGCCTATGGATGCATTATCCCGCCGCAGCTGCTGCATGTGGCTCGCTATGGCTGTATCAACCTGCATGTCTCGCTGTTGCCGCGCTATCGCGGTTCAGCGCCTATCCAGTGGGCGGTACTCAACGGTGATGCCGAGACCGGCGTGTCCATCATGCAGCTGGACGAAGGGCTGGACACCGGCGATGTGCTGCTGGTGGAGCCGGTAGCCATTGACCCCGAGGAGACCAGTGGACAGTTGTTTGATCGGGTCAGCGCTGTGGGGGCCAAAACGCTGGTCACGGCGTTGGAAAAGATCGAGGCCGGGGAACTGACTCCGACACCCCAGGACCACAGCCGGGCCACGCTGGCACCGCCGCTGAACAAGGAGACGGCCAAGTTTGACTTTACCCAGAATGCTGCCCACATCCACAACTGGGTACGGGGGATGAACCCCTGGCCGGTGGCGTGGTTCGCACAGGACGGCAAGCGCATCAAGGTGCTGGAATGCCGCCTGGCAGAAAATCCTGCCGGGGCCGCGCCCGGCACCGTGCTGGCCCTTAAGCCGCTGACTGTAGCGGCCAACGACGGCGCCGTAGTGCTGCTGACCGTAACGCCGGAAGGGGGCAAACCAATGGCCGGTACGGCCTGGGCTGCCGGCCGCCGCCTGAAAGTGGGGGACCAACTGTGACGCCCCGCCGTTTGGCTGTCAAAGCGTTGATGCACCAGGAACAGGCAGGATATGCCAACCTGGTACTGGACGCAGAACTGAAAAAGTGTACTCCACCCATGGACGGGCGGGATGCCGCCTTTGCCACCAGTGTATTTTATACCACGCTGGAGCACCTGCCGCTGCTGGACTATCTGCTCAACCAGGTCAGTAAAAAGCCGGTAGAAAAACTGGATGCCCCGGTGCGCGCTGTGCTGCGGGCCGGGCTGGCCCAGGCCCGCTATATGAAGGTGCCGTTACCTGCCGCAGTCAACGAATCGGTAAAGCTGACCCGGGCACTGGGCAAGTCCAGCGCGGCTGGTATGGTTAACGCGGTGCTGCGCCGTGCGGCGGCTTTGAGCGTAAAGGAAACTGACTTTACAGACCCGCGGGAGCGTCTGCGGACCTATTACTGCCTGTCGGATTCAGTGGCCGGGCTGCTTTGGGAGCAATACGGCGAAGAAGCCTTTGCGCTGGCGGCTTCGCTGGCACAGCGCCCGGTGACCGCCGTGCGGGTCAACACGCTGCGCACCGATGATGCGGTGCTGACAAATCTTCTGCAAGACGAGGGACACCTGGTGATGCCGGGGCCTTGGCCCCATGCACTGTTGGTGACGTTTTCCGGCTCCCCGGCCGGCAGCGAGGCTTTCCGGCGGGGGCTGTTCCATGTGCAGGGACTGGCCAGCCAGTATGCCGCCCTCTGTGTAGAGGCCCGTCCCGGCCAACGGGTGTTGGACCTGTGCGCTGCGCCGGGAGGCAAAAGCCTGACAATGGCCCAGCAGATGAAAAACACCGGTACACTGCTGTGCGGGGAATTTGTGCAAAGCCGTGTGCCGCTGCTGCAAAAAGCGCTGGATCGTTGTGGTGCCACCTGTGCCCGGGCCGTGCAAAACGATGCCACCGTACACCGTGCAGACTGGCCGCTGTTTGACCGTGTTCTGTGTGATGTGCCCTGTTCGGGTTTGGGCGTC
Source organism: Candidatus Gemmiger excrementavium (assembly GCA_019116485.1). Classification (GTDB taxonomy): domain Bacteria; phylum Bacillota; class Clostridia; order Oscillospirales; family Ruminococcaceae; genus Gemmiger; species Gemmiger excrementavium. The sequence goes on from DXBO01000025.1 coordinate 6,689, forward strand.
ATAGCCAAAAAGCCGGATATCCGCTACAAAGATTTGGACGGGATAGAGAATTTGTACGCCGATCAGCAAAAAATATTGCAAAATGGCGCAGATTCTCTTGCCGAAAACGGCCGTTTGGTGTATTCTACCTGTACGGTGAATTATAAGGAGAATCAGGCCCAGATTCGGGAATTTTTGCAAAAGAACCCGGATTTCCGGGTGATTGTACCGGAGCAGAACTTTCCGGGGGCACAGACCGATGCCTGGGGAACTTTGTTTTTGCCCCACAAAACCGGCACTGACGGCTTCTTTGTGGCGGTTTTGGAAAAAGTTTCGACATAATTTTCGCGTATACTCATAAAAATAGGGAAAGGGGGAGACCGCAGTGGAGGAAAGGCAGACCATCTGTTTATCGGACATGACGCTGGGCGCACTGACAGACTATTTTGTCAGTTTGGGCCAGCCTAAGTTCCGCGGCAAACAGATTTTCAAATGGCTGCACCAGAAGCTGGTGACGGATTTCTCCCAGATGACCGATCAGCCCAAGACATTGCTGGCACAGCTGCAGCAGCACTGTACCATTGCGGTGCCTGCCATCCGCCGCCGCCAGCAGTCCAGGGACGGTACCGTCAAGTACCTGCTGCAGTTGGCTGACGGCAACTGTATCGAGACGGTGCTGATGCGCTACAAGTACGGCAATACGGTTTGTGTATCTACCCAGGTGGGCTGTGCCATGGGCTGCCGGTTCTGCGCCTCTACCCAGGCGGGCCGTGTGCGGGACCTGACGCCCGGCGAGATCGCGGCGGAAATCTACACCGCCCAGAAGGATACTGGGGAGAGGGTCTCCCACATCGTGCTGATGGGAATTGGCGAGCCGCTGCATAACTTTGACAACGTGATGGACTTTTTGGAGATCATCTCCTGCCCGGAAGGTGTCAACATCGGCATGCGCAATATCAGTCTGTCCACCTGCGGGCTGGTGCCCAAAATCGATGAGCTGGCCAAACGGCATTTGCAGCTGACCCTTTCGGTGTCGCTGCACGCACCGGACAACGCCACCCGTTCCGGCATGATGCCTGTCAACGATGCCTACCCGTTGGAACAGCTGATCCCGGCATGCCGCCGGTATCAGCAGGAAACAGGTCGCCGTATCAGTTTTGAGTATTCCATGGTGCGGGGCGTCAACGACAGCGACGAGATGGCCCAAAAGCTGGCCCGTCTGATCCAGGGCATGGGGGCTCATGTAAACCTGATTCCCATCAACCCGGTGGATGGCAGCCCCTATTCCGCCACTGATGAAGCCAATGTGCGGCGTTTCCAGCAAAAACTGGAGCAGCTGGGGGTCAACGCCACGGTGCGCCGCCGCCTGGGCAGTGATATCAGCGCTGCCTGCGGGCAGCTGCGTCGGGAAGACGCGCAAGCCAGGCCGTAACTGGCTGTCAGGGCGCCGGGGCCCAATACCCGGCAGCAAGAACACGACGAAAGGACGTCCTGCATGAAGATCGCCGCGATCACCGATATCGGCAGCTGCCGTCAGGAAAATCAGGATAACTACTGTGCCCAGCAGCTGGCGGGGGGAACCGCCTGGGGCATCGTCTGTGACGGCATGGGTGGTGTCAACGGGGGGCGCATTGCCGCCCGCATCGCCACCGATACGATGCAGCAGTACTTTGCCCGGCAGATGCATACCCTGCAGCCGGGGGCTGAGAAAAGTTTTATCATGCGCGGGTTCGATGTGACCAATCGGGCCGTGTATGAGAAAGCAACTTCCGACCCTGAGATGCTGGGCATGGGCACCACGGCTGTGTGTGCTTATGCGGGCAATGGATTTGCCCATATCGTACACGCGGGGGATTCCCGGGCGTACCTGTATCACGAGGGCGGTCTGCGCCAGATCACCCGGGACCATTCCATGGTGCAGCAGCTGGTGGACAGCGGCCAGATCACCCGGGAGCAGGCGGCTCTGCATCCGCAGAAGAACCTGATTACCCGGGCACTGGGGGTGGCGGCCAACATCGTGCCGGAATACAACCGCTGCGAGATCGAGGCAGGAGATATTCTGCTGCTGTGTACCGACGGGCTGACCAACATGATCCCGGACGGCGAGATCGCCCGGGTCCTGCGGGAAGTCCCTTTCTTTGATGCAACAAGCATTTTGGTGGACCGCGCGTTGCAGGCGGGCGGTCAGGATAACATTACGGTCCTGCTCATGGGCGTGGAGACAACGGAGGTCAACAATGGATAATCTGATTGGGAGACGACTGGAAGGCCGTTATTGGATTCAAAGTCTGGTGGGCGTGGGCGGCATGGCCAACGTCTACCGTGGTGTGGATGAGAAGAACGGTAATCCCATCGCCGTTAAGGTGCTCAAAGAGGAATTCCTGGACAATGAGGAGCTGGTGCGCCGTTTCAAGAACGAGTCCAAGGCCATCTCCATCCTCAGCCACCCCAACATCGTCAAGGTATACGATGTGTCGGTGACCGATAAGCTGCAGTATATCGTCATGGAGTATGTGGACGGCATCACGCTGAAGGAATATCTGAAGCAGCGTGGCGGCGCCCTGACCTGGAAAGAAACCGTGCATTTTGCCACCCAGGTACTCAGTGCGCTGCAGCATGCCCATTCCAAGGGCATCATCCATCGGGACGTGAAGCCCCAGAACATCATGCTGCTGGCCGACGGTTCCATCAAAATGATGGACTTTGGCATTGCTCGCTTCTCCCGTGCCCAGAGCCAGACCGTCAGTGACAAGGCCATCGGGTCGGTACACTATATCAGTCCCGAACAGGCCAAGGGGGACAGGACCGACGCCCGCACCGACATCTATTCGGTGGGTGTCATGCTGTATGAGATGCTCTCCGGCCAGCTGCCTTTTGACGGCGACGGTGCGGTGTCCATCGCCATCATGCAGATTTCCGACAAGGCCAAACCTTTGGCCCAGGTGGCGCCCAATGTGCCGGAAGGTCTGCGCCAGATCACCGAGAAGGCTATGGAAAAAGACCCCGACAAGCGCTACCAGAGCGCCCAGGAGATGTTGGAAGCCATCGAGGAATTCAAGCGCAACCCCTCGGCCCGCTTTGAATATGAGTACCGGAACACCCAGGACAACCCCCAGAAAAATATCAATCGAGTTATGAACAATACAAAGACCGCTGCAAAAGGCAGCAACATCCGCACGGGAGACGCCCGCCGTGCCGGTACCGCCAACCCCGGGCGCGGCAAAAAGCCCCGCAAGGAGGCCAAGCCGTTCTCGGTGTTGCCCATCTTCTTCGGCATGGCGGTGGCGTTTGTCATCGGCGCGGCGATCCTGGTCTACCTGATCTTCACCAACTCCAGCAACCTGCTGTTCTCCAACCGGGCGGACGTGACCATCATCAACTTTGTGGGCATGACGCTGGACGAGTACCGCGCTTCGGAGTACAATACCCAGCTCAAGCTGCAGGAAGCGGAGGAGTATAACTCCAGCTACCCCGCCGGTACCATCATCCGTCAGAACCCCAAGGCGGGCCGTACTGTCAAGGAGGGGCAGAAGATCACCCTCACCGTCAGCCTGGGCACCCAGTATGTGACCATCCCCGAGACCAAGAATATGGTGGCGGAGGATGCCGAACAGACGCTGAAAGACATGGGCCTGCGCGTGCTGCAGAAACCCATGCAGGACAACACCGTGGCTAACGGCGCGGTCATCTATACCAGCCCTTCGGCCGGTGAGACAGTGGAAGGTGACTCCACCGTTATCATGTATGTGAGCCGTGCGGTCATTGAATCCACCAATGATGTGCCCAGCCTTACGGGTAAGCTGCTGGAAGATGCCCGCAACGATGTGAAGGGGCTCAACTTCTCCATCCGTGTCATCGAACAGGCCAGCACTGAACCTGCCGGCACTGTACTCAGCCAGCTCCCGGCTGCCGGGACCAAGGCGCGCGTCAGCTCCATCATCACGCTGGTCGTTTCTACCGGCGTGCCCGAGACCCCAGCAGAGACCCCCACGCCCAGTGAGGACGGCACGGTCCAGGAGAGCTGGTGGTGGAGTGCTGACGGAAGCCACCAAATCCATCAGCTGCCCGACGGCACCATGTGGAACGAAAACGGTGAACGCTGCGATGCCCAGGGCAACCCCATATAAAATGCAGCCCATGAACTATATTGTAAAAGGCATAGGCGGGTTTTATTATGTCCGCACGCCGGAAGGTGTGGTGGAGTGCAAAGCCCGCGGTATCTTCCGCAAGCGGGGCATCACACCGGTGGCGGGGGACAACGTCGCCCTTTCGCCGGACGGCACCATGATCGACGAGATTTTACCCCGCAAAAATGTCTTTATCCGTCCGCCCATTGCCAACCTGGATGTGCTGTTCATTGTGGCCAGTACCACCCAACCGGTGCCCAGCACGCTGGTGCTGGACCAGCTGACGGCGGCTGCCATCTATAAAGATGTGCAGCCGGTGCTGGTGGTGACGAAAGCGGATTTGGCTGCGGCGGATCAGCTGGCCCAGGCCTATGCAGGAAGCGGAATTCCCCTGGTGCAGCTCCATTATGATACTGGTGAAGGCTTGGACGAGATCCGCGCCGTGATCGAGGGTAAGCTGTGTGCTTTCTGCGGCAATTCCGGGGTGGGCAAGTCCACCCTGCTCAATGCCCTGGCCCCGGAACTTAAGCGGGAGACCGGACAGATCAGTCAAAAACTGGGCCGTGGCCGCCACACAACCAGGGAAGTAGAAATTTTTGAGGTTAGTGGTGGGCGTCTGGCTGACACACCTGGCTTTGCCAGCCTGGAGGCACAAAAACTGTGCCGCATCCCCAAAGAGGACTTACAGCATACTTTCCCGGAATTCGGGCCCTATTTTGGCCAGTGCCGCTTTACCGGCTGTTCGCATCGCAGCGAGACCGGCTGTGCTGTGCGTCAGGCGGTGGAGGAAGGCAAAATCGGAAAAACACGCTATGCCAGCTACCTTGCCATGTACGAGGAAGCCAGCGCCCGGAAAGAGTGGGAACGATGATCCAACGTGCCGTTATCCTTTCGGCAGTGCCGGTAGGGCCGGAAATGGCCGGCTATCTGAGGCCTGGGGACTATATCGTGGCCTGTGACGCCGGGTACCGTAACGCCGCGCGGCTGGGGGTTCGGCCTGATCTGATCGTGGGAGATTTCGATTCGGCCCCCCAGCCCGTGACGGACCGGGAAACGATTGTGCTGCCCCACGTCAAGGACGATACGGATACCCAGTATGCGGCACGATGGCTGCTGGAACAAGGCTGCCGGGAAGTGGTGATGCTGGGGGCACTGGGCGGTGCGCGCATCGAACATACCTTTGCCAATATCTCTACCGGGCTGTATCTGGCGCGGCAGGGGGTTGATACGGTGTTGGCTGATGCCCGCAGCGAGATGCACTATCTGCTCTCTGGCAACCCTCTGATGTTGCCGCGCAAAGACTGGAAGTATCTGTCTGTTTTTGCGCTGGGGGCGGCTATGACTGGCGTGACGCTGGAAGGCGTCTACTATCCGTTGCATGACGCTACACTGACTGAACTGGACTATCCGCTGGGAACCAGCAACGAATTTACTGCGCCCGAAGCGGTTCTGCGCTGTACCGGTGGCCATGGGCTGGTGGTGCTGACCCGGGACGACGGGTAGCACACTTTGGGGTGCTGCGCATAATATGGCATACATCACAACACCGAAAGCGAGGTGTATGCTATGCATGTGGTCGTGGTCCGTTGCCCCCGCGCGTTCCGCTGGTTGCTGCGCGCAGCTTTTAAAGTCTGATAAGATTTCCGCAAACCTCCGCCGCAAGGCGGGGGTTATTTTTTTGCCCCGCCGCATATACATGCACCAGACAAGGCAACCAAGCAATGGAAAGGGGCAATCAAAATGGAACTCAAGGTGTTCAAAGACACCATAGCCGCTTACGGAGGCCGCTGGGAGACAAGGCTGGAACTGCCGGTGGAGACGGAAATCCTGATCCCGGATTACCTGCCGGCGGTTTTCAAAATCGTAAAATGCCTGATCGAGCCGGTGGTACTGCAAAACCGTGTGGGGAGCGGACGCTGGCAAAGCGAAGGATACCTGCGCTGTACTGTCTATTACCAAAGCGATGAGCCGGGCTGCCGCCTCTACCGTACCGAACAGAAATTTGCCTTTGAAAAATCGGTCGAGCTGCCCGCCGGACGCTATGCCGAAGGTCCGGCCCAGATATGGGGGGAGCCTGAATACTGCAACTGCCGTGCCGTCAGTGAACATCGCATCGATCTGCGCGGCGCGTACATTCTGTGCGGCGCGGTCCTGGCTGAAAAAGACTGCGAACTGCTGACCTCGTTGGCGGACTGTGGGATTGAACAGCGCACCCGGGAACTGAACGGACTGTACCGTGTGGCGGCAGAAGAAAAAACGCTGACCGCAGAGTCTACCGTGCCCATGCCCGGCACAGGGGAGTCCGTTCTGGATGTCTCCGGCTGTTTCGCGCTGGGCGGGGTCACGGTGCAGACCGGCCAGGCCAGCGTGCAGGGGGTGCTGCAGGTCCAAATCTGTTATCAACCGGCTGACAGTGAGGAACTGGTGGTGCGCCAGAAAGAGATATCCGTGCAGCAAACAGTGGAATTGCCCGGCGCGGCAGAGGAAGACAGCTGCATCGCCTGGGGCGAAGTGATGGCCTGTACGCTGACCGCCGCCCAGGGAGCCGGTGAGGCTGATCTGGGGGTGACATGGAAATTGCATCTGGAGGTATGGCACCCTGCGGCCCGTACCGTGGTGGCAGATGCCTATTCCACTTTGTGCCAGACTCAGACGGTACAGACCGTCTGCAAACTGCTGGAGCGTACGGCGGAATTGGGCGGGCGCATCAGCGTGGTACTGGAGGATGACCTGCCCGATGGGGATTGCACAGTGAAGGGGTGTTTTGTCACGCTGGGAATGCCCTGTGCTGCGCCGCTGGAGGCGGAAGAAAGCCAGCCCCGGCTGCGATTGAGCGGTAAGGGAACAGCGCATGTGTTCTGTGCTGATGCCAGGGGAGAATTGACCTGTTACGACAAGAACTTTGTCTGGCAGCCGGAGGGAGTATGGCCCGGGTTGCCCGCCGATACCTGCCTTTGTGCCGGCGCGTCGGTGGTGCGTGTGGCCAGCAGCAAAAACGGGGCGCGGTTGCGTGTGGAACTGGAGATCGAACTCACCGGCGCCCTGCTGCAGGCTCATGCTGCCAGGGCTTTGTGCGGGGTTGAACTGGGGGAGGAATACGCCGATGGGAAGGACGGCCCGGCCCTGTATGTCTATTATGCCCGGCAGGGCGAGCGCGTTTTTGATATCGCCAAGCGGTATCATGCCCGGGCCCGGGACCTGGTTCAAGCCAATCGCTTGGAAGCCGAGGGCAAGCAGCCCCAGGACCTGACCACCGAGTCGACCTGTCTGCTGATCCCTGCCGCGCTGTAAAGGAGGAACGACCGTGACACAGGAACAAATCTATCACAACATCGCCCAACGCACCGGTGGCGATATCTATCTTGGCGTGGTGGGGCCGGTGCGCAGCGGTAAAAGCACCTTTATCAAACGGTTTTCAGAACTGATGCTGTTGCCCCATATCCAGAACGAGGCGCGTCGAGCCCGCGCCAACGATGAACTGCCCCAATCGGCGGCGGGACGCACCATCATGACCACCGAACCCAAGTTCATCCCGGAAAAGGCAGTCACCATCGAACTGTCTGGCGGCGGCAGTTTTCGGGCGCGGCTCATCGACTGCGTGGGGTATATGGTGGAAGGGGCCCTGGGGCACGAAGAAAACGACAGCCCGCGTCTGGTCAAAAGTCCCTGGTTTGACCACGAAGTGCCCTTCGACCTGGCAGCTGAGACCGGTACCCGGCGGGTTATCCGGGAGCATGCCACGGTGGGGCTGGTGGTAACTACCGATGGCTCGGTGGCGGATCTGCCACGGGAAAATTACTGCGAAGCGGAGCGCCGCATCGTGGCAGAATTGGATGCCATCGGCAAGCCTTATGTGATTTTGCTCAATTGTGCCGATCCTGACAGCGAGGCGGCCCGGACCCTGGCGGCCCAGCTGGCCGAAAGCTACAGCCACGCGGTCTTTCCCATCAACTGTGTCACTATGACGGCTGACACGGTGGATCGTCTTTTACAGACGCTGCTCTATGAATTCCCGATTCAGGAGATCGCGGTGCATATGCCCAGCTGGGTCACTATGCTGGAGCCGGGGCATTGGCTGCAGAGCGCCGTCTATACGGCTATGCTGGATTATGCGGAATCGGTGCGCAAAATGGCTGATGTGGCGGGCACGCGCCCGCAGCTGGACTGTGAGTATATCGTGGGGGCGGCATTGACCGGTATGGACCTGGCTACCGGCACGGTGCGCATCAGTGCCAACATTGCGCCGGATATCTTTTATCGCATCCTGGGGGAGCAGACCGGCCTGGACATTGTGGACGAAGCCAGCCTGCTGCCCTGTGTGGTTAGTCTGGCACGGGCCAAACGCGCCTACGACAAGATCAGGTCGGCGCTGGAACAGGTGGAGGCCACCGGCTACGGCATCGTCATGCCGGGTATCGATGAACTGACCCTGGAAGAACCGGAAATCGTGCGCCAGGGCGGGCAGTACGGGGTACGGCTTTCGGCCAGCGCGCCCAGTCTGCACATTATGCGCGCCAACATCCACACCGAACTGTCGCCCACGGTGGGCAGTGAACAGCAGGGAGAGGAACTCATCAAAAGTCTGTTGGCAGATTTTGAGACCGACCCCGGTAAGTTGTGGAGTACCAATATTTTCGGCAAAAGCCTCAACGAGCTGGTCAGCGAAGGCGTCCAGGCCAAGCTGCTGCATATGCCTCAGGAGGCCAGGGGGCGCTTGCAGCTGACGCTGGAACGCATCATCAACGAGGGGTGTGACGGTCTGATTTGTATCCTGTTGTGAGAGGAAGGGACGCTTGTGTGGAAACGAATGACCCGGCAGGAAAAGGAACGGCATGCCCTGCAGGTGGAATTGAACACCGCCATGCAGGCGCTGCACGCCAACGAGGCGGCGTTTGGAGAGGCGCAGGACCCGCTTTTTATCGAACAGCTGACCTACCAGCATGCTGCGCTGATGTGCCGTTGCCGTGCCCTGCTGCGTGCCCTGCGGGTGGGGGGCGCTGACCCATGAACGGATGGTGGTATGGGCTGGCAGCCGGCGTATGCCTGCTGGCGGTAGGGCGCAGCGCCGCCAGCCAGCGCCATCCGGTACGCACATTGCTGGCGGGGGCAATATGCGGGGTGGGGGTTCTGGCGCTGCTGGCTCTGACGGAACCGCTGACAGGTATATCGTTGCCGCTGAATCGGTTTACCGGGTTTGTGGCGGTGGTGCTGGGGGTGCCGGGGGTCACGGCGCTGCTGCTTTTACAACTGCTGTTGTAAAGCTTGCCAAGTCTGTGATTCTGTGGTATACTGAACCGAAAACGAGTGGAACATACGGCGGCGGGACGGTCCCACAAGGACCGCCTGAGGAAAGTCCGGGCTTCACAGAGGCATGGCAACTGCTAACGGCAGCCGGGGGTGACCCCAGGGATAGTGCAACAGAAAGAAACCGCCGCGCTTCGGCGCGGTAAGGATGGAAAGGCGAGGTAAGAGCTCACCAGCGCACTGGCGACTTTGCGGCTATGTAAACCCTGCTTGAAGCAACATCCGTATGGGACATATGCGGAGCCTCGCGCGTCCCGGTGATGGCGTGAGCCTTGCGGCGACGCAAGGCCAAGATAGATCGTCGTTTGATACAGAACCCGGCTTACGGTCCAGTCGTTTTTTAGGAACTGCGGCACACCTGCCAGCACGCTGGCGGGTGTGTTTTTGTTGTGGCTATGTAAAACATTGGGTTTGCATCCCGAAAATGTTTGTGGTATAATATCCCCATATGGGTGCAGGGGAGGGCGCACGAAGCATGGAATTGCGTTATATCGTGCCGCCTGAAGCCGAGGGCCAGCGCCTGGGGCTTTTTTTGCGCACCCGCGGTGTTACGGCAGGGTTGATCCGCTCGGTCAAACATGCGGGAAACGGCTTTTTTGCCGACGACGTACCGCTGCATACAGACCGTCCTGTCCATGCGGGGCAGTGTATCACCTTTGTACTGCCGCCCGAACCGGCTACCAGCGTGGTGCCCCAGCCGGTTCCCATCACCATTGCGTATGAGGATGATTTCGCTGCCGTGTTGGACAAGCCCGCCGGCCTGGCCGTACATCCCACCCTCAATTACCCGGACGGCACGCTGGCTAACGGCTGGATATACCATTTACAGCAGGCCGGGCGCACCGGGGTGTTCAGGCCGGTCAACCGCATCGATAAAAATACCAGCGGCCTGGTACTCTGTGCTCAGAACGCTTTTGCGGCGCCGCTGCTGGGGGCCAGCGCTGAAAAGCGCTACCTTGCCATTGTGCAGGGGCAGCTTCCCTTGGGCCCTGGCCGGGTAGAAGCGCCTATCGGACGGCGGGGCGATTCCATCATCGGGCGCTGTGTGACGCCTCAAGGAAAGTACAGCCTGACCGAATATCAGGTGCTGGCAGCCGGAAAAAACCACAGCCTGCTGGCCTGTACGCCCCGCACGGGGCGTACCCACCAGATACGGGTACATATGTCTTACATCGGCCATCCGCTGGCGGGGGATACCCTTTATGGCGGCAGTGCCGCGGCCATCGGGCGCCATGCGCTGCACTGCGCCGTGCTTTGGTTCTGTGACCCGCTCACGGGGGAGCAGCGGCGTATCGAAAGCACTCTGCCGCCTGACATGCAAACCCTGGCCCATGAAAACGGGTTGCTGGCGGGATGGGAGTTTGCGCAACTTTGACTTTTCGGCGGGGGAAAGCCCCGCTCTGTCTTGACCACGTGAATACGCGGAAAGGAGACACTTCGTTTTGAATTCTACCCAGACAGATAAAAAACCGCAGAAGAAAAAAACATTGGGGCAGCGCCTGGATGAATGGCGCTGCAAGCGCACCGTGCGGGCCTGGAACCGCAAGAAAAAGCGCGCCAACCGGCGCGGGCGTCTGGCGCGTCTGTTTTCCAGCTTGCCTTACAGCCATGTGGTAGGGGACGCCTTGTACATGATCGGCTTTTGGGTCGAATATGTTTTGGTCTGTGCCTGGCGCAAGGTGCGCACGGTGGCACATGCCATTGCCGGCACATTGGGCAACCTGTTGCTGCTGATTCTGCGCCCCTTTGTGCTGGGGCTGCTGACTTTGGCCGAGGACCTGACCAGCCCCTTTGTTCGGCTGGCTTCCGGTATGCGGCATATCCAGGAACTTCCCCAGCAGATCGAAACCGAGAACCGCGCGGAAATCCGCGCGGCCAAGCTGGAATATCTGCGCAGTGGCATCAAAAAGTATCGCGCCGTTGTCTGGAATGCGATCACGTATTTTCTGCCGGCCCTGGCTGCGGCGGCACTTATTGTGGTGGTACGCAATGGGTTGAGCTTGCAGTTTGTGCTCAATGTGCAGGTTAACGGCGAGAGCGTGGGCTATGTGGCCAGCGAGCAGGTCTTTGAAAATGCCCGGGATGACGTGCAATCCCGTATCAACACGGCCAAAAGCATGTTGGTCGAGGCGGGTGCAGCAGCCCCCGATACCCAGTGGGAAGTTTCGCCAACTTACACGCTGGCGATTTCCGGTCAGACGATGACCGAGAGCGAAATCGCCAACGCCATTCTGCGCACGGCCAGTGACGAGATCGTGGACGGCACGGCGGTATATATCGACGGTGAACTGCGCTTTGTCACCACAGAGGGCGATCACCTGCGCGCCTACCTGGAAAGTGTCAAGGAACCTTTCGAGGACGCCACTGATCCCTCGGTTTATACGGCTTTTGCCCACGAAATCCGGCTGCTGGACGGTGTTTACCTGCAGGAATCCATCAGTTCCTACAGTGACATCATCCAGACCCTCAACGAGGGCGGCGGCATCCAGACCTACACGGCCCAGGACGGCGATACGGTGGAGAGCATTGTCAACGCAACCGGTGTCAGTTTCGACTCACTGGCACAGATGAACCCCGAATTGCTGGAACTGGATCAGGAAGTGGAAGAGGGCACGGAGTTGATTACCGGCGCGGCCTCGGCAGAATTGCTCAAGGTCAAGGTGGTACGTCAGGATACCGAGACGGTGGCCATTCCCTTCGAGACCCAGAACACGGAGTCTTCGGAATACGATTTCGGCAAGGTCATCACCTTGCAGGAGGGCGTGGAAGGTTCGGAGGAAGTCACCTACGAGACCACCATGATTGATGGCGTGGTTACAGACCGGCAGGCAATCTCCTATACCGTGCTGCAGGCGTCTGTGCCTGAAATCACCGTTACCGGCACCAAACTCAAGAGCGGTATGATCGCAAAGATCGGTTCCGGCAGCTTTATCTGGCCGGTGCCTAATTACAAATATGTCAGCCGCTGGATGGGCAGCGGCCACCGCGGCGCTGATATCTGTGCGGCCTACGGTACTACCATCATTGCGTCGGACTCCGGCACTGTTGTGGCAGCAGGCTGGCACTACTCCTACGGCAACTACGTGCAGATCGACCACGGCAACGGCTACACCACCCTGTATGCCCACATGTCTGAGATCCTGGTGAGCCAGGGTCAGGCGGTCTCTCAGGGAGATGCCATTGGCCGGGTAGGCTCTACCGGTAACTCCACCGGTAACCATTGCCACTTTGAGATGACCTATAATGGTGCGCTGTTCAGTGCCCAGACCCTGTTCCCGAACATGTAAGCGTTGCCAAAAAAACAGCGATCTGTCATAAGTCACTGGTGTTTTTTCACAAAGATTTCACGGCCAGGGGGCACACCACTTTTCAAATATGGCAAGATGGTGTATAATGATAGAAAGTGTGCCAAGGCGGATTGCGGCGTTGAGGGATGCCGCGGGATTTGCTGCACAAAGGAGAGCTACATTTGGAAAAATTTGTGATCCGCGGGGGTAACCCGCTGCAGGGCGATGTGAATATCGGCGGCGCAAAAAACGCAGCCGTCGCCATTTTGCCCGCCACGATTTTGGCCGCCGATAAATGTCTGATTGAAAACCTGCCCTGCATCAGCGACGTTATGGCTTCGCTGCAGATTCTCAGCGAGCTGGGCGCCAGCATCCGTATGGTCAGCCGCAGTACCTATGAGATCGATACGACCCATATCGACTGCACCGAGGTGTCCAACGAACTTTCCCGCCAGATGCGTGCCAGTTACTATTTCCTGGGGGCTTTGCTGGGGCGCTTCGGCTCGGGCCAGGTGGCCATGCCGGGCGGCTGTAATTTGGGGCCGCGGCCTATCGACCAGCATCTCAAGGCGTTTACTGCGTTGGGCGCACAGGATTCGGTGGAATACGGCCAGATTCACGTCAAGGCAGAACACCTGACCGGCGGCCATGTATTCTTTGACACGGTCTCGGTAGGCGCGACGATGAACGCCATGCTGGCGGCTGTTTTGGCAGAAGGAACCACCGTGTTGGAGAATGTGGCCCGGGAGCCCCATATCGTAGACCTGGCCAACTGCTTGAATATGATGGGTGCCGATGTGCGTGGTGCAGGTACTGATGTGATCAAGATTCACGGTGTGAACAAGCTGCACGGCTGCAATTATTCCATCATTCCCGACCAGATCGAGGCGGGGAGCTACATGGTGGCGGCGGCAATCACCAAAGGTGACGTGACGCTGCACAACGTGATCCCCAAACATCTGGAGCCCATCACCGCGAAGCTGCGGGCTGCCGGCTGTGAGATTCAGGAATTTGATGATGCACTGCGCATCCGCCGTACCGGGGCACTCAAACCCCTGAAAGTCAAAACGATGCCTCATCCCGGTTTTCCCACCGATATGCAGCCGTTGATGACGGCGCTGCTGTCTCTGGCGGAAGGCACTTCTATCGTGACAGAGGGTATCTGGGAAAACCGCTTCCGCTATGTGGATGAATTGATCCATATGGGGGCCAACATCCAGGTGGATGGTCAGGTGGCAGTGATCGAAGGTGTGCGCCAGTTGCGCCCCGCGCCGCTGCGTGCTACCGACCTGCGGGCCGGTGCCGCCATGGTGGTGGCTGCCCTGGCGGCCAACGGCGTCAGCGAGATTGATGAGACGATCCACATTGAACGTGGATACGAAAATATTGTGGAGAAATTGCAGCAGCTGGGGGCGGATATCCGCCGCGTGGAAATCCCTGCCAATGCGATCTCCCGTGCCCTGTAAAATAAAGCGTCGGGCCGCCCAACGGCGGCCCGCTTTTTGTGGGAAATTCATACAAAAAGGAAAGGTTCTATGGCACTGTTTACCACCTTGTATTCCGGGTCTTCCGGCAACTGTGCCCTGATCCGCAGCGGCAGAGAGTACCTGCTGGTGGATATGGGCAAAAGCTGCCGTACCACTTTGACGGCGCTGCGACGGCTGGATTTGGCCGTCAGCGATTGTGCGGGCATCCTGGTTACGCATGAACACTCCGACCATGTGGCGGGGCTGGATACTTTTTTAAAGAAACACCCGTTGCCGGTATACAGCAGCGCGGCTACGCTGGACGCATTGGAATCCCGGGGAACACTGCCTCCGGCGGTGGAGGCGGTGGCTATTGACGGTCAGACAATGGATATCGGGCCTTTCCGCGTGACTTCTTTCCCCACCAGTCACGATGTTCCGTGTTGCGGATATCGCATCGTGACGCCTGACGAGCGGGTGGTGGCTGTGGCTACCGACCTGGGTACCCTGACTCCCGTGGTACAGGATAACCTGATGGGATGTGATCTGGTAGCACTGGAAGCCAATTACGATGCTTTCAGCCTGCATGGCGGGCCTTACCCCTATTATCTGAAAAAGCGCATTGCCAGTGACCGTGGTCATTTGGACAATAAGGCATGTGCCGCTGAGATTCTGGACCTGATTCAGGATGGATGCAAGAAATTTGCCCTGTGCCATTTGAGCCAGACCAACAATTCTCCAGAGTTGGCGCTGACTACCATCTACAATGTGCTGCTGGCAGCGGGAATTGAGCCTGGACGGGACGTACTGATCCAGGCGCAGGAACGCAACGATGTCAGCGCCTATATTGAGTTTTAAGGGAGGGCGGCATGCAGAACATTGACTTGATCTGTGTGGGCAAGCTCAACGCCGCTTACTATGCAGCCGGTGTGGCGGAATACCGCAAGCGGCTGGGCGGCTTCTGCAACTTCCGCATCATTGAGCTGCCGGAGGCAACGATTGCCGATAAAAATGCCAGCGAAAAACAAATTGCCCGGGCGCTGCAGAAGGAGGGGGAAGCTATCCTTAGCGTGGTGCGCAAAGGCGCCTGGCTGGTGGCCCTGTGTGTGGAAGGAAAACAGATTTCCAGCGAGGAATTGGCCGGGTTGCTGGCGGACCGGGCCGGCAGCGGCGCGGGGGATGTCGCCTTTGCGATCGGTTCTTCCCATGGACTGGACGACGCGGTAAAGCGGGCAGCTAACCAGCGCATCAGCCTGGGACGCATCACACTGCCCCACCAGCTGGCGCGTCTGGTATTGACGGAGCAACTCTACCGGGCCTGTACCATCAATGCCGGTATGAAATATCACAAATAGAGCAACAAAAAAAGAGACCCTGCACGGTATTGTGCAGGGCCTCTTCCGATTTATGGGAATCAGTATTTCAGCAGGCTGATGGAATCCTTATAGGGGGTCTCGGTAGCGTTCTTCATGGGCGCTTCAGTCTTATACTTGTTCAGCATGATAGCGCTCTTGGCGGGGTCGGCCAGCGTGCCGGCGCCGGCGATGCAACCGCCCGGGCAGGCCATGCCTTCCAGCAGATAGCCGTTGTACTTGCCGGCTTTGGCCATGGTCATCAGCTTGCGGCATTCCGCCAGGCCCTGGGCACTGGCGACCTTGACCTCGCGGTCAGGATCGATCTTCTTGATGGCGTTGACCACGGCCTGGGCGACACCACCGGAAGCGGCGAAGCCGCGGGCATCGGCGCTGGCGCTGTTGAAGGCGTCGTCGGGATTGTCGGTCAGTGCCTTGAAATCCACTTCTTTGGCTTCAAACAGACCCATCAACTCTTCAAAGGTCAGCACAAAGTCTACCTCGCTTCGGACAGTGCGGCGGCTGGCTTCCAGTTTCTTGGCGGAGCAAGGACCGACAAAGCAGATGCGCACATCGGGGCGCTCTTTCTTAATGAGACGGGCAGTTAGCACCATGGGGGTCATGGTCATGCTGATGCAATCGGCATATTCGGGGAAGAGTTTCTTGGCCATCACGCTCCAGGCCGGGCAGCAGGAGGTGCCCATGAAGGGATGCTTGGCGGGAACTTCTTCCATAAAGTCCTTGGCCTCATCGATGGTGCACAGGTCGGCACCGATGGCAACTTCCTCCACATCCTCAAAGCCCAGCAACCGCATGCCTTCCTTCAGTTTGGAAGGGGTCATACCGGGGAACTGGTTGATAAAAGCGGGGGCGACGATGGCAACGACTTTGTCACCACGCTTGATGGAACGGATCAGCTGGAAAATCTGGCCCTTGTCCACAATGGCGCCGAAGGGGCAGTTGACCAGGCACATACCGCAGGAAACGCACTTGTCGTAGTCAATGTCGGCACGGCCATACTTGTCGGAATGGATGGCACCCATGCCGCAGGCTGCCGCGCAGGGGCGCTCAGTCTTGACGATGGCGCTGTAGGGGCAGCTGTTGACGCAGCGGCCACACTTGACGCACAGGCTCTGGTCAATGTGGCTCTTGCCGTTGCGGAAACTGATGGCATGCTTGGGACAGACTTCCTGGCAGGGATGCGCCAGGCAGCCCTGGCACATGGCCGTGACCTTTATGATCTTTTCCGGGCAGCTGTTGCAGGCAAACTTGATAACGTTGATCAGCGGCGGCTCATAGTATTTGTCGGCGATGGCGCTTTCCTCCAGCCCTTCGCTGGCAGGAACGCTCTCATCCAGCGGGCGCAGCGACATGCCCATGGCAAGGCGAATGCGTTCCGAGATGATGGCTCTCTCCAGGAAGATGCTGCTGCGCAGGGATTTCTCCTCGCCGGGAATAATCTTATAGGGCAGCTCGCGCATCAGATACTCGTAATCGGCCATCTCGTCCACGTTATACGCCATACGCGCAACTTCGGTGAACACCTTGCGACGGATATCCGTAACGGGGGTGTAAATGCCTCTCATGTTGATTGCTCCTTTTCGCTCCGATTGCTCCAATATATACCGATGGGGCGGGAGTGACCGCTCCTGTTAAAATTTTACCAAAAACGCTTGGGTTTGGCAAGGGGGGCAGGCAACAAAAAACAGGGAAAATCGAAAGATTTTCCCTGCGTTTCCATATGGTGTCAAGAGGGGACGAGTCAGGGGCAGATTGCTGCGCGGGTGCGCTTTCCGTCCCAGGCGCCCAGAGTTACTGTTACAATATCCCCGCTCCGATGACCCGGGGCATCTACCAAAACCGGCAGGTACTGCCGGGTGTAGCCGGTGAACAGTGTGGCGGACAGCGGCGTTTCCAACAGGACCTGGGCAGTGTGCCCTTCCATGTCGGCGGCTACCGTGGCGCGTACCTGCTCCACGGCGGCGGTCATGCGGCGGCTGCGGTCCTCTTTCTCATGTTCCGGTATCTGATGGGGAAAGTCGTAGGCAGGGGTGCCTTCGCGGCGGGAATAGGGGAAAACGTGTACCTTTAAAAAGCGCTGGCCTGTCACAAAGGCCATGCTGGCGGCAAAATCCTCTTCCGTCTCACCGGGAAAGCCTACGATCACATCAGTGGTAAAGCTGACATTCTCCGCTCCGAAGGCATCGCGCAATTTCCCGGCGATAGCCGCGTATTGGGCGGTGGTGTAGGGACGACGCATAGCGCGTAAAGTCTTGTCGCAGCCGCTCTGCAGACTCAGATGGAACTGGGGGCAGAGTTTGGGCACGGCGGCCAGGCGCCGGATATCCTCATCGCGGAGCATGTCGGGGTCCAGGCTGCCCAGACGAAGCCGTTCAACACCGGGTACCGCGGCAGCTTTTTCCACCAGCTCTACCAGGCTGGTGCCGCAGTCGGTGCCGTAGCTGGGCAAGCTGATGGCGGTCAAGACCACTTCCTTGTAACCGGCCTGTACCAGGCGGTGCAGCTCTTCCAGAATGCTGGCCTCGTCCCGGCTGCGTACCGGGCCCCGGGCCCGGGGGATCACGCAATAAGCGCACTGTCGGTTGCAGCCGTCCTCCACCTTTACAAAAGCGCGGGTATGCTCGGCAAATTTGTCCATGGGCAGTTCTTCGAACCGCTCTCCTTTCTGGTGGGGGCGAATATCCACCACCCGCTGTTCGCTGCCATCCAGAACCCTCTGCACGTCTGCCAGAATAGCACGGCGGTTGCCAGAACCGGTCACCACGTCAGCCTCGGCGATGGCGGCGGCCTCCTCGGGGAAAGCCTGAGGATAGCAGCCGGTCAGCACGGTAACGGCGCCGGGATTTTCCCGCTTGGCACGGCGCAGCCATTTTCGGCTTTTCTGATCGCCAAAATTGGTTACGGTGCAGCTGTTGACCACATAGACGTCGGCGGTCTCGTCGTTGGCTACCACAGTATAGCCGTTTTCCTCAAAGAGCTGGGCCAGTGCGCCGGTCTCGGTTTGGTTGACTTTGCAGCCCAATGTATAAAATGTAACCCGCATGGTGTTTGTCCTTTACAAAAGCAAATAGAATTTTCGGATTTATTATAATGGAAACCGCCGCAAAGCGCAATACTAAAACCGCCGTGGGGCGCATAGGCTTAAACAAAGCATTGCGGGGGTGTTGCTGCCATGAAAAAGCGTGCCGTTACTCTACTGTTGTGCCTGGCACTGGCTGTGCTGTCAGTGCTGCGTGCCTATGCGGACGATACCGTTGCCGGGCAGGAAATCACCCCTGCCGGGCCGGGTGCCTTTGACGTGCCCTGCGCGGCGGCCATCCTGATAGATGAGGATTCCGGTACGGTCCTGTACGAAAAGAACGCGGATGAGGCGCGGCATATCGCTTCCATTACCAAAGTGATGACGCTGCTGCTGACCTTTGAAGCACTGGAGGCGGGCAAAATCTCGTTGGAGGATTATGTTCCGGTGAGTGAACACGCTTATAGCATGGGCGGCAGCCAAATCTGGCTGGAGCCGGGGGAGCAGATGACCCTGAACGATATGCTTAAAGCCATTTGCATTTCCAGCGCCAACGATGCCGCTGTGGCTGTGGCGGAGTTTGTGGGGGGCAGCGAGCCGGCCTTTGTGGACATGATGAACCAGCGCGCTGCCCAGCTGGGTATGACGGCCACCCACTTTGAAAATGCCTGTGGACTGGATGCCGAGACCCATCTCTCCACCGCGCGGGATGTGGCGACGATGAGCCGGGAAATGCTGCTTCACCACACCGAGGTGCGGGACTATTGTTCCATCTGGATGGACTCGCTGCGGGATGGTGCTACCCAGCTGGTCAACACCAATAAACTGCTCAAAAGTTACAGCGGCATTACCGGCCTGAAAACCGGCACTACCAGCAAGGCCGGGGTATGCATTACGGCCAGTGCCGAGCGCAACGGGTTACGCCTCATTGCGGTGGTGCTGGGGTCGGCTTCCGGCAAAGAGCGTTTTGCGGCGGCCACGGCGCTGTTAGACTACGGCTTTGCCAACTATGAGAGCGTTGCAGCACAGCTGCCCGAGAATGCGCCCGAGAGTCTGCCGGTGCTGCGTGGCACAGCCGGCGCAGTGGCCTTGCAGTATGACGCACCCCAGCGCTGTTTGATGCCTAAGGGCCAGGGGAGTGCCCTGACGGTGGAAGTGCAGCTGCCGGAAAACCTGCCGGCACCAGTGGCAGCAGGGGACGCAGTGGGCACGATACGTCTGATGAATGGTGACAGCGAACTGCAGTGGTTTTCCGTTACGGCGGCACAGGACGTAGAGGCGTTGAGTTTTGGTTATTGCCTGGCAGAACTGGCCCGCAGCCTGGTGCTGTACGGGGAATAATTTGTGCAATGTTCATGAAAAAGTCGAAAAAAATCCCGGACATTTGCTTGACAATACCGACGCAAAACGGTATCATGAAGACAATCAAACTATAAAGGAGGAGCGAAAGATGGCTGTCAAATTCAACGGCAAGCATCTGGCAAAATTCATCCGTCCTGAAGAATATGAGGCGATCTATCCGCAGGTCGAGCTGGCCCACCAGCAGCTGGAAACCAAGACCGGTTTCGGCAATGATTTTCTGGGTTGGCTTGACCTGCCTGTTACTTATGATAAGGAAGAGTTCGCCCGCATCAAGGAAGCCGCCGCGAAGATTCGTTCCGACTCCGACGTGCTGCTGGTCGCCGGTATCGGCGGTTCCTACCTGGGTGCCCGCGCGGTGGTGGAGGCTGTCAAAGGCCAGTTCCACAATGAGATCGGCGACGGTCTGAAAATTTACTTCTGCGGCAACACCATTTCGCCCACGGCTCTCAATGATATCATCAAGCTGACCAAGGGCAAACGGTTCTCTATCAACGTCATCTCCAAGTCCGGCACTACCACCGAGACCGCGCTGGCGTTCCGCGTGCTGCGCAAACTGCTGGAAGATGCCGTGGGGCCGGAGGAGGCCAACAAGCGCATCTATGCCACTACTGACCGCGCCAAGGGCACGCTCAAGCAGCTGGCGGACCAGCAGGGCTGGCCGACCTTTGTGGTTCCCGATGATGTGGGTGGCCGTTATTCGGTGCTGACCGCTGTGGGTCTGCTGCCCATTGCCTGTGCGGGGATCGACATTGACGAACTCATGCAGGGCGCAGCCGATGGCCGCGAGAAGTTCGGCAAGTGCAGCATGGACAACGATGCCTACCGTTATGCCATGACCCGTAACATTCTGTACCGCAAAGGCAAGAGCGTGGAGACGCTGGCCTGCTTTGAGCCGGACTTCACCATGATGAATGAGTGGTACAAGCAGCTGTTCGGCGAGAGCGAAGGCAAGGACCAGAAGGGCCTGATGCCCACTTCCTGCATCTTCTCCACCGACCTGCACTCCATGGGCCAGTTCCTGCAGGATGGCAGCCGTATTATGTTCGAGACCTATGTGGATATCAAGAATACCCGTGAGGACTTTTACATTGACGCGCTGGAAGGCAACTTTGACGGCCTGAACTTCCTGGCAGACCAGAATATGAGCATCGTCAACCGCAAGGCGATGGAAGGCACCATTCTGGCGCACACTGACGGCGGCGTGCCCCTGGGCCTCATCGAAGTGGACGCGCTTTCTGCGCACGATGTGGGCGAGTTGATCTATTTCTTCTGGAAAGCCTGTGCCGTGTCCGGTTATCTGCTGTCGGTCAATCCTTTCGATCAGCCCGGCGTGGAAAGCTATAAGAAGAACATGTTCGCGCTGCTGGGCAAGCCCGGCTACGAGGACCGCAAAGCTGAACTGGAAGCCAAGCTGCAGGATTGACGGCAGCTTGCGCCCCCGGGCGCTTACGAATATAAGGAGGTAACCCCCTATGCTGAAACTGATTGTTGGAACCAAAGGTGCCGGCAAGACCAAGACCATGATCGAGATGATCGACAAAGCCACCAAGACCACCTCG
>DXBO01000026.1 GCA_019116485.1 Candidatus Gemmiger excrementavium
CTCAATGAACGCCTGGGGGAACTTGGCGGTGGGGTTGTAGCTGGTCTCGACCACAGAACCGGTGATAACGTTCTTGGTCTTGGTGCGCACGAAAGCGGCGCCCTTGCCGGGCTTGACGTGCTGGAACTCAACGACCTGAAGGACCTGGCCGTCCTGTTCAAAGGTAACGCCGTTGCGGAATTCGCCTGCAGAAATCATATAAAAATTCCTCCAATAATAGAATGGTACTACATAGCTGTATCTATTTTACAGGAAAACGCGGTCTTTTGCAAGCCCCGCGCCGTCTTTTTGGGTGGTTTTTGCGCTATTTTTCCCCAAAAAGCTCAAAGCGATGCATAGGCCCGGGCCAGTGTGCCCGCGTCTTCGGCCTGGGTGCCGGCAGATTCGCAGATGATGGTGGGTGTCAGCCCCCGGGCTTTCAGCAAAGCCAGCAGTGGTTCGTGGGGCGGGCCGTAGTCGGTATCCGCAAAGGTCAGGTGACATTTCTCGCCGCCCTTGGTGTAGGCGATACGGGAAAAATGCACATGGAAATTGGCGGCCCGCCCGGGCCCCAGTACCTGCAGTTTGTCCAGCAGGGCAGCGTAATCCGCCGGGGCGTTCTCCCCTGCCAGCTCGGTGCCCTGGCTGCGGGCATACAAATGCCCGAAGTCGATGCAGGGGGTGATGCGCTCGTCCACACTGCACAGGGCCAGCACCTCGTCCAGGGTGCCCAGCTGGTTCACCTTGCCCATGGTTTCGGGACAAAGAATGCAGTCTCCGAACCCCGCCGCATCTACCGCCTCCACCGCCCGGCGCATGGTATCCAGGGCCTTTTCCAGGGCGGCTTCCCGGCTCTGCTTTCCGCAGGACCCGGAATGAAAGATGACCCGCCGCCCGCCCAGGGCTTTGACCAGGGCGCAGCTTTGCAGCAGGTAGTCGATGCTGTGCAGCCGCTTGTCTTCCTCCAGGCTGGACATGCTGATATAGTAAGGCGCATGCACCGACAGGGCGATGTCCTTTTCCGCGCAGGCTTTGCCCAGCGCGGCGGCCTTGTCCTGGGCCAGGCGCACACCCCGGCCACACTGGTACTCAAAGGCCGTCAGCCCGAAAGAGGCCGTATGGGCGGCGATGGCCGCGGGGTCAAATTTCTTGACGGTGTAGCTGTCCGAAAGGCCCGCCGGGCCGAACCGGGGCGATTCACTCATACAGTTTGCCCCCTCTGCGGTAGTATTCCTCGATCCAGCGGGGTTCAAACTTGCGCTTGATGCGCACGCTGAGGGCTTTTTCGTAGGGGGTGCGGGGCAGCAGGAAAAGGCACCGGATACCGTACAGCCCGGCAGCCATGCGGTCGGTATAAATCTGGTCCCCCACCATGGCCATCTGGTCCTTGCGCACACCCAGGCGGCGGCGGGCCACCGCCAGCCCTATGGGCAGCGGCTTGCAGGCCAGAGATACCCAGGCCAGGCCGATACGCTCTGCAAAGGGGCGCACACGACCCGCCGAGTTGTTGGACACGATGGTCAGGCTTACACCGGCGGCACGCATATCGTCCAGCCATTGCCGCACGCTGTCGTCCAGTTGCTGGCTGCCGTCGCCGGTCAGCGTATTGTCCACATCCAGCACCAGCGCCGTGATGCCCTGGGCGGCCAGAAATTCGGGGCGGATGGCCTCCACCCGTTTAAAAAGATATTCCGGGGTCAGGATCATGGGGTTTGCTCCTTTATACTACAAAAAAGTGCAGACCCACGCAACGCGCGGGTCTGCACAGTCGTTCCCTGTAAGCCAGCTTACTTAAACTTGCGCTTGCGGGCAGCCTCGGACTTCTTCTTGCGGCGCACAGACGGCTTCTCGTAAGCCTCACGCTTGCGCACCTCGGCCAACACGCCGCTGCGGGCGGTGCTGCGCTTGAAACGGCGCAGAGCGCTCTCGAGGGACTCGCCCTCTTTGACACGGATCTCCGACATCTTTTTCCCTCCCTTGACCTGAGACAGGAGTTTGCCGGTCAAAACAATTAACCAGTAAACAAGATTATACTATACGACCCCCGCAAATGTCAACTGCCAAACCCCTGCGCCCGGCAGGAATTTTTAATTTTTTAACAATTTGTCCCCTTTTCCACAGGCGTCTCTCAGGCCATTTCCACGGCGTGCCACAGCCACAGCGTACCATAAAGTACCGGTTGGTGCAGCATGTAAACCAGCAGCGTGTGCCGCCCTGCAAAAGCCAGCGGGCGCAGCACCGCCGGGGCCGTGCCCGCCCGGGGCCGCCACAGACGGGCCGCGAACAGCCCGCACCAGAACAGGAACAGCCAGGGGATCGGGGGGAAATAATCCGCTGAGGCAAAGCGGGTCAAGTCCGGCAGCCCCAACCAGAACAGATTGCTCTGATACCACGCCGCGGGCAGCGCCGCCAGATGCAGCCCCTCAAAGCCCAGATACCCATAGGGCAGCTGGTTGGTCAGCGCGAACAGCAGCCCGCACACCGCCAACCCCGGACCCGCCGGACATTTTTCCAGCAGCGGACGCAGCAGACAACTGAGCAAAACCGCGGCGGCATTGAGATGCAGCACCCCGAACCAGATGGATTCACTGGGCATAAACCCCACAGTGACCACCGTGAGCACCGCCGCACACCCCGCCACAACCAGGCCGTTTTTCAGCGGGCGCCGGGCCAGCGTGAAGCTGTAGCCCGACAGCAGAATAAAACTCCAGCAGATATACTGCTGCCACAAATGACACCCCGGCGACCAGATATCATACCAGCCGCCGCTGTGGCCGAACACATACACCCAGTCGTACAGGGCATGGTAGGCCAGCATGTTCAGCAGCGCCGCGCCCCGCAGTACATCCAGCAGCCACAGCCGTTTGTGTACCATACCGCCGCCCGCCTTTCTGCCAAATTTTACAGTTTATTCATTGTAGCACAGCGGCGCCAATCTTGCAATCACAGGCGTTTTGCGGTAAAATTTAGGTTGGAGTACAAGGATGGGAGAGACGGATATGCAGCAGATCAAACTGGTTGCCCTGGACCTGGACGGGACGGTTTTCAACGATGAAAAAGCCATCACGCCCCGCACGGCGGCGGCCATCCGCGCCGCGCTGGAAAAAGGCGTCACGGTCCTGCCGGCCACCGGCCGCACCGTGAGCGGTGTGCCCGAACAGCTGACCAACATTCCCGGTATCCGCTATGCGCTGACCTCCAACGGCGCGTCGGTGGTAGACCTGGAGACCGGCAAATCGCTGGTACGCCTGCCCTTTGATGCCGCCATGGCCCTGCGGGCCTACGATGTACTGGAACCCCTGGGCGGCATGCTGAGCATCTTCATTGACGGGC
Source organism: Candidatus Gemmiger excrementavium (assembly GCA_019116485.1). Taxonomy (GTDB): domain Bacteria; phylum Bacillota; class Clostridia; order Oscillospirales; family Ruminococcaceae; genus Gemmiger; species Gemmiger excrementavium. Next base: position 3,313 of record DXBO01000026.1, read on the forward strand.
GCAGCTATACCTCAATGGAAAATGCCGAACAGAGCATGGACATGGTGCCCGCCAACCTGCGCAGTTATTTCCGTACCACCCGCATCGAGGTGGAGGACATGCGCCGGACCCTGCGGGATCACGCCGACGCTATCGAAAAGTTCAGCATCCTCTACCCCACCGTGGAGGCCCGGGACAAGGCCTGGCAGGCTGTGCGCCGCGCCTGCCCCAGCGTGGAGATCACCACCAGCATTGAGCGCAACATGGAACTCAACGCCCCCGGCGTGAGCAAAGGCCGCGGCCTGATGGCCCTGGCCGAGCGGCTGGACCTGTGCCCCGACCAGGTGATGGCCATCGGGGATTCCGGCAACGACCTGACCATGATCGAAGCGGCAGGCCTGGGCGTGGCCATGGGCAACGCCACTGAGGATGTGCGCGCCGCCGCTGATGTGATCACCGCCGACAACAACCACGACGGTGTGGCCCAGGCCATTGAGGATTACGTTCTGTAATATATAATTAAAAATATACAAGAGGTATACAAGATGAAAAATGTATTGGTAGGCCAGTCCGGCGGACCGACCGCCGTTATCAACTCCAGCCTGGCCGGCGTGTATGAGACCGCCAAAGCCTGCGGCGCCCCCCACGTCTACGGCATGCAGTACGGCATTGAAGGTGTGCTGGTCGGCAAGATCATTGACTTGGACACTGTACTCAGCGACAAGATGGATATCGAGCTGCTCAAGCGCACCCCCTCCAGTTTTCTGGGCAGCTGCCGCCACAAGCTGCCCGACCCCGCCGTGGACGAGCGGCCCTACTGCAAGCTGTTCGCCCTGTTCGCCCAGTATGACATTGGCGCGGTACTCTACATCGGCGGCAACGACTCCATGGATACCATTGCCAAGTTGTCCCGCTACGGTGCCCAGACCGGCAGCGCGGTCCGCTTTATCGGTGTGCCCAAAACCATCGACAACGATCTGCTGCTCACTGACCACACCCCCGGTTACGGCAGCGCCGCCAAGTACATCGCTACCATTCTGAAAGAAGTCATCTGCGATTCCAGCGTCTACGACCTGCGCAGCGTTACAGTGGCCGAAATCATGGGCCGCCATACCGGCTGGCTGGCCGCCGCTTCCAGCCTGGCTGCCGGCCCGGACTGCCACGGCCCCGACCTGATCCTGCTGCCGGAGCGCCCCTTTGACGAGGATGCTTTCCTGGCGCGGGTGGCCGAGTTGGAAAAGGAGCGTCACAACGTCATCATCGCCGCCAGTGAGGGCGTCAAAAACACCGAGGGCATCTTCCTGTGCGATCTGGTTTCCACCGCCGGTCAGCTGGACGCCTTCGGCCACAAGGCCATCCTCAGCGGCACCAGCCGCTACCTGGCCGACCTGATCCGGGTACGGCTGGGCTGCAAGACCCGGGCCATTGAGTTTTCCACCCTGCAGCGCTGCGCCAGCCATCTGGCCAGCCGCACCGACATCACCGAAGCCTACCAGGTGGGCGGCGCCGCTGTGGAAGCCGCTACCCGGGGCGAGACCGCCGAGATGTGCGCCATCAAGCGGCTGAGCGACCAGCCCTACCGGGTGGAGACCGAGATGGTGGACGTGACCCAAGTGGCCAACTGCGAAAAGAAGGTGCCCGACGAGTGGATCAGCGCCGACGGCATGCATGTGAACGAAGGGTTTGAGCGCTACGCCCGCCCGCTGATCCAGGCGGAGCTGACCCCTATCTACATCAACGGCGTGCCCCGGCACATTCATTTGGACTAAAAGCACAGACAATTTGCCCGCCTGCCGCAATTTTTGCATAGTTTTGCCCCGGTTCTTGCAGTCCTTGCGGGGAAAAAATTCCATACTGTGGAACGTTTCTCCATAATGGGCAAAAATCCCGCCGCCGCAGGTTCCACTATGTGGAACACAAAATTGTACAATGGAACGCCGGCTTTTGGGCAACTCCCGCAATGGCAAAAAATACCGCCGCATGATACACTGAATACAACAAATTCAGTGCGTTCTGCGGCGTTTTTTTGGTGCCCGGGGCGCAGGACAACAGAAAATTGCGGGAGGTTCACTATGGCAAAGAATGCAATCGTCGGCCAGTCCGGCGGCCCCACCTCGGTCATCAATGCCAGCCTGGCGGGCGTCTATGAAAGCTGCAAGCGCCGCGGCGCCGGCAAAGTGTACGGCATGCTCCACGGCGTGGCCGGTCTGCTGGAAGGCCGCACCTGCGTGCTGGACGACAAATTCCAGAGCGCCCTGGACATCGAGCTGCTCAAACGCACGCCCTCCAGCTACCTGGGCAGCTGCCGCTATAAGCTACCCGACTGGCGTACCCCTGCAGGGGAAGCTGTCTACCAGCACCTGTTCTCCATCCTGAAAGACCTGGACATCGGCTACTTCTTCTATATCGGCGGCAACGATTCCATGGATACCATCGGCAAACTGGCCGATTACGGCGCCCACATCGGCAGCGAGATTCGCTTCATGGGCGTGCCCAAGACCATCGACAACGACCTGATGGTTACCGACCACACCCCCGGCTATGGCAGCGCCGCCAAGTACATTGGCGTGGTGATGAAGGAGATCATCCGGGACGCCACGGTGTACGGCACCAAGTATGTCACCATTGTGGAGATCATGGGCCGCAACGCCGGCTGGCTGACCGCCGCCGCCGCCCTGGCCAAGGCCGAGGACTGCGAAGGCGTGGACATGATTTGTCTGCCGGAAGTTCCCTTCAACGTAGACCGCTTTGTGGAAAAGGTGGAGCGGATGCAGAAATCCAAGCCCTCCATCGTCATTGCCGTGTCGGAGGGCGTCAAGCTGGAGGATGGCCGCTACGTCTGCGAACTGGCGGACGATGTGCACGCGGTGGACGCTTTCGGCCACAAGACCCTGACCGGCACCGCCCGGTTCCTGGCCAACACGGTGGCCCGCCGTCTGGATACCAAGACCCGCTGTATCGAGCTTTCCACCCTGCAGCGCTGCGCCGGGCACCTGACCAGCCGTACCGATATTACCGAAGCCTACCAGGTGGGCGGTGCTGCCGCCAAAGCCGCCTTTGAGGGCCACACCGGCGAGATGGTGGCCCTGGACCGCATCTCCAACGCGCCGTACCAGTGCGGCACCAGCCTGCATCCCATCTCGGAAGTGGCCAATCTGGAGAAGAAGGTCCCGCTGGAATGGGTCAACGCCGACCACACCGGCATGACCCAGGAGTTTATTTCCTACGCCATGCCGCTGATCCAGGCGGAACTGACCCCCATTTATGTGGAAGGCCTGCCCCACCACATCTATCTTCCCGAAGCCTGATTATCTTCCTGCCCCTGCTCTGGGGCGTTTACCCTCCCAAAAAAATCCGGGGAACGCTGAAACGTTCCCCGGATTTTTTCTGTCTTTAATAAAAACCGAAACTGGGCAGAATCTGCAGTGCATCCGCCCAGGCAGCCGGTATGGGCAGCCCGGACAGCACCGGATAATACAGAATGAACAATGCCAGCGCTGTAATGCACAGCCCCGCGCCGATGCGTCGGGCCAGATGCCGGTCCCGCAGGCGGGACAACACCAGCGCGATGGCCGCCAGGCAGAACATCGAACTGGGGAAATAGTGGTACAGGAAGGTGCACCGGGTGACCAGCATCCAGGGGATCAGCTGGGTGCCGTAGAGAAGCAGCACCCCGGCCCCTGCCCGGCTGCCCCGGCCGCTGACCTGCCGCCACAACAGCACCAGCAGGCTGAACAGCCCTGCCAGCCAGATGACCGGCCCGCCCAGCCCGGCAATGCTGCCCTTGAGCCCCGCAGCCAGGTGGGTGTTCTGGTAGTACCAGACGGGACGCAGGCCCAGCAGCCAGGTGTACCAGCGGCTTTCGAAGGGATGACTGGCCTCCAGATTGGCGTGATAGTTATACATGGAGACCTGGCACTGCCACCAGTCCCCCAGGCTGAAGGAGGCGTCCCGCCACCAGTAGGGCAGATAGGATGCGATGTAAATGCACAACGGCAGCAGCACATAAAACAATACACCGCCCCCGGCAGCCAGCCGGAATTCCTGCCAGAACCCCGGCTGCCGCTGGCGCCAGCGGGCATACAGAACCCCCAGGTAGAGTACCGCCAGCCCGGCCCCGGCATAAATACCGGTCCACTTGGCGGCACAGCCCAGGCCGAAAGCAATGCCCCCCAGGGCCATGGGCAGCAGCGAGCCGCCCACCCCCTTTTGCAGCACGCTCTGGCAGTACCACAGCATGCAGTAGGCCCCCAACAGAATGAAGAAGGTGCCGTAGATGTCGATGGTGGCGATACGGCTCTGGGCAAAACGCATAAAATCCAGGGCCAGCAGCGTACCGGCCACCGCTGCCACCCAGGGCCTGCGGGTCAGGCGGCGTGCAAAACACCAGGCCAGGGGCACCAGCAGCACACCGAACAGCGTACCGGAGAACCGCCACCCGAAGCCGGTCATACCGAACACCGCGATACCCGCCATAATCAGGTCCTTGCCCAGGGGCGGGTGGGTGGTCTCGTAGACCGGCATCTTGTGCAGCTGCTCATAGCCGGTGCGTCCGTGGTAAATCTCGTCAAAATACATGCTGTTGAGTTGGCTGATGGTCTCGGGCACGGCATCCTGTTCGTCACACAGGGCTCCGCCGCCGGTAACCGGCACCGGCCCGCCCTCCGCCCCGCGGAAGGACAATTCAAAGACCTGGGCGTTGTACACCGAAACGGTAAGGGTCTGCCCGGAAGGAACCGCCAACGCGGATTCACTCCAACTGAAACAGGTGCTGTAGCCCAGTTCCTGCTGCAGCAGCACTGTACCGCTCTCGTCGGTCACCACCAGGCTGCCCCCAAAGGAGACCCCTGGGTAGACCCACAGCGCCGCAGCATCCCCCTCCAGCGTCAGCGTTTCGGTCAGGGTAGTGTCAGTAGCGTCCAGGGGGGTCTGGGGGGCCGTGGTGTCCCCCAGATAGGCAAAGCTGAGCACCGCCGTGGCTGCAGTCAGCGCTGCCAGGGTCAGCACCTCCCGGCGCTGCCAGCGCGGCTGCGGGGCCGGGACCGGAGGCGCAGACGGTCGACGGCGCTCCGGCAGGGGCAGGGCGTGCCCGTTCAGGGCAATATCCCACACCGCAAACAACAGCAACACAAAGCAGACCGTTTCGGCCAGGCCCACCACAATGGCCACCGTGGAACTGGTGGCGCTGGTGAGCCATTCATCGTCGCTGCCGGTCAGCGAGTAAACGGTAGCCAGGTTCAGGAATCCGGTCAAAGACAGGCCGAACCCCGCCGCGTACAGACGGATATCGTTCCAGCGGGCGGCAGCCAGCAAAGCCAGCAGCACGCCGGGCACCATATAGCGCTCATGCATGCAGTGGGCAAAGGTGAACACCCCCAACCCATAGTAGGCCGCCAGTACCAGCGGGGAAAAATAGCCCCGCTGGGCGCTGCGCACCGCGAAAAATACCAGCCCGCCGGTGACCGCCAGGATGGAGAACCACCCCAGGGTATGCCAGTCCACCCCCAGGAAAGCGGTGTTTTCCAGAGGTTCCCAGTTGCCGCCCAGGGCGGTCATCCAGTTGAACGCATTGATAGAAGCGTAGGGGTAGCCCGACACCGTGCCGAAATATTTTTCAACCAGCGAGGGCACCAGCGCAGTGACGCCGTAAAAAGGAATCCCCGCGGCCAGCGGCGGCAGCAGCGCCACCAACGCCCCGCCAAAACAGCGGCCAAAGGCACGCAGACGGTCAGGTTCCAAGGCGATGCCCGCCAGAAAGCAGGCCGCCAGCACCGGCCCAAAGAGCAGCGCCTGGGGTTTGATGGCCAGCGCCACACCATAGAGCAGGGCGGCAGGCAGGTAACGCCGCTGTTCCAGCAGCAAAAAGCACAGCAGCAGCGGCAGGGTAAAGGCGCCGTCGATCTGCTTCCAGACGCCGGTATCAAAGAGCATCAGCGGATTGAAGGCCGTAAAGGCAGCCAGCAGCCAGGGCATACGGCTGCCCGGCGCCGTGCGTTCCCCCACCCGCCACACCAGAGCGGCGGCAGCGCAGTCGCACAGGCTGGGCACCAGCGCCAGCAGCAGGTAAGTCAGCGGGGATTCATAGGAGAGGGAAAGTCCCCCCCGGATCAGCCCCACCAGCCCCAGCACAAACAGGTAACCGGGCGGGTAGTCGGCAAAATAACCCTCGCTGTAAAAGGCTGCGGGGCCTTCGGCCACCAGCTTTTCCCCCCAGGCCACAAAGCAGCTCATGTCGTAGGGATACCCTTCAGTCACCAGAGCCAGTACCAGCCGCAAAGCCAGCGCCGCCCCCAGCAACAGCCACAGAGTCCCGGGTATTTTGTTGTTGCGTTGTTGTGTCATACCAAACCAAAAACGACGTGGGGCATGCCCGCCCGGTGCACAGTGCACCGGGGCGCAGGCACACCGCCACGCCTTTCCTTTACAGTTTTGCGATCTTGGGGCCCTGGGCCGTGTCGGTAACGCTCCAGCCCATTTCGGTCAACTGAGCACGGATGGCGTCGGCACGGGGCCAGTCCTTGGCCTTCTTGGCGGCGGCACGTTCCTCCACCAGAGCCGTGACTTCGGGCGGGACCTCGTCTTTTTTACGATTGTACAGAAGGCCCAGCACTCCGGTCAGTTCGTCGAACACCCTGGCAGCCTTTTCCAGTGTGGCCTTGTCGGCGGCATCGGACAGCGTGTTGATCTCCTTGACGAAATCAAACACCGCAGCCAGGGCGTCGGGGGTATTCAGGTCGTCGTCCATAGCGGCCTTGAACTTTTTCCGCGCCTCTTCGCATTTTTCCATCAACACGGTGTCGCTGCCGTGGGCATGCTGGATGGCAAAGTCCAGGTTGTCGCGGCAGGTGTACAGGCGCTCCAGGCTGTTTTTGCAGCTCTCGATCAGTTCCACGGTATAGTTCAGCGGCATGCGGTAGCCCGCCGTCAGCATAAAGTAGCGGATGGGCTCATAGCCGTATTTGTCGGCGATCTCCCGCACGGTGAAGAAGTTGCCGGCACTCTTGGACATTTTTTCGTTGTTGATGTTGAGGAAGCCGTTGTGCATCCAGTAGCGGCTGAAGGTACAGCCGTTGGCACACTCACTCTGGGCGATCTCATTCTCATGGTGGGGGAACACCAGGTCCTGGCCGCCGGCGTGCAGGTCGATGGTATTGCCCAGGTGTTTGCGGGCCATGGCGCTGCACTCGATGTGCCAGCCGGGGCGTCCGTGGCCCCAGGGGCTCTCCCAGAAGGGTTCGCCGGGTTTGGCGGCCTTCCACACGGCAAAATCCGCCGGGTCTTCCTTGAGGTCGTCCTCCATCTGGCTGCGCAGGGCGCGGTTGCCGCTCTCCAGGTCGTCCAGATTCAGGTGGCTCAGCTTGCCGTAGCCGGGGTCGGACTTGACCCGGAAATACACGTCGCCGTTGCGGGCCACATAGGCATGGCCGGAATCCACCAGGTCCTTGACGATGTGGATGATCTCGCCGATATGCTCGGTGGCGCGGGGGCGCACGGTGGGTTCCAGCACGTTGAGCCCCTCGGAGTCCTTGATGTACTCGGCCTCAAACTTGCGGGCCACCTCCTGCATGGAGGTGCCGTCCTGCTGGCCTTTCTGGATCAACTTGTCGTCGATATCGGTGATGTTGGACACATAGTATACCTTGTTGCCGCAGTATTCCAGATAACGGCGCAGGGTATCAAAAACGATCATGGGCCGGGCGTTGCCGATGTGGATATAGTTGTAGACGGTGGGGCCGCAGACATAGATGCGGTACTCCCCTTCTTTCTGCGGGATGAAGTCCTCTTTCTGGCGGGACATGGTGTTGAAGATCTGCATAGCGGGCACGTTCCTTTCCGAACCATAAATATCAGGACGTTTCTATTATAGCGGCCCCGGGGCGACGTTGCAAGGGTTTGCCCTTACTTTGCCAGCTGGGTTTCCAGCTGGTCCCACACGGCGCTGAAATTGTAGGGGAACTGGGCATCCTCCTCGGCCAGCCAGCGGCGGTAGGTATCCAGTTCCGCCACCGTAGGTTCCTTGACACGGCGGTAGGCCTGGATGGTATAGCCGTTGCCCATGTCAAATTCCGCCGCCAGCTCGAAGGGGTGGTACAGTTCCTGATTTTCCAGGAAAGCACTGTTGATCTTTTCGGTGTGGTTGCTGGGGTCAAAAGGCGTACAGGTCAGCACCACCTGGGCTGTGAACAGTTCCTTGGGGAAGGCATCGTTGCCGGGGTTGACCGCTCCGTAGGGCAGCATGGCGCGGATGCTCTCATCAGGCAGGGCCGCAGCACGGAACACATCCGCACTGTACACCACGCCGTGACAGATCATATAAGCGGAATTTTCGCCGCTGCAGTTGGCCCGCAGCCAGTCGTTGACCTGGGCGATACCGGCCATGTCCTGGCGCTCGTCGTCCACATAGAAGTAGAGGCCGCTGTACACCTCGGTGGGGAAAAACAGCGGCGGCAGCAGCGTGCTGCAGGCGCCGAAGTTGAGCGCACACAGCAGCCCCAGAGCCCCGGCAGGCAGCCAGGCCGCCGGGCGGGGCAGATCAGCCACCGCCAGCGCGCAGAGGAAAAAGCCCAGCAGGTAGAACGGAGCCACCGCCAGGGACTGGTGATCGTCCATATTCTGCACCCGGGTCACCAGCAATACCGTGGCTACAGCCCCCGCCAGCGTGAGTACAGAAAGGAATCTTGCAGCCTTTTTATACAAACCGTATAGTGCGCCCACCAGCAGCACCGCCAGCAGGAAATACCCCAGGTAGACCCTTTGGTTGGCCAGTTCGGCTACAAAGCCGCCGGTCTGGTAGGTGGCGTAGCGGTCACTGTAATCCGCCCGGACAATACGCCAGAACATGGGGGCCAGGGGCAACCCCACGCAGGCCAGGGAAGCCAGCGCAAAGGTCAGGAAGCGGCACACCGCACCGGCATCCCGCCGGGCCAGGGCTTTGGCCAGCACCCAGATTCCATACAAGGCAAACAGGGTGACCACCGTAAACATATAGCTGCGCCGGGTGACGATGAGCAACCCGGTGAACACCGCCATACAGACCAGCCGTGCCGGCGCGGGGGCCGAGAAATCATACCCCACAAACAGCGCCAGCAGCATCAGGGCAAACGCCACCCCCAGCAGGTCCGGCATGCCCCGGTAGAGCGCCACATGCAAAAGGGGCATCAGCAGCACAAAGACCAGGCCCAGGGCGGTAAAGAGACGGGGCTGCCGGGGCTGCAGCCCATTGCGCAGCGCGATGAGCAGCACCAGCGCACTGAAATAGACCAGCGCCGGGATCAGCACCCCGCAGAGGATGGCAAAGGTGTTGGCCGTGCGGGCCGTAAACATAAAGAAGGGTTCCAGCAAAATGTTGATGACCAGCGGCGCATAGTCATTGAACCAGGTCTTGTAGATGGTGGACCCAACCCCCATGAAAACGCCGTCGGCAAAATTGGATTCCAGCCGCACCTGCAGGTTGTAATAGGTGGCGTTATCCCACAGGTAAAGGCTCTGGCGGCCCACCATGGCATGCAGGTAAAACGCCGCGCTGAGGGCACAGCACACCGCCAGCAGGGTCCCGTCAAAGGGGGTCAGGTGCACCCGGGCGGCGCGCAGGGCCCGGCGGTACAGGCAAAAGGTGCCCAGCAGCGCCGTGCAGCAGAGCAGCAGCAGCCACACATCCACCGGGTTGCGGCCGCTGCCCAGCATGTCCACCCCTTGCAGGGCGGGCACAAAATGCGCCGCCGTGCTGCAGAGAAATTTCACGGCAAACAGGCACAGCAAAACCAGAACGGCCCGCTCGGCGCGGGTCATTCCGGCAAAAATAGCTTTCAGTTTGACGCGGGGCATAAAATTCGGCAAAGCAGTACTCCCCCGTTATTATTTCGCCTGCATAAAGCAGACCCGGTTCTGCCACAGGTAGATGCCGCCCGACAGCAGCGTGACCGCCGCGATGAGCCAGCACAGCACCTGGGTGATGAGGCCAAAGACCATGATATCGGTGGGCCCCATAAAGAACGGGAAGATGTAATAGAAGATCACCGTGAGCATCTGCAGCACCGTCTTGACTTTGCCCCACATATTGGCGGCAATGACAGTGCCGGACTCGGCGGCGATCATACGCACACCGGCCACGGCAAATTCCCGGAACAGCACAATAGCCAGTACCACCGGCGAACACAGGCCGTCCACCACCATGTAGATCAGCGCCGCGGTGGTCAGGCATTTGTCGGCCAGGGGGTCCATAAACTTGCCGAAATCGGTTACCAGGTGGAATTTGCGGGCCAGATACCCGTCCAGAAAATCGGTAAAGCTGGCCGCAGCAAAAACAATACCCGCCAGCAGGTGCATCGTGGGGTTGTAGTCCGCTGTGCCGATGCGGCCCAACGCGGCGAACACCATAAACACAGGCACCAGCAATACGCGCAGCATCGTAAGTTTATTGGGCAGATTCATGGCTCAGTCCTCCAGTTTTTCCTCCACATAGCCGTAGAGGTCGTAGGTATCGGCATCGGTGATGGTCACTGTATAGAACGCGCCGGTCTCCAGCGGGGTGTCCGCCGGGGTCAGCACGTTGCCGTCGATCTCGGGGCAGTCCGCCTGGGAGCGCAGCAGGTACATGCCGGTCTCCTCGTCCACACCATCACAGATGCACTCCAGCGTCTGGCCCACCTTTTCGGCCTCCCGCCCGGCGCTGACTTCCGCCTGCAGTTCCATGATATGGTCGGCCCGGCGCTGCTTGGTCTCCTCGTCCAGCTGGCCTTCCATCCGGGCGGCCACGGTGTTTTCCTCGGCCGAATAGGCAAAGCAGCCCAGCCGGTCAAATTTCATCGCTTTGACAAAATCGCAGAGTTCGGCGTACTGTTCCTCGGTCTCGCCGGGGAAGCCCGCGATCAGGGTAGTGCGCAGAGTAATACCGGGGATAGCCGCCCGCAGCCGGTTCACAGCACTCTCGATGTCGGCCCGTCCGCCCCTACGGTTCATGGCCTTGAGTACCGCGTCATCGCAGTGCTGGATGGGCAGGTCGAGATAGGGCACCACCTTGGTGTTGCGCACCATGGCGGCGATGAATTCGTCGCTGATGCGCTCCGGGTAGGCGTACAGGATGCGAATCCAGCGGATGCCGTCGATGGCCTGCAGCCGGTCCAGCAGTTCACACACCGCGCCGGGCTTGCCCCAGTCCTCGCCGTAGGCGGTGGGGTCCTGGGCCACCAGGATCAGTTCCCGGACCCCCTCCCCTGCCAGCCAGCGGGCTTCGGCCACGCAGTCCTCCAGGGGACGGCTGCGCAGCGGGCCGCGGATCAGCGGGATGGCGCAGTAATGGCAGCGATTGTTGCAGCCCTCGGCAATTTTCAGGTAAGCGTAGTGCTGGGGCGTAGAAATAACACGGGCGCCGCCCAGCGCCATATCGGTCTTGGGGCCGTAGCTTTCCACCTGGCCCGCTCCGGCGGTGCAGACCCGCTCCAGGATAGCGGGCAGCGCCGCATTGGAACCGATGCCCACCACGGCGTCCACCTCGGGCATTTCCTGGATGATCTGCTGCTTGTACCGCTCAGCCAGGCAGCCGGTGACAATGACCTTGAGGTCAGGGTTCTGCTGCTTGTACTGGCAGGCCATGAGGATATTCTCGATGGCTTCGGCCTTGGCAGACTCAATAAAGCCGCAGGTGTTGATGATGATCGCATCCGCTTCGGCGGGATCGGCCACGGTGGCGTGGCCCGCCTTGAGCAGCGCGTGACAGAACACATCGGCGTCCACCTGGTTCTTGGGGCAGCCGAGGGAGATGATGGCAATGTTCATAGATACGTCCTTATTCTTGATATAGGTCGGGGGAATCCTCCGCCGCTTCGTCCAGCACGGCACGGATCACCCCGTGGGAAAACCCCCGCCGGGCCAGCGCCGCCGCCACCTGTTCCCGCTTGCCGGCGGCCAGTTTGGCGGCATACTGCCGGGCCACCAGGGCCCGGGCCGTGGTGATCTCGGGGTCTTCCCCCTCGTCGTCCACGGCGTAGAGGGCCTCCACCGTTTGGGCGGCTATGTCCCGGTCAATGCCTTTGGCCGCCAGATCGGTGAAAATTTCCCGCCGGGACTTGCGTTTGCGCAGCAACTCGGCGGCCCGGCGGCGGGCAAAGGCGGCGTCATCCAACAGCCCCAGTTCCCCGGCCCGGGCCACCGCCCAGGCAGCGCTGGGGGCGTCAAATTTACGGCAAAGTTTCTGGTACAGTTCCCCCGCCGCGTGGTCCCGCAGTGAGAGATAATCCATGGCTTTGTCCAGCGCCCGGCGGGTATCGCTCTGCTTGCGCAGGTCCTCTACCCGGGCGGTGTCCAGATTCTCACCTTCGTGCAGGGCCGCTTTGGCAAAGGTGTCCTCATCCAGGGAAAAGGCAAACGCCCCGTCCAAAAACAGCGCCATGCGGCCCTTTTTGGTTTCTTTGATCTGAGTAAGCCGCGGCATTATTCATCGACCATGATATCCAGGTCCACCTCGCTGCCGGTGGTCTTGGCAGCGGGGACAGCGGCGGCAGGGGCCTCTCCGGGGGCCACAGGCTTGACGATCTCACTGGGGTCCAGGGGTTTGACGGTGCCTTTTTTGCCGGCGGCCAGCAGCCTGTCGGCGTTGGCCCGCACGATCTTTTCGATCTCGTCGGAGACTTCCGGGTGTTCTTTCAGGAACTGTTTGGCATTGTCCCGGCCCTGGCCCAGACGCATTTCACCGTAGTTGAACCAGGCACCGCTCTTCTGTACAATGCCCAGCTTGACGCCAAGGTCCAGAATCTCGCCGATCTTGGAGATACCCTCGCCGAACATGATATCGAATTCGGCCTCCCGGAAGGGGGGCGCCACCTTGTTCTTGACGATCTTGGCGCGGGTGCGGTTGCCGATAAAGGCGCCGGTGGAATCCTTCAGGCCCTCGATGCGGCGCACGTCGATGCGCACGCTGGAATAATATTTCAGGGCGCGGCCGCCGGTGGTGACCTCGGGGTTGCCGTAGACCACGCCGACTTTTTCGCGCAGCTGGTTGATGAAGATGCACACGGTATTGGTCTTGCCAATGACGCCGGTGAGTTTGCGCAGGGCCTGGCTCATCAGGCGGGCCTGCAGACCCACATGGCTGTCGCCCATCTCGCCTTCAATCTCGGCCCGGGGGACCATGGCGGCTACCGAGTCCACAACCACCGCGTCGATGGCGCCGGAACGCACCAGCGCCTCGCAGATTTCCATGGCCTGTTCACCGGTGTCAGGCTGGCTGACCAGCAGGCTGTCGATATCCACCCCCAGGGCGCTGGCATAGGCCGGGTCCAGGGCGTGCTCCACGTCGATGAAGGCCACTTCGCCGCCCATTTTCTGGGCTTCGGCCAGTACCTGCAGCGCCAGGGTGGTCTTGCCGGAGGATTCGGGGCCGTATACCTCAATGATACGGCCACGGGGCATGCCGCCGATGCCCAGCGCCAGGTCCAGGCCCAGGCTGCCGGTGGGAATGGCGTCCACATGCATGGTCACGTTGGCGCCCAGTTTCATAACGGCACCTTTGCCGAACTGCTTTTCGATCTGGGCCAGAGCTGTCTCCAGCGCGGCTTTCTTGTCAGAGGCCGGGGCGGCGGTCTTGGGGGTGGTATCTTTTTTAGCTGCCATGTTGTGTTTCTCCTTTATTGCTCTGCAAATGCATCGTTATCCTTTGCGTTTGCCCCTATTATATACGATTTCCCCACAAATTACAACCATATGTTGTTCGTTTTCTGTCCCAAAAACGGGACTTTCATGGGCTTTTTACGGTTTTTGCAGCAAAATCACCCGGTCATTGCCGCCGTGGTCCTTGCGGCAGACGGCGTTCTGCCAGCCGGCCGCCCGGCCCAGGGCCAGCACTGCCTCGGCCTGGGCATAGCCGATCTCCAGTACCAGCCAGCCCCCGGACCGCAGCGGCGCGGCCCAGCCGGTGGTGAGCAGGCGATAAAAATCCAGCCCGTCGGCGCCGCCGTCCAGGGCCAGCGCCGGTTCCCGGGCGGTCTCGGGCATCAGGTTCTCCATCTCCCCGGCGGTCAGGTAGGGCGGGTTGCAGACGATCAGGTCCACACTGTCCGGGGCCAGGGTGTTCTGGTAATCGCTGATATCGGCCAGCACGGCCTCCACGCCGGTGCCTGCCGTGTTGGCGGTCAGGTAGGGCCACGCCGCCGGGCTTTTTTCCACACAGGTGACCTTTGCCCCGGGGCAGCTTCGTGCGATGCCAATGCCCAGGCAGCCGGTACCGGCGCACAGGTCCAGCACCACCGGGGCCTCCTGATCCTGCAGCAGTTCAATGGCAGCCTCGCAGACCACCTCGCTGTCCGCCCGGGGGCAGAGTACGCCGGGCCCCACTTTGAGGGTGAAATCCAGGAAATCCCACTCCCCCAGCAGGTACTGCAGGGGTTCCCGCGCGGCGCGGCGGGCAGCCAGCGTCTGCAGACGGGCAGCCTCGGCGGCGGTGGGGCCGTCATCCAGGCGGGGGTCACGCCCGGTCACGAAACGGTAGAGCTGTGCCGCGTCAAACCGGGCATCGGGCACCCCGGCGGCCAGCAGACGGGCGCACAAGGCCTGATAAGCGGTATTCACCAGCGTCCCTCCTCTTTGTTTTCCGGCAATACCGGGGTGACCGCCGCGATGGCGATCTCGATCATGGAATCGTCGGGCTCGAAGGTAGTCAGCCGCTGCATCCACAGCCCGGGGGTGGAGACCAGCCGGGAGAGCGCCCCGTGGGAGCGCCCGGCCCATTTGAGTACTTCGTAGGAAATGCCCACCAGCAGCGGGAACATGCACAGCTTGTACACCACCCGCAGCCCGGTGCTGGTCCAGGGCAGCACCGCGTACAGAAAGATGCTGATGATGATGACGAGAATCATGAAACTGGTGCCGCACCGCGGGTGGAAACGGCTCTGGCGGCGGATGTTTTCCACCGTCAGGGGCAGACCGGCCTCATAGCAGGCGATGGTCTTGTGCTCGGCGCCGTGGTATTCAAACATACGGTGCAGTTCCTTGTAGCGGGTGCACAGGAACATGTACGCCAGGAAGATGACCATTTTAAGGATTCCTTCCAGGATGACCCTGGGCCAGCGGCCCATGGGCACCACCCGGGCTGCCAGCCCGGTAAGGAAAGTGGGCAGAAAGGTGAACAGGAACAGGGCCAGCGCTACACCGGCAAGAGCCGCCACGGCCATGAGGGCGTTCTGGAAAGCCGGGCCGGTGTGTTTTTCCACCCATTGGTCCAGCTTGGACTGGGGTTCCTCTTCCTGACCTTCCAGCGCCACATCAGCAGAATGCATCAGGTAGTGGTAGCCCTTGTAGAGATTTTCCGCCATATTGCAGACGCCCCGCAGCAGAGGCACTTTGTTGTACCAGTGGGTGGTCACGGGGTCGCAGGTCAGGTCAATGGTGCCGTCGGGGCGGCGCACGGCGCAGCAGATTTTGTGGGGGCCGCGCATCATGATGCCCTCCATCAGCGCCTGACCGCCGACCGAGGTGCGAAATTCCTGGGACATAGTTACTCCTTGCCGCGCCGTGGCGCGGACTGTATCAGATAGATTCGTGCAGGTGTTCCTGGCCGGGATGGTACACCGGCAGCGAGATGGTGACGGTGGTGCCTTGGTTCAGCACCGAGGTGATCTCCACAGTACCGCCCAGGGCTGCCACGATCTCATCCACCACTGCCAGGCCGATGCCGGAACCCCGCACCGAGTTTTTGGCTTTGAAAAATTTCTGTTTGACTTTTTGCAGGTCCTCCGCCGCGATCCCCCGGCCCTGGTCCCGCACCATAACAGTGACGGTGACCGGCGTACGGCTGAGTGTGAGAAAGATGGACCCGCCGGGAGGCGAATACTTGATGGCGTTGTCGAACACGTTGACAAACACCTGGCGCAGCCGGGCCGGGTCCGCCCATACCGGGTAAGGTTCGGGCGGTTCCTCATAGACCAGCTGCAGCCCTTCCTGCCGGATGCGGGCTTCTACAAAAAGCGCCGCGTCGGTGGCCTCGGCCACCAGGTCCAACACCTGGCACTGCAGCTTGATGCCGCTTTGCAGGCGGGAAAAGTCCAGCAGTTCCTCCACCATCGTATACAGGCGGTCCGTCTCGGTGCCGATGACGGTCAGGCCGCGGCGGTAGTTCTCGCTGCCGGGGTCGTCGATGTTCTTGATGGTCTCCACCCAGCCTTTGATGGAGGTGAGCGGGGTGCGCAGTTCGTGGCTGACTGAGGAGATGAACTCGTTTTTCAGCCGGTCATTCTCGGCCAGGTCCTCGGCCATCTCGTTGATGGTCTGGCACAGGCGGCCTATTTCATCGTTGTAACGGGTGGCGGGCAGCCGGGCCTGCAGGTCCCCCCGGGCGATGCGGGTGGCGGTAGCTTCCACCTCGCCCAAGGGCCGCACGATGGAGCGCACAAAGAACAGCCCGCTCCATAGCATGAGCAGGAAAGCCAGCAGACCGATGCCTACCGAGGCTGTCAGGCACTGGGTCCACTGGCGGTCCACCAGCGTCAGGCTGGTGACCATACGCATGGCAGCGATATTCCCCGCCGCGTAGGGCACCAGCATGGTCACAGCCATGACCCGCTCCCCCTGGGGGGTGGTAAAGATGGCGCTGCCCACGCCGGAAGCACTGGTCAACGCCTGGGCAAAGTCGGAGCCATCGGTCAGGTCCCGGGTCATCGTACCGCTGCTGGTGGCCAGGATCACCCCCTGGGCGTCCAGCAGCATGAATTCAAACTTGTCTTTTTCCTCAAACTGCTCCACCGTGCGGCGCAGGGCCTGGCCGCGGCTTTCGGCGGTGCTGCTGCTGTCCCCGGCGGTGCCGGTGGCCTGCAGACGGCCCGCGATGGTGGAGAACCGGCTTTCGATGACCCGCTGTACACCGCCGTACAGGTCCCGGTAACTGGCATAGAGGAAGATTGCCTCGGCCACGACCAGCACCAGCACCATGATAAGCAGGCTGCCCCGCACCCAGCGCCGGATGATGCTTGTGGTGGCCATGACGCGCTTCCCCCTTTCGTTGTGTTTGGCCCGCTCAGGCGTTCCAGCGGTAGCCGTAGCCCCATACCGTCAGAATATGCTGCGGGTTGCTGGGCTCGTCCTCGATCTTCATGCGCAGACGGCGGATGTTGACATCCACGATCTTGACATCGCCGAAGTAGTTCTTGCCCCAGACCCCTTCCAGGATTTTTTCCCGCACCAGAGCGGTAGCCGGATTGCGGAAAAACAGTTCCATGATCTGGAATTCCACCTGGGTCAGGTCGATGGGTTTGCCGGCCTTGTACAGTACCCGGCTCTTTTCGTCCAGCACAAAGGGGCCGCTGACCAGCTGTTCCGGTTCGTCGGCGGCCTTGGCGGCGCCGCCCCGCCGGATACGGCGGGTCAGGGCTTCCAGCCGGGCGATGAGTTCAGACACCGAGAAAGGCTTGGTGATGTAATCGTCGGCGCCGATGGACAGGCCGCGGATTTTGTCGCTCTCCTGCCCTTTGGCGGACACGATGATGATGCCGATGTCGTTGTCGTCCCGCCGGATGGTCTCGCACAGGCTCAGCCCGTCCATGCCGGGCAGCATAATGTCCAGCAGCGCGGCGTCACAGGGCTCGCCCTGGTGCATCAGCTCCAGGGCCCGCTCGGCGCTGGGGGCTTCCACCACGTCCCAGCCGGCCATTTTCAGGTTCAGGGCGACCATCTCGCGGATACTGGCTTCGTCTTCCACGACCAAAACTCGTTTCATACTGCGCTCCTTTGGTTTATTCGTTGCCCAGCAGCACCGTGCCGCTGGTGATGCTGTCGATATCCAGCCCATAGTAGGGCGTGACCACGCGGGCCTGCAGTTGTTGGCTGCCAATGTTGCCGATGCGCCGGTAGGCCGTATCGGTCTGCCCGGTATCATCGGCGGGGTCCACCACCCGCATCTCGCAGTAAACGGTGGTGCCCTCGCTGTCGCAGATCAGCCAGCCGGTGCCGCTGGGGTTGCTGCGGATCAGGATGCTGCCGTGCATGGATTCCGGCAGCGGCAGGAAAAAGTTGTTTTTGCTGTCATACACACCGAAACAGCTGTTCCCCCCGCTGGCGGTGGCGTAGTCCTGCCACAGCAGAAATACCAGGCTTTTGTCCATGGGGTTCTGCAATTCACCGCCGTCGTCCAGTTCCCGGGGAATGTCGATGGTGCCGTTGCCGTCGATATCCCGGCTGAGCAGTTCGGTGTGGTAGCGCAGCGTGCTGCGCTGAGGATCGCTGAGCCCCGGCGGATGGTAGGGCTGCAAAAAGCCGGTCTCCCCGTCGTAAAGAATGATGTCCGACACCAGGGTGTTGCCCCCGGCCCAGGCATCCATAACCAGATACATGGCCTCGTCCCGGCCCCGCCCGGCGCTGAGCGCCGCACAGCCGCTGTAGGCTCCCTCGCCCAGGTTCAGCGTCTGGTAGGAACGGAACTCCCCGTCCACATTGGTCAGCAGCTGCAGCGTCACACCGCCGTATTCGGTGTCGGCGGGCAGAGCCAGCACCAGGTCCTGGGTATCCCCCTTGCCGGTAAAATCCGCCAGGATCATGGCGGTATAGCGGTTGCTGCTGATAGTGGACAGTTCATTGCCGTCGTACTCATACACCACCAGATACCGGTCCCCCTGGGCGCTGCCGTAGCCCGCCAGCAGCTGCTGGCTTTGGGCGTCCCGCAGGTGGGCGGCGGAGAAGGTTTCCACCTCGCTGGACAGGCCCTCCACTGTGCGGCTGACCCGCCAGGCATCCTCACCGGTGGGCTCCAGCACAGCCAGGAACACATTGGAACTGCCGGTATCGGCGGTATACAGCACGGCTGCCTCGTCGGTGCCATCGCCGTCCCAGTCGCCAAAGGCAAAGGGGGACAAGAAATCGCCGCTGGCCGGGTATTTCAGGGTGGCGCTGCTGCCCAGGTAGCTGTTCAGCGCTTTTTGCAGCGCGGCGCTCTCGCCGGAAAGCTGGGGCGCCCGCAGCAGCGGTTCCACATCCCCGAAAGTGCCGCAGCCTGCCAGCGCCAATGCGCAGAGCAACGGCAAAGCGAGGGGTTTCCTCATGGCGGCGGCCTCCTTTCGCGGCAAATTTTCTCTGCCAATACAGAGTATAGTATACCACATTCAGCCCAAAGCCGCAATGCCCAGCAGCATCAGCAGCAACCCGGCCCCCGCCCCGGCCAGCCCCCAGCGGCGGCGTTCCAGCGCGGCGGGCAGCAGCTGGGCCAGCGCCACCCACAGCATGATCCCCGCCACCAGCACCACCGTACCGTTGAGGAATCCCGGCGTGAACCACCGGCGAAAAAACAGCAGCGCCACCACCGCCCCGACGGGCTCGGCCAGGCCGGATAACAATGCCGCCAGTAGGCCGCCCCAGGGGCTGCCCAGGGCGTAGGCAAAGGGCACCGCCACGGCCAGCCCTTCGGGGATGTTGTGCAGCGCGATTGCCAGCCCGGTGCGCATCCCCAGGGCCGGGTCCGCCGTACCGGCAAACAGGGTGAGTACCCCTTCGGGGAAATTGTGCAGCAGCAGCACCGTGCCGGTGAGCAAGGCGGTGCGCAGCGCTGCGCTGCGGGCGTTGTCCCCCGCTACCCTGCGGGCCAGGGCCTCTTCACCGGGCAGCAGCCGCCCCAGCAGGGCAGCAGCCGCCATACCCAGGCCCAGCAGCACCGTGATTGCTCCGCCGCAGACGGCAGGCGGCAGATAGACACTGTAGAACGCCCGGGCCTGGGGCACCAGATCGGCCAGGCCAGCCGCCAGCATAACGCCGCCGGCAAATCCGGCACTGGCAGCCAGCAGCCGCCGCCCCGGCCTGCAAAGCAGGGTCAGCAGTCCGCCCAACCCGGTGGACAGACCGGCCAGCAGAGCAAGTCCCAGCGGTGATACAACCATAACAAATCCCCCTTGCCGGTTTTTTCAAACCTATGCAAGGGGGACAGGTACTTATACAGCCGCGCGTCCGTCTCCGGGGACGGCACGCAGACCGGGATCAGTAGCCGCTGCCGGCTTCCCCGGTGGTCAGCAGCTTGACCGCCCGGGAGGTACCCAGGCGATCGGCGCCCAGGTCCAGGAATTTCTCGATATCCTCCACGGTGGAGATGCCACCCGCCGCCTTGATCTTGCAGCGGCCTTTGACGTGTTCGGCAAAAAGTTCCACGTCATGGAAGGTAGCCCCGCCGGTGGAGAAGCCGGTGGAAGTCTTGATAAAGTCGGCACCGGCTTCGGGCACGATGTCGCACATCTTGATTTTTTCCTCGTCGGTGAGCAGGCAGGTCTCGATGATGACCTTGAGGACTTTGTCGCCCACGGCGGCCTTGACAGCGGCGATGTCGGCGCGGACATCGTCGTACTGCTTGTTCTTCAGCCAGCCGATGTTGATGACCATATCCACTTCGGCGGCGCCGTTTTCCACAGCAGTCCTGGCCTCAAAAGCCTTGCTGGCGGTATCCATGGCGCCCAGGGGGAAGCCCACCACGCAGCACACCGGCACGCGGCCTGCCATATAGGCTACCGCCTGTTTGACATAGCAGGTGTTGATGCACACCGAGGCACAGTGGTTGGCGATGGCCTCATCACACAGGGCCTGGATCTGGGGCCAGGTAGCTTCGGGTTTGAGCAAGGTATGGTCCACTTTGCTCAGCATTTCGTCCTTGGTGTACTTCAACGGAAGTTCGCCCCTTTCGCACAGTGTTTGCACAGCCGGGCCTGGTGCATGCCCAGGGCAGAGAACACGATGGCGGTGATGCCAACCGTAGCGCCGATGATGCCGAGGATCAGCCCCGTGACGCGGAATCCACGGCCGCGAATCTTGTGGTTCATAGCAGTTGCCTCCTTGTTTGGTTCATCCTAGATCGAACCGCCGCCCGGGGGAGGCGGTCCGTTCACTTCTTCTTAAAGATAAACAATTTGCTGAACACATAGTTGGACAGGATAACGATAACCTGGCTGAACAGCTTGACGCCCATGGCCCACAGCTGGTCGTTGGCCACAGCAAAGGCAATGTGGGGCCCGATCAGCGAGACGCCCAGCCAGATGATGGCCTGGTCCATAACCATGGTCAGGATGCGGCAGGACACGAACTGACCGAACTCCGCCAAAGCCGCTCCGCCTTTGTTCTCGCTTTTGAATACAAAGGTATGGTTGGTCCAGTAGGCGAACAGGATGCAGATCACATTGTCGATGACGTTGCCGATGCCGGCGGCAAAAGGCGTGCCGAACAGCGCCTGGAACAACGCGAAGATCACCAGGTTGAGCAGCGTGGCCACCCCGCCAAAGAACAGGTAGGCCAGCCCCTCGTAATATTTTGTGATAAAGTCTTTGATTTTTTCCATGATACCTTATACTGACAAAGGGGGCCTGCCTGTGGTGACAGGCAGGCCCCCTTACGGTTGCGAAAGATTATTCGGCGTCCTCGGCCTCGTCGAGGCAGGCCTTCATGGACAGGCTGATGCGCTTGCGGTCAAAGTCGACGTTGGTCAGCTTGACGCGGACCTCGTCGCCCACCTTCAGCACGTCGGAAACCTTGTTCACGCGCTCGTTGCTGATCTCGCTGATGTGCACGAGACCGTCGATGCCCGGCATGATGCGGACAAAGGCACCGAACTTGGTGATGGAGACAACGGGAGCGGTGAACTCGGTGCCCACGGGCACTTCATTCTCCAGCTTGACCCAGGGATTGTCCTCTTCCTTCTTGTAGCCCAGGGAGACCTTCTGATTCTCGGGGTCGTAGCTCTTGACGTAGACTTCGATCTCATCGCCCACGTTGACGACCTCAGAGGGATGCTTGATGTTGGACCAGCTCAGCTCGCTGATATGGCACAGGCCGTCCACACCGCCGATGTCCACAAAGGCACCGTAGGAGGTCAGGCTCTTGACCACGCCCTGGTACTTCTTGCCAACTTCCACATTGGCCCAGAATTCTTCGCGCTTGGCCTTGTTGGCTTCGGCGGTCACCTTGTTGATGCTGCCCACGATCTTGCGGCCGGCACACTCAGTGATGACCAGCTGCACATGCTGGCCCACCAGCTTGGTGTAGTCCTCGTCGCGGCGCATGGTGGCCTGGGAACGGGGCACGAACACGCGCACGCCCTTGACATTGACGACCACGCCGCCCTTGTTGGCTTCCATGACGTCGCCTTCCATCACGGTGCCGTTCTCGGCAGCCTCGGAGACGTCCTTCATGCCCTTCTGGGCCTCAAAACGGACACGGGACAGGGTATCCACGCCTTCCTGGTCGTTGGTCTTCACAACCACCAGATCCAGCTCGTCATCTACCTTAACAAGGTCTTCCATCTTGGCGTTGGGGTCATGGCTCATCTCACGCAGCGTGACAACGCCGGTGTGCTTGTAGCCATCGATGCCGACGACACATTCCGTCGGGGAAACGCTGATGACCTT
>DXBO01000027.1 GCA_019116485.1 Candidatus Gemmiger excrementavium
AAACAGACCTGCGCTTGCGGCTCCACGCCACACAAGCACAGCCCTGTTTTCCTGCCGTCCCTCCCCGGCGGCAACGGCATTTTCACGGCAACGCCGACAGAGCGTATAACACACTACACTTTGCTTCGCAAAGTCGTGTGCCAAATGGGGGCGTTGCCCCCTTTGGAAACCCCCCACAAGAAAAGGCGGTACGCTACCCCTCTACGGGGCGCATACCGCCTTTTCTTGTTATCCAGCCCTCCGGCTGTATCGGTTGAGCAAAAGTCAGCGTGGGAATGGTGTGGTATCTTTATCTAAGTGAATCCCCGGTTTCCCATTTCGAGATGGTCTGGCGGGAGACCTGCAGTTCCATCCCCAGTTCCTCCTGGGACAGACCGCGCCGGCGGCGCAGTTCCAACAATTTTTCGTGAAATTTCATAGACAATTCTCCTGTATCGGTATTTGGATGCCCCCAGTATAGGACACATCCCCCTTGGCAGGCAAGCAATCTTGGTTGGCAATCTGTCAACCGGCGCGAACACCGGCTGTTTTGGTACCTCCTGCCATGGTCCGGCCTGGCCCCCCAACGCAGAACCTTTCTGCACAAAGCAAAAATCCCGCCCCACGCGGAAAACCGCGCAGACCAGCGGGATTTTTTTCCTGTCAGTCGGTCCTTCTGTCTTGAGGAGGACGCGCCCCCCTGCCGCGAAAAAGTCACAGCATACACCGCATGGTGCGGGTGGCCTCCACAAAGTCGTGGGCTTCGTACAGGTGTATGGCGTTGCTGTTCTGGGCCAGCACCCCCAGTTCCAGGTATTCCAGGCGGCGGTCCCGGGCCCAGCGCTTGGCAGCCCCCAACAAGGCACTGCCCACACCCTGGCGGCGCCATTCCCGGGCTACTACCATATCATTGAGACTGGCGTAGCGGTGAGGCAACACACAGCTGAACTCCGGCGTCCACCCTGCATAGACTACCAGGGCAAACCCCACCACGGCCCCCGCCTGCTCCGCCAGCAGGTAATCGGCGTCGGGCGCTTCGATGAACTGTCGGATGGGTTCTTCCTCCCGCGGGGCGGCACAGAAAAACTCCGGCTGCAGGTCCACCATTTCTTCGTCCAGCACACGGTAGAGCCCAATAATGGCGGGCAGATCAGCGGCCTGTGCGGGACGGATCAGCGTTTTCGGCATGGGAACAGCCCCCTCTCTTTTTGCCAGGCGGCGGAAAAAACAGCGCGCACGGCCCGCCGGACCCGCCCCTCCTGGGGGCACGGGCCCGCCGACGCCGCACGCGCTGCTTAGGTTTGTGTGGCGGCGTCACCGGGCTTTTGTCATAATGCGCCGGTTTTTGCCGCGTTTCACTTCAGTTCCTGGATGGTGTAGGTGAAGCCGTATTCTTCTTGCAGCTTCTTGACGGCGGGCTCGCAGTCCTCAATAAAAGTGGGGGCGTAGACGCTCTGGCCGTTATGGGCCTTCTTGTACTCCTCCACGATCTCGTTGAGCTTGATCCAGCCCTCGTCGGCCTTGGCCTGGTCCATTTCTTTGGGGAAGTCGATGATAAATTCGCGGTGTTTGGGAATCCGTGCTTTCATAGTATTCACTCCTGATGGTTTTATCGAAATATACATTTTGTATATTTTGACTTACTTATACAATATTGAAGCATTTGCGGGCATTGGCCGCTGTCAGGTCCAACACCTGTTGGGCCTCCATCTGCCACAGAGTGCCAATGTATGCCGCCACATGGGAGATGTTGCGGCTGTCGTTGCGGCGGCCGCGCACCGGTTCAGGGGCCATATAAGGGCAGTCTGTCTCCAGCAGGGCCCACCGGGGTTCGATGGCCTCCAGTACTTTGGCCGCCCGCTTGGCCCCCTTGTAGGTTACAGCGCCGCCAAAGCCCAGATACATCCCCTGACCGGTAAGCCAGGCCGCATCCTCGGCACTGCCGCTGTAACAGTGCAGCACCCCACGGGGCTTATACCGGCGCAGCAATTCATACATTTCGGCGTGGGCCTCCCGGTCATGGATGGATACCGGCAGGTCCAGTTCCGCCGCCAGTTGCAGCTGGGCCTCGAACAAATCGTACTGCTCCTGCCGGGGGACCGGCCAGTGGTGGTCAAGACCGATCTCCCCCACTGCCACCACCTTGGGGTCGGCAAACAGCGGGCGCAGGGCATCCAGTTCGGCGCGCCAGTCGCCGTGGTAGACCGCCACTGTAGCGGCGTCCTCCTCGATCAGGCTTTCGGGGTGGATACCCAGGGCTCCATAGAAATAAGGCGCCTTGCGGGTCAGTTCCAGCACCCGGGATGCGTCCCCTGAATGGGTGGCGCATTCCAGCACGCCGATCACGCCACCTTCCGGCAGGTCGGCCAGAAGCCGGTCCCGGTCCGCTTCAAACTGGTGGGAACCGTAGTGAGCATGGGTGTCAAAGATATTGTGCATAGGTCACTCCGTTTTAGGCTGCGGGGCACGGTTGACCAGAAAGATGCCGCCGCACACCAGTACCAGCGCCGCCAGGTAATTCCACTCGAACAGCGGTTCGCCGTTGAGTACCGCCGACAACAGCACGTTCATGACCGGGATGATGAGACCGAACACGCTGATGCGGGAGACCGGGTTGTTCTTCATGAGCAGGGCCCACAGCACATACCCGGCACCGGAAATGAACGCCAGGAACAGCAATACCGGTACACCGGCAGCACTCTGCGGATGCAGGCTGCCGCCCATGGCAAAGCCCAGCACCGCCAGGGCAAAACCGCCCACACCCAGGTTGAGGCAGCAGACCGAGAAGCTGTCCGCTTTGCGGGTGACAGCCTTGTTCCAGGGACCCGCGACGGCAAAAATGGCCGAAGCCGTAAGCATGCAGGCCATGCCGGTAGCGCTGCCGCCGCCATGGTTGCCCAGGGTGACCACCAGCACACCGCCGAAGCCCAGCACGCAGCCCAGGGCCTTGCGCTGGGTCATACGGTCCGCTTTGCCGTAGAGGAAATGGGCCAGAATGACCCCCATAAAACTCTGGGTACTGTTCAGGATGCCGCCCATAGCGCCGGTGAGCAGCGCCACCGCTGTGTAGTAGAAAAAGTACTGGGCAGCAGTCTGCCACAGGCCCAGGGCGCAGCATTCGGCCAGAACACGCCCCCGGGGCATAGGCAGCGGTTTGCGATTGAGCACCAGCCCGCACACCCATACCAACAGTGCCCCCAGCATGAAGCGCACCCCGGCAAAGCAGAGAATAGACGGCGTATCGGCGGAATCAATGGCAAACAGGCGGTAGCCCATTTTAATGAAAGGGAACGCCGACCCCCACAGCATGTTGCACAGGATCGCCATGACCACGGCTACCGCCGGGACCGCAAAAAAGGCGTCCAGTCTGGATTTTTCGGTTTTCACGATGACTCCTCTTTCCCCGATCAGTGGATGCGGGCACCCGCAGGGACGCTATCGGGGTAGAACGCGATGGCACAGCCGCCCTCAGTGTCCGTATCGGCGGCCACGATCATGCCCTCGCTGACATATTTGCCTTTCATCATGGGACGGGGCGCCAGGTTGGCCACAATGCCCACCTTTTTGCCGATGAGGTCTTCCGGCGCGAAGTATTTGGCGATGCCGGACAGAATGCAGCGCTCCCGCTCGCCGTCAAACACGGTCAGGTGCAGCAGCTTCTTGCTTTCCTTCATACGCTCGCAGGCGCGGACCTCGGCCACACGCAGTTCCACCTTGCAGAAATCATCAAAAGCAATCTCCGCTTCATGGTCGCCGATCAGTTCGGCGCTGGCCGCGGGCGTCTCGGCTTTCTCGGGTTCCGCCGGGGCCTGGGCCGCCTGGGCGGCAGCTTTCTGGGCCGCTTCCAGGGCTTCCAGTTCCGCCAGTTCCTTGGCAGTGTCGATGCGGGGGAACAGATTTTCACCCTTGTGCAGCGTGGCCGCAGCAGCCAGCTTGCCGAAAGCGGCGGCGCTGTCCCAGGTCTTGCCCTCATCGTTCACACCCAGCTGGGCAAAAATTTTCTCACAGGCGGTGGGCATGAAGGGCTGCAGCAGCACGGTGCAGATGCGCAGCGTCTCGGCCAGGTTGTAGAGCACCCGGGCCAGGCGGGGTTTGCTCTCCTCGCTCTTGGCCAGCACCCAGGGGGCGGTGGCGTCGATATACTTGTTGGCGGCGTCGATGACCTCGAACACATCGGCCAGGGCATTCTGGAAAGCGTAGGCTTCCATATCCGCCTCATACCGGGCACGCAGCCCCCCTGCCTTTTCCAGCAGCGCGTCGTCCTCGGGGCCGGCAGCCTGGTTCTCCGGCAGGGTGCCGCCGAAGTACTTGTCCGCCATGGCCGTGGTACGGGACAGCAGGTTTCCCAGGTCGTTGGCCAGGTCCATATTGATGCGGTTGATCAGCAGCTCATTGGAGAAGTTGCCGTCCGATCCGAAGGGGAAGTCCCGCAGCAGGAAGTAGCGCAGGGCGTCGGCGCTGTAGCGTTCCGCCAGCAGGTAGGGGTCCACCACGTTGCCCTTGGATTTGGACATCTTGCCGCCGTCCAAAAGCAGCCAGCCGTGGCCGTAAACGTGCTTGGGCAGGGGCATATCCATGCTCATGAGCATGGCGGGCCAGATGATGGAGTGGAAACGGACGATCTCCTTGCCGATGAAGTGCACATCAGCGGGCCAGAAGGTCTCGTAGTCACTGTCGGGGTAGCGGTCGTTCATGAAACCGAGCGCCGTGGTGTAGTTGAACAGGGCGTCGATCCAGACATAAACCACATGGTTGGGGTCAAAGTCCACCGGTACACCCCATTTGAAGCTGGTGCGGGAGACGCACAGGTCCTCCAGCCCCGGGTCGATGAAGTTGTGCACCATCTCGTTGACACGGGAGCGGGGCAGCAGAAAATCGGTGTTGACCAGCAGATCGCGCACCTTGTCGGCATATTTGGACAGGCGGAAGAAGTAGGCTTCCTCCTCGGCATCCACTACGGGGCGGCCACAGTCGGGGCAGCAGCCGTTGACCAGCTGGCTCTCGGTCCAGAAACTCTCGCAGGGGGTGCAGTATTTGCCCTTGTAGGCGCCTTTGTAGATGTCGCCCTTGTCGTACATCTTCTTGAAAATCTTCTGGATGGCGCTTACATGATAATCGTCGGTGGTGCGGATGAAGCGGTCATAGCTGATGTTCATCAGCTTCCACAGGTCCTTGACACCCTTGGGCCCTTCCACGATGTTGTCCACAAACTGCTGGGGCGTGACCCCGGCCTCCTGGGCTTTGAGTTCGATCTTCTGACCATGCTCATCGGTGCCGGTCAGGAACATGACCTGGCAGCCCTGCAGCCGCTTGTACCGGGCCATAGCGTCGGTAGCCACGGTGCAGTAGGTATGGCCGATATGCAGCTTGTCGCTGGGGTAGTAGATCGGCGTAGTGATATAAAACTTTTTCTTTTCCATTGGAGGGACATCCCTTTCCTTCAAAATCTTGGCACGGATGACAACGGCGGTCTAGGCGGCCCGGCACATTCGGAACCCGGGCTGGCGGCAGCGGGGGCTTGTTTTCATGGCTGCCCTCCCGTCTTGTCAAAGCCGATGGGCGTAACGCCGCAGGCCAGCAGGGCGTGACGGCACAGCACCTCGGTACTGTCGATGAAAAAGCCGTCCAGGTGTTCATCCCGCTTGACCAGACTCAGTTCGGTACAGCCCAGTACGGCCATGTCGCACCCCTGGGCTTTCAGGTCGGCCACAGCAGCGGCGAACCTGGTCATATCAGCCCGGCGGCCCTGTTTGATGTCGTCGTAGATGATGGACATAATGCCCTGCTGATGTTCCGGCGCAGGAACCCCCCACCCGATACCGGCCCGGTCACAGGCCAGCTGGTAGGTTTCGGCCTGCAGGGTGCCGTCGGTGGCCAGAATGCCCAACTTGGTGCAGCCCGCTGCCCTGGCATCGGCGGCGGTAAGCTGCGGCATGTTCAGCACCGGCACCGGCAGCGCCTGGGCCAGGCGGTCATAAAAATAATGGGCGGTGTTGCAGGCGATGGCCAGTACGGTAGCGCCGTAGTTGACCAGACTGAACCCATCTTGTTCCATAACGGCAAAGGGGTCTTCGCTGCTTTGGCCCAGAATAAAAGCCGTGCGGTCCGGGGTGGACGCGCGGGAGGAGATGACGATATCCAGGTGGTCCTGGTCGCAGGCGGCAGGGGTATGGTCGGTAAGCATCTGATAGAGATAACAGCTGGCGGCAGGCCCCAGCCCGCCCAGAATCCCCAGCACCGGCTTACGCGGCTGCTCGTTTTTCGGCGTGGCACACCCCTCCTTTATATACTGAGATATTGTATATTATAAGCCGCCGGGCGGCAATATGCAAGCCAAAAAAGCAAAACAAAAGGCAGTCCGCCGCAGCGGACTGCTCCAGCATGTCGAGTTTCTCGACACGCTGCAAAAGGGGGGGAACAGTCCCGCACGGCAATTGCCTGCCGGTCCTATTCCCTCTCTTGGACACCCCCTCGACAAAATTTGGCGGCAAATCGCGCACTCGACGCTTTGCATCTCGCACACAATTTGCCGCCAAATTTTCCTGTATGTGTCTGCTCCGGTCGGCACATGTCCGCCGGCGCAGACGTTTTTATGCTTTTTCCCACAAACTAAGGCAGCCCGCCGCAGCGGACTGCCTGAAAAGTTCACATCTTTACTTATTTGGCGTATTCGGTAGCGCGGCTCTCGCGGATCACGCTGACCTTGATCTGGCCGGGGTAATCCAGCTCGCTCTCGATCTTTTTGGCTACGCTGCGGGCCAGCAGGATGACCTGATCATCGCTGACCTTGTCGGGCTGGACCAGGATGCGTACCTCGCGCCCCGCCTGGACGGCATAGGAACTTTCCACACCCTCGAAGCCGTTGCACAGGGCTTCCAGGGTCTCCAGGCGCTTGATATAGCTTTCCATATTCTCGCGGCGGGCGCCGGGGCGGGCTGCCGAAATAGCGTCAGCTGCCATAATGATGAAAGCCAGGGTCGTTTTGGGTTCCACATCGCCGTGGTGGGCCTCCACCGCGTGGACGATCTGGGCGTTTTCCCGGTACTTTTTGCAGATATCCACACCGATCTGCACATGGCTGCCCTCGATCTCGTGGTCCAGAGCCTTGCCGATATCATGCAGCAGACCGGCGCGGCGGGCCATCTGCACGTTGACGCCCAATTCCCCGGCCAGCAGGCCGGCCAGCAGTGCCACCTCGATGGAGTGATTGAGTACGTTCTGACCAAAGCTGGTGCGGTATTTCAGGCGGCCGATGAGCTTGACCAGGTCGGGATGCAGGCTGTGAATCCCCAGGTCCATGACGGCCTTGTCGCCTTCCCGCTTCATCTGGATTTCCAGTTCCCGGCGGCATTTTTCCACCGTCTCTTCGATGCGGGCGGGATGGATGCGCCCGTCGGCGATCAGGCGTTCCAGCGCCATGCGGGCCACTTCGCGGCGGGTCTGGTCAAAGCTGGAAAGGGTAATGGCTTCCGGCGTGTCGTCGATGATGAGGTCACAACCGGTGGCGGTCTCCAGGGCGCGGATATTGCGGCCCTCGCGGCCAATGATGCGGCCCTTCATCTCATCGCTGGGCAGCGGCACCACGCTGACGGTGGCTTCGCTGGTAGCATCGGCGGCGCAGCGGGCGATGGCCTGACCCACCAGGTCACGGGCGATCTGGTCGCACTCGTCCTTCATGTTGGCGTGGTAGGCGCTGATCTTCATGGCCTTTTCGTGGGTGAGCTCGTCGTCCACCTGCTTGAGCAGCACGGCGCGGGCGTCCTCCTTGGTCATGGCGGCAATGGTCTCCAGCTTTTCGGTCTGGCGCAGTTTCAGCTGTTCCAGTTCATCCAGGCGGGCTTCCACCGTCTCAGCCCGGCGCTTGAGGTCCTCCTCCTTGCGCTCCATAGCGGCGGTGCGCTTGTCCAGCGCCTCCTCCTTCTGGTCCATGCGGCGTTCCTGACGGGTGACCTCGGCCCGGCGGTCCTTGATTTCCTTATCGGCTTCGCTCTTGAGTTTGAAGGCTTCGTCCTTGGCTTCGATGATGGTTTCCTTGCGCTTCTGCTCAGCGGCTTTGATGGCATCGTTTACGATGCGTTTGGCCTCCTCTTCGGCAGAACCGATCTTGGCTTCGGCGGTGCGCTTGCGGCTTTGCCCACCAAGGTAAAAGCAAAGCGCCCCGACGACGGCAGCGACGACAAGGACCAGCACCACGGTGATGATGGGTGGCATAGTCGGTTTCACTCCTTACAAATCAGTAGGAGGGCGCAGCACGAAGGGACGCTTTTTCCTTATGCAGTTTTTTTCATAGCAAAACGCGGCCAGCGCGGCCCGGCGCGGCAAAAATGCACACACTGCGGCCGCGAAGGCGCGAAAGTAACGAAGAAAAGCCTGTGAGCAGGCGTTGCACATTGGTGAAAGCGGCGTTCCCGGCGGGCGACACCCTATGGGGCGCCGCATGGCAGAAACGGTGCGGCATAACCCCTTTATTCCTTATATTGTATTCTAGCTGTATTTGGGGGAAATGTCAAGAAATTGTTACGATATTATTGACAGGGCTTCAGGCCGTCACGTCCTCGAACTGGCTGTTGTACAACTCGGCGTAGAAGCCCTCCGCCGCCATCAGCTGGTCGTGGGTGCCCTGCTCCACAATGTCTCCGTCCCGCATGACCAGGATCAGGTCGGCGTTGCGGATGGTGGACAGCCGGTGGGCGATGATGAAACTGGTGCGTCCCTGCATCAGCCGGTCCATCGCCGCCTGAATGCGCTGCTCGGTACGGGTGTCCACACTGCTGGTGGCTTCATCCAGCACCAGGATGCGGTTATCCGCCAGAATGGTGCGGGCGATGGTGAGCAGCTGTTTCTGGCCCTGGCTCACGTTGGAGGCATCCTCGTTCAGTTCCATCTGGTAACCGCCGGGCAGTGTGCGGATGAAGTGGTCCGCCCCGGCAGCTTTGGCGGCGGCGATGACTTCCTCATCAGTGGCATCCAGGCGCCCGTAGCGGATGTTTTCCATGATGGTGCCCTGGAACAGCCAGGTATCCTGCAATACCATGCCGAAGCCCTCCCGCAGGGCCGTGCGGTCAAAGTCCCGCACATTGTGGCCATTGAGGGTGATGGAACCGGAATCCACATCGTAGAACCGCATGAGCAGTTTGACCATGGTGGTCTTGCCCGCGCCGGTGGGGCCCACAATGGCCACCTTCTGGCCGGGGCACACCGTACAGCTGAAATCACGGATGACCGTTTTTTCCGGTGTGTAGCCGAATTTCACATGGTCAAAGGTGACCTGACCGTCGATGACGGCAGGGTCGGCCCGGCGGGCCGGGTCAGCCTGCTGGTCTTCCTCGGGCTCGGCCAGGAACTCAAAGACCCGCTCGGCGGCGGCAGCCATGCTCTGCAGCATGTTGGACACCTGGGACAGCTGCTGGATGGGCTGGGTAAAATTCTTCACATACTGGATGAAGGCCTGGATATCGCCGATGGTGATGATGCCCGCCGCAGCAAAGATGCTGCCCACGATGGCCACCGCCACATAGCCCAGGTTGCCCACAAAGTTCATGATGGGCATCATGAGGCCCGAGAGGAACTGGCTTTTCCAGGCCGAGGTGTAGAGCTGGTCGTTGGCGGCGTTGAAGTCCTGCAGGACAGCTTCTT
The DNA here is from genome assembly GCA_019116485.1 of Candidatus Gemmiger excrementavium. Taxonomy (GTDB): domain Bacteria; phylum Bacillota; class Clostridia; order Oscillospirales; family Ruminococcaceae; genus Gemmiger; species Gemmiger excrementavium. Next base: position 9,616 of record DXBO01000027.1, read on the forward strand.
CCCGGTTGAACGCCTTGATAACGTTGTGGCCGGAATAGACTTCTTCCACCTGGCCGTTGACCACACCCAGGGTGGCCTGCTGGGCACGGAAGTAGCGCTGGCTGAACCGCACCACCACCAGTACCAGCGCCAGGGACACCGGCAGGATCAACAGGGCGATCAGCGTCATGCGGGCGCTGATGGACAGCATCATGACCAGAACACCGATCATGGTGGTAACGCTGGTGATGAACTGGGTGATGCTCTGGTTCAGGCTCTGGCCCAGAGTATCCACGTCGTTGGTGATGCGGGAGAGCACCTCACCCACCGTGCGCTTTTCAAAGTAGGCCAGGGGCAGGCGATTGATTTTTTCGCTGATCTGGCGGCGGAAATCATAGCAGATTTTCTGGGAAAGACCGCTCATGAGCCAGCTTTGCACAAAGCTGAACGCCGCGGACAGCAGATACATGCCCAGCAAAATCAGCAGGATGCGGCCAATGAAAGCAAAATCGATACCGCCGGTGCCCTGCAGTTTGGCCACCCAGCCGGTGGCCAGGGCGGTGGTGGCCTGGGCCAGCACCTTGGGCCCCGCGATGTTGAAGATGGTGGACAACATGGCAAACAGCACCACTACCGCCACCGACAACCGATACCGGCTCATGGCCCGCAGCAGCTGCCGCAGCGTGCCCTTGAAATCCTTGGCCCGCTCGGTGGTCATACGTCCGGCTCTTGGCATATCATTCACCCTCCTTCGGCAAACCCAGTTCTTTCTGGCTCAGCTGGCTGCGGGCGATCTCCCGGTATTCGGGGCAGGTCTCCAGCAGCCGGGCATGGGTGCCCATGCCCACCACGCGGCCCTCGTCCAGCACCAGGATCTGGTTGGCATGCAGCACCGTAGAGATGCGCTGGGCCACGATGATATCGGTGGCGTTGTCGGTCTGGGCTTTCAGGGCGCGGCGCAGGGCCACGTCGGTCTTGTAGTCCAGGGCCGAGAAGCTATCGTCGAACAGATACACCCGGGGATGTTTGGCGATGGCCCGGGCAATGGACAGGCGCTGTTTCTGCCCGCCGGATACGTTGCTGCCCCCCTGGGCGATGGGGCTGGCGAAACCCTGGGGTTTGGCCTCAATAAAATCGGTAGCCTGGGCGATGGCGGCGGCCTCCCGGATATCCCCGTCGCTGATCTGGGGGCCGCCGAATTTCAGGTTGGACTCGATGGTGCCGCTGAACAGCACCCCTTTCTGGGGCACATAGCCCAGCAGATCATGCAGCGTATGCTGGGGCATATCCCGCACATCCACCCCGTCGATGGTCACCTGGCCGCCGGTCACATCGTAGAACCGGGGGATCAGGTTCAGCAGGGTGGATTTGCCGCAGCCGGTGGACCCGATGATGGCGGTGGTCTCGCCGGGGCGGGCGGTAAAGCTGATGTGTTCCAGGGCGTCATCGTCGGCGCCGGGATAACGGAAACTCACATCCTCAAACCGCACCACGCCGTCCCAGCGGGTACGGGCCCGGGCCTTTTGGGCCACTTCCGGCGTGGGGTCATGGATGGTGGCCGGGGTGCGCAGCACTTCGTCGATGCGGTCTGCCGCCACACCGGCCCGGGGCAGCAGCACTGCCACAAAGGCCAGCATCAGGAAGGACATGACGATCTGCATGGTATAGGTGATAAAGGCGATCATCTCCCCTACCTGCATGGTGCCGCTGTCCATGGCTTTGCCGCCGAACCAGACGATCAGCAGGCTGGCACCGTTCATGATTAGGGTCATGAACGGCATCATGCCCGCCATGGTACGGTTGGTGAACAGCTGGGTGCGCATCAGGTCCCGGTTGGCCCGGTCAAAACGTGCCTCTTCGAACTTTTCCCGGCTGAAAGCACGCACCGGCATGATGCCGGTCAGGATTTCCCGGCTGACCAGGTTGAGCCGGTCCACCAGGGTCTGCATCATCTTGAATTTGGGCATGGCGACGCCCATGAGTACCCCTACCAGCGTCAGCAGCGCCGCCACCGCCAGAAAGGTGATCCAGGTAAGGCCTGTGTTGCTGCGGGCCACATGGACGATGCCGCCGATGCCCAGGATGGGCGCGTAGGCCACCATGCGCAGCAAGATCACGCAGACAAACTGCACCTGCTGGATGTCGTTGGTGGTGCGGGTGATGAGGGATGCAGTGGAGAACTTTTCGATTTCGGCGTGAGAGAAGCCCACCACCGCCGAGAAGGTCTCCCGCCGCAGGTCCCGGCCAATGGCCGCCGACACCCGGGAGGCCACAAACCCCACGGCAATGGCCACCACCACCATCAGCAGCGTCAGCCCCAGCATCTGGGCGCCCACACGCCACAGGTAGGCCATCTGTACATCGTGGGCAATGCCTTGGCCCTCGTATTCCAGGCGGACCAGCAGCCGGGCCTGGCTGGCCAGACTTTCCGCCACCGAGTCATCCACGGCGGCCATGGCTCCGCCCAGTTGCTGCTGTACCGCCTCCCGGCTGAACTCCGGGTTCTGGGCCATCATGGCAAACTGGGTGGTTACGGCGTCCAGGTCGGTCCAGGCGGGGGCCACGGTGCCGTCGGCGCCCCGGGCTGCCGCTGCATGCTGCGCCGCCGCCATATACAAAACCACATCCGGCGTGGTGAAGGCCTCTTCCAGTTCCGGCATAGCCGCGGTGGCATCGCGGGCCAGGGTGCGCACACCGTTTTCATCCGGCTCGCTGTACCACTGCTCGGCCAGAGCGGCGTCCTCCTGGCTCATCAGCATTTCCAGCGCCGCCAGCGTCTGCGCCCGCACAGTATCGGGCACCGGACTTTCGATGCCACCCTGCTGGATGCCCACATCCACGATGCGGCTGGTGTAGTCCGGCAGCGACAGATCGCAGTAGGCCTGTACGGCCAGCAGGGCAAACACCGCCAGACAGGCTGCCCAGTGACGGCCCAACTGTTTAAAAATCTTTCCCATCGAGGCATTCCTCCTTTGCTGCGGCGCTGGCCGCGGTCTCGGCTTCCAGGGCGCTGAGCAGCACGTCCCCCAGGGCCATCATCTGGGCCAGCTGCGCCGGTTCAATGCGCCCCATGACCCGGGCAAAATAGGCGTTGAGCGCCTGCTCGCATTCCTGCAGGGCATGCTGTCCCGCCGGGGTGATGCGCACCAGCGTTTTGCGGCGGTCCTGCGGGTCGGTGCGGCGTTCCACCATGCCGTCCTGTTCCAACAGGCGCAGCCCACGGGACACGGCAGGCATCGGCTTGCCTGCCGCCCGGGCCAGTTCGCTTACATAGACAGCGCCGTCACTGCCGTATACCCGGATGGCATACTGCAGCCGCTCCAGCATGCCGAACCGGCATTTGGGTGCATCGGCCAGCGCGGCCCGCATTCCCCGGGCGGATACCGCCCGCAAACGCCCCATGAAATGGATCAGCCCCTGCAGTTCCAGCGGTTTGGGTTCCTTCACGGTGATCTCCCCTCTCCAATACTTGGTACATGTTAACTATTAACAAAAGACAATCATATACCTGCACGCCCTTCGGTGCAAGGGGCACCGCTTATTGTTTGCGAAAAATTCATAAATGGAGGCTGCAAAAAGACAAAACACAAAAGCCCGCAGTTGCCTGCGGGCTTTTGTGCATAGAGGGGTGGGAAAGTATATAAAGGTCAGAGAATGTCGTGATTGATTACGAATATTATTATACCCGATCTTCTTAATTTGTCAAACGTCGGGCTTGTATTTTGTTTTTCAAAATATTATAATAAGGGAGCGAACACTTAATTTAATTTAGCAAAGCCCATAAAAAGCATACTTTTCTCATTTTGGCAAACCACACAACCGGGCTTTTCTTAATTTTATTTTTTTGTGCGCATTCCACAAAACAAAGGCGAGGTTACACCATCCATGGACGAACTGGATCATAAAATTATACAGCTTCTGGCAGAAAACGCGCGTATGCCCGTCAAAGACATTGCCCAGCGGGTCAGCCTGACCAGCCCGGCGGTGTCCAGCCGCATTCACCGCCTGGAACAGGAAGGGGTCATCGGCGGATATACGGTGATCCTGCGCCACCCCGGCGCCCCTGCCCGGGTAGAGGCGTTGATCTCGGTGCTGGTGGACGCGGCCACCCGGGCCAGCTTTCTTGCCATGATGGAGGAGGAACCCCAGGTTCTGCAGTGCTTCCGGGTGACCGGCAGCTACAACTTCATCGTCAAGGTCAGCTGTCCCGACATCGACGCGCTGGAACATCTGCTGACCCGGATGCAGAAAATGGGTTCCACCAACACCCAGATCATTCTGAACACCCAGCTGGACCGGGCACTGATGCCGGACTGAGAGGAGAACCACCCCATGCGTTACTGCAAAAATTGCGGGCTGCTGCAAGCCCCCGACGCCGTACAATGCCCCCAGTGCGGGGCCGTGCTGCCCCCGGAGCCGCCGGCCCCGTCCCCTGCCGCCCCCCATTATGAGGGTGCGCACCCGGTGGAACAACCGGATGAGGGCCTGTCTTTCGGCGCCACGTTGGGGGCGCTGCTGCTCTTTGCCATCCCGGTGGCAGGGTTTATTCTGTCGCTGGTGTGGAGTTTTGGCGCCACCCGCAACCCTGCCCGCCGCACTTTGGCCCAGGCCTACCTGGTGCGCACGCTGATCGTAGCAGTGCTGTTTGCCATGCTGACCCTGGTGTTTGCCATAACGGCCTATCTGATGGTCACCCCGGCCCGCTTCTACTACTGAAAAGGAGGCCCCATGAAAGCATCGGTCATCATCCCCAACCTGAACGGCGCGGGCTGGCTGCGGGATTCCATCGAATCCATCTGGGCCCAGACCGAACAGGATTTTGAGCTGATCGTCATTGACAACGGCTCCACCGACGAAAGCCTGGAGATCGCCCGCAGCTACCGTGGCCGGGACCGCTATACCCTGATCGAAAACGAGAACAACACCGGGTTTTCCCACGCAGTCAACCAAGGGATCGCCGCAGCCAAAGCCGAATATATGGCGCTGTTCAACAACGACGCCTTTGCGGACCCCGATTGGCTGGCGGAACTTTTGAAAACCGCCGAGGCCGACCCCAGGATATTTGCCGTGAGCAGTCTGATGCTGCGCTATTATGAGCCGGAACTGGCTGACGACGCCGGGGACTATGTGACGATTTTGGGGTTCGCCTGCAAGCGGGGCGACGGCCTGAAAGCCAGCCGCTATACAAAACCCTGCCGGGTGTTCAGCGCCTGCGGCGGCGCGGCGCTCTACCGCAAGTCCATCCTGGAGGAGATCGGCGTATTTGACGAGCTGTTCTTTGCCTATTACGAGGACGTGGACCTTTCCTGGCGGGCCAATAACTTCGGCTACAAAAACGTCTACTGCCCCACCGCCCGCTGCCGCCATATCTGCGGCGCCACCACCGGCGCCGTGCGGTACAATCCCTTCAAAAGCATCCAGAGCGGGCGCAACAGCATTCTGCTGCCCTACAAGAACCAGCCGTTGCTGATGCTGATTCTCAACTTTATCCCCATGCTGCTGGGCTACCTGCTGAAAGTGGTGATGTTCCGGCTGCGGGGTTTTGGCGGCGATTACGCCAAGGGCTTTGCCGAGGCATGGGTTGCCCTGCCGAAAATCGACAAGCCGAAATTCCGCTGGCGCAATCTGCCCAACTATATCTGGGTGGAAGGCAGCCTGATCGTGGGGATGTTCCGGTACATCGTCTACCGGGTGCAGCGGGCGTTGAAGATCACCTGAAACCTGAACCTATAGAAAAATCCACCCTGGACGGGGTGGATTTTTTGTTTATGCTGTTTTGCGGCGCAAGGCACACCAGACGGCCCGCAGCCAGCTGAGCGCCGCCGCGGCCAGGGCCGGGTAAAGCACCAGGCAGAAGGCCTGATACCAGGAGGGCACAAAGTATTGCCAGACAGCGGGCAGGGTTTCCGGCGCGTTGAGGGAAATGGTACCCGGGGCAAAAGTCAGGCCCACCGTCTTGTTTTCATCGGGGCTGCAGGGGTCCAGGCGCAGCGCCACAATAGAGGTGCGGGGCAGCGTGTAGAGGTAGCGCCCCTCGCCCAGCGCCTGGGGGAACACCCGGCGGTCCTGGCTGTAGTCCTCCCCTATCTTGGTGGTGTAGTACAGGCACATCTCCCGGGCGTCGCCCTCAAACGCTACGGTGTAGCTGAGGGTACGCACCACCATATCGGACACATCTTCCAGGATCATCTGGGGGTCGCCGTCGGTGGTGGTGAGCAGGGCTGTGTCGGCGGTGCTGCCGTTATCCTGCAGACCTGCCAGCTTCCAGTCGGCCACCGGGATGTCGGCTTCATACAGTGTACCGGCGCTGCGGGCCAGGGCATCGCTGCTCCAGTGGACAGCTCCCAGTACCAGCCACAGCGCCGCCGCCACCAGATAACAGGTCAGGGGAAGCGCACCCCGGCGGGAAACCCAGCGTTGCAGTGTCTTCACGGGGAACTCACCTCCATTTCCATAGGCGCGAAGCCCGCGTCGGTCACCCGGTAGAGCAGCGTCTCACCGTTTTGGACGGCGGCCAGACCGTCGGTGAACAATTCGGCGTAACTTTGCACAAAAATATCGTCGATGGTCTGCAGGTACAGCACCGTGCAGCCGTTGCCCCGCACGATGGCATCCAGTTCATCCGCCGTAAAGCCGTGGTAGTAGAAGTTTTTGGGGCCTTCCTCGTCAGGTTTGAGTTCCGGCAGCCCCAGTTCCCCGCCGCCGCCGATCATCTCGGACACAATGCCGGAGTAATCCACCAGAACGGGATAGAAATCGAACACGGCGGAGAACCAGCGCTCGCCGTTGTCGCCCTGGCTGACAAAAAAGACACGGTCCTCTTCCGTCAAGTAACTGCACACAAGGTCGGCCTCGGCCCGGATGTTGCGGCGGTCAGCGAATTCACTGTCGGCAAAGCCCAGCACGCTGAGCTGGGGCAGCACGATCTGCCCCTGGCGGAACAGCATGGCTGCCGCCAACAGCAGCACCGCCCCCTGCCCGGCCAACCCCCAGCGCGGGGTATAGAGATTGGAACGGAAAACGGCAGTTGGGCCGTCTTTTTCTTTGACAAGTTGGATCTGGCGGCGCATCTGGGGCAGCAGCGCCACCGCCAGGCAGGCCAGCGCCATGAGGAACCAGCCGATGTAATAGCTGTAAATGTAGCGGTTATAGTCCTGCAGGCTTGCCGCCTGAAAGTCCTTGAAGATAAATCCGTAGCTGAGAGCCAGCATCAGGTTATACCCCACAAAGCAGAGGGTGGACAGCCCCGCCAGCACGGCGATACGCGCTTTCAGCTGCCGGCCCGCAGCCACCACGGCGGCCAGCGCAAAGACCAGCAAAATCAGCCCCACCACGTTGCGGCCCTGGCCGATCATGCTCAGTTTGCCGTCGCTGGTCCAGAACTGGTGGCCCATATCGGCCATGGCCTGCAAGAACTGGGGCTGACGCTCGGCAAAAAATCCTTCCACCGGCTGGCCCAGCAGAATTTTAACACCGTTGACGACCACCTGCCCCAGCGAAGCCGAGGTCTCGCCCACACCGCCTTCACTGGCATTGCGGGCTACTAGCCACCCCACATAGCGGACATTCCACAGGTAGTAGACCGCCATGGGCGCAGCAAAGCAGGCTGCTGCAAACCCGGTGCGGCGGGCAAGGCCCTGACGGAAAGGCCCGTCGCAGAACAGCCAGGCATCCACGGCGATGAGCCCCGCCGCCGCCAGACTGAGTACAAAGTCGTTGGCTTTGAGGTTGGCCGCCAGCGCCAATACCGGCAACACGACCCAGCGGGGGCCGTCGGTCTGGCGCAGGGCCAGCCAGGCAGCCACCGCCCCACCGAACACGAGCCCCGCCGGCACATCGCCGTAGGTGGTCAGGTAGGTATCGGCCAGGTAGATGGTATGGTTGTAGATGGTGAAGAAGAACGGCGTGCACCACAGTACAGCGGCCAGCGGCACCGCCACCCGCCATTTGCCCCAGGGCAGTGCCCCCAGCACCGCCGCAAAGCAGGCGAAATAGAGGACGTCATAGGCCAGGTAGGTTTTCCAGTCCGCATAACTGCCCAGGAACTGGAAGAAATAACTCAGCAGCGGCAGACCGGGGTTCTGGGTCACGGCCCAGGGGGTGCCCAGCGTGGCGGTGGAATACAGGCTGTTGTCCACCTTGGTGACCTTGACTGCCGTGGCCCACAGGCTCAGCTCATCATACCCGCTGGCAATGGGCTGGCGCACAAAAAAGTACACGGCAAAGGCCAGGGCCATGCCCCAGAACAGCACGCTGCCCGGGGTGAACAGGGCTTTCCCGTCCGGCGTTTGACCCTTTTGGGGCCAGAACGCCCAGACCCCTGCTGCCGCACATGCGATATACAGCACCCAGGTCACCGGGTAGAGTACCCCGGCCATGCCCGCCAGCGTCAGCACCGAAGCGATGGCCGAAAGGGCGGTCAGCGGGGCCAGGGCGGCGGGCACACGGGCTTTCCGCGTCAATGCCGCGCAGAGCAAAAACAGCGCCAGCAATGCCGCCAATACGCAGAGTAATTCCATGCCAGTCTCCTTATTCCTTGGTCTCGGGGGCATCCCGGCCCCACAGCGCCTGCACCAGCCCTGCAAAGGCAGCGGCCAACGCCGGGGCAAACAGCAACAGCAGCCACTGCCCGCCGGACGGCAGACACCGGGTATACCAGGGGGCGGCGGGGTTCAGCTCTACACCGGTAAACAGCGTCGGCACGCCGCCCACACTGTCGGGGTCGATGCGCAGACCGGTCACCCAGCGCCCGCCCAGGTCAAAGGTATACTGCCCGTCGCCGGTGACGGCGGCGTAGACTTTCTGGGCTTCGCTGTAATCGGTCTGGCCGGGCAGCAAGTAATACAGCGCCACGCCACCCGGGGGCAGGCTGTGGGCGGCGTCCAGCCGCACGGTTTCGAGGTAACCCTGGCCCTGCCAGTAGATATGGGGGTCGTTGTCGGTTGACAAATACCAGTTGGGATCGTCGTCGGGTGGGGTCCACCACTCGTTGGAAGAATAGGGGGCAAAACTTTCGGTGGTCAGTTCCGCCGGGGTCAGCGTCCTCTGGGGCATTTTGCCCTGCAGCTTGTAGTTGAGCATGACGGCGCCGCCGCCCAGGCAGCGCACCACCCACAGCACTGCCGCCAGCAGATAGGCCAGCAGCAGCAACTGCTGTGGCCGGAACAATGGCCGGTTGATCCCAATCGGTTTGCGCTGTGCCATCACTGCACCTCGCTTTCCGCCACAACGGCCAGGGTAAAGGGCACCGCAGCGTCTTCGCCCTCAAAGTGATAGAGGGTGGCGGGCATGTCGTTGGTCAGCCCGCCCTCAAACAACGGGCTGAATTCCCGCTGCAGGTAGTCATCAGCCCGGTCAATGAGCAGATAATCGCAGTCTTTTTCGGCCATGTAAGCCACCAGCGTGGCGGGCACACAGACCGCTTTATAATCGTAGAGGGTCCAGTTCTCACTCTCCACCAGGTTCATGAAATCGCTGTCCCAACGGTCCTGGGTCTCGCCCAGACGGCCATAGAAGCCGCCAAAGCCGTTGACCACCCGGGCCGTCAGCTCATAGCGGTAGTAGTACCAGCGGGTGGCATCGTCGCCCTGGCTCAGCACCAGTACCCGGTCATTCCAGTCCAGCACGGTGTTCATCGCATTGGCACGGCGCTGCACGTCAGCGCGCAGCGTGTACAGGCTGTCGGCGCCGGTCCAGAACCCAGCTGCCGGCAGCCCCCGCCAACAGAATACCGCCAGCAGCACCGCCGCCGCACCGCCCACCGCCGCACCGCTCAGGCGCGCATGGGCTGCCCGCCCCAGCAAACAGAGCATGGTCAGCATCCAGGCCTGGTAATAGGGCGCCAGATAGCGGTCATAATCCTTGAGGGCCAGGCCCTCCACGTCGGAAAAATTGTAATGGTACAAAATCAGATGGAAGGCATACAGCGCCGCAAAGCAAAAGGCAAAGCCCAGGTGCACGGCCAGCACCCGGCGGCGCCCGGTTTTATCCGACGCCAGCCAGGCAGCCGCCGCCGTGACCGTGATGGCGGCCACCGCCACCGCACCGGCCCCCAGCAGGCAGACCCGCCGGGTGAAGAAAGCATCCCCCATGGCGGCCATGATTTGGGCAAATTTTTCTTCCCGCCCGATGCCCAGCAGCTGGCGGACACCGCCCGCCAGTACCGCGCCGTAGCTGAGGCCCGCGCTGCCCACACTGGCCGCCGTGTCCACTGTGGGGGTCACGGCCGCTGTATAGCGGCTCCAGCTCAAAAACGCCGCCAGCACCACCACTGCAAGACCCCCCGCGCGGCCCAAAACGGGCAGCAGCCGGGTGCGCAGTGTCCCCTGCCCTGCCGCCAACTGGTCCAGCGCGATGACAAAGACCGCAATCAGGCCGTAGGCAAAGCAGATGTCCTTGGTCAGCGTCAGCAGCGCCAGGGGCAGCGCTGTGAGCCAGAAGGCATACCGCCGGTCCCGTACGTCCAGGTACAGGCAGAAAGTTCCGCCGAACAGCATGGCCATGGGCAGGTCCGCCATGGCACTGACATACTGGGTGGCGTAGGCACCCGGCGTGGGATTGCTGAAGAAATACGGCAATACCGCCCCCGCCGCAAACACCAGCACCCCCGCGTACCAGCGGCGGCGCGGCAGGGCGGCAGCCGCCGCCACACAGGCCAGGGCCAGCGTGTCCAGCGCGGCCAGGCAGGCCCACTCGGCCCAGAGACCGAAAGGCTGGGACAAAAAGGTCACCAGGCTGGTGGCCGGGTAGGTGAAACTGGCTTTGAGGTTTACCGGGTCGGCCACATAGAACGCGCCGCGCTCCACCACCATTTTGGGTGCCAGGCCCCAGGCGGTGAATTCATCCCACTGGGTAAACATAGGTTGCTGCACAAAAAACAGCACCCACAAAAAAGCCGCGCCGCCCACAAACAACGCCAGGCCGGGCTGCCGCAGCTCTGCGCCGCAGGCTTTGGCAAACCCGGCGGGCCGCAGCCTGACAAGCCCTACCACCCACAACGTGGCCAGCAGCACAAAGGCCAACACTGCGCCGATGCGCAGCGCACCCGCCACGCCGAAGCCGTAACTCAGCAGCGCGGCCCCGGCCAACAGTGGCAGCGGCAGCAGGGCGGCATCCAGGTCCGCCCAGGCAGAGAGCACCGCGCTGGCCCCCGCCAGCAAAACCAGCAGGGCCAGGCCCCAGGCAAGCTGCAGCATACGCGCCGCCCTCCTTTCTACAAAACGTAATAGTTTTTATTTCAAATACACAGTGTATACAGGTCCGATAAAATAGTGCTGGAACAGCAGCACCGCGCCCACAAAGGCATACCCGCCGCACAGCGGCAGGGCCAGAGCTTCGGCCCGCTTTTCCGTGAGGGCCGGGCGCAGCGCCCGCCGGGCCAGCGCCGCCAGCCCCACGGCCAGCAGCAGCCACAGCGGCAGGAAATACCGCGTCTGCAGCCCCACGATGCGCACCATGCCCACCGGCGTGTAGGTGATATACATGGCGGTCATGGCGCCGATGCCATACAGCGCCGCAAAGACGGCCAGCCAGCCGGTACGGCGGCGGCCCAGGGCGTTGCCCCGGGGCGTGCAGAGCAGCGCCGCCGCCAGCAGTACCAGCGGCCCGGTCATACTGAGGAAGGAAACGGGCAGGTCCTTCCAGCCAAAAAGCCCCAGCTGGCCCAGGAAGCCGTCGTTTTCATACAGTGTGCCCAGCAGCACGGCGATGTAACGCAGCGGGTTGGACAAAATAAAGCCCAGCTGCTGCCCGCCGTTGACGGCCGCGCCGCCTTGCCGGGCGATGGTGCCGTAGTTATGGCGCATGAGTACGCCATACTGTTCCACAAACACCGTCAAAGCCAGGGAACCGGCGGCGCAGATGCCCGCCCATACCGGGCGGCTTCCTTTGGCCTTCCAGTCCGGTTTGGCAACGACCAGCGGCAACACCACCCACAAAAGATTCAGATAGGGTTTGGTGCCGTTGGCAAACACGCAGGCTGCCGTGTACAGCGCCGCGGTGCGGGTGTCCCACACCGGGCGGGTCAGCTGGGCCAGCATCAGGTAGTAGCAGGCCAGCAGCGTGGCGTCGTAACTCAGCGAGGCCCCCATGTACAGCGACATGGGCAGCAGCATGATGCAAAGAAAGGCCGGGCGGCACTTCTGCGCCGTGCGCAGCCCCAGCCAGCACAGCAGCGTATAGGCCAGCAGGTTGCCCAGCCGCCCCGCGTACAGCCAGCCCAGGGCGCCCAGGCCCAGCAACCGGGCCAGCGCCATGCCCAGCGCACCGGGCAAAAACGGCAGGATCAGAAAGCTGATGGGCTCGGTGACTTCGTTGCCGGCGTCCTCACCCGAGAGGTACTGGGCAAAGCTGTCGGCAATGCTCTGCACCGTGCCGTCCTTGCCGTATTGTTTGAGGGCGTACCCGGCGGTGTTGTAGGGCTGCTCGGCGCCGGTGTCGGGGTCCACGCCGATACCCGCCGAAGTGTGGGCGTTGACCCACGCCCCGGGGAAGGCCGCCATCAGCCGGGCGACATCCTCGGGGTAGCCGCGCTGGGCGTCAAAATCCAGGCGGCCCATAGAGATCGCGCAGGTGCGCAGATAATGTTCGGTCTCGTCGGGCGTTTGCAGCGGCGGGTTGGCAAAAGCGAACAGCACCCCGCACAGCAGGATGCACACCGCCCCCCGGGCCGCAAAGTCCCGCACCCGGCGCAGCAGCAGGCAGGCCGCTGCCGCCGCCAGGCCCAGCCCCAGGCACAGGCCGGTGGGCCACAGGGGCGAGATCCCCCGGGCGTCCAACCCGTAAAAGACCCGCCAGTAGTAGCTGAACACCAGCCCCAATACCGCACCCAAGGCCAACACGAAAGCCCACCGCACGGCTTTGGGCCAGACGGTGGGTGCGAAGCGGGATGTTCTGGGTGTATTGCCCCCGCCCATATTACAGGATATACTGCCCGACCTTGTACTGGTCGAGGTTGCCGCGCAGGAATTCGATGGTCTCAGCCAGGCCCTGCTCGAAGGTGTACTGCGGCGCCCAGCCGGTCAGTTCCCGCAGCTGGGTGGCGTCTCCCAGCAGGCGGTTGACCTCGCTCTTTTCGGGGCGCAGGCGCTCGGCCTCGCAGACGATGGTGGCGTTGGGGTTGATCTGGGCGATCAGCTCATGGGCCAGATCGCCGATGGAGTGTTCCACACCGGTGGCGATGTTCAGTTCCCGGCCGATGGCGGCGTCGCAGTCCGCGATGGTCATGAAGCCGTTGGCGGTGTCCTTGACGTAGTTGAAGTCCCGGGTGGGGGTCAGGCTGCCCAGCTTGATTTCGGTCTGGCCGGCCAGCAGCTGGGTGATGATGGTGGGGATGATGGCCCGCCCGCTCTGGCGGGGGCCGTAGGTGTTGAAGGGCCGCACGATGGTGACCGGCAGGTCAAAGCTGCGGTAGAAGCTCTCAGCCAAACGGTCAGCGCCGATCTTGGTGGCGGAATAGGGGCTCTGACCCTGGTAGGGGTGCTTTTCGTCGATGGGCACATACTGGGCGGTGCCGTAGACCTCGCTGGTGGAGGTGACCAGCACCCGCTGGGTGCCCAGTTCCCGGGCGACGTTGAGGACGTTCAGGGTGCCCTTGATGTTGGTGTCCACATAGCTGTCGGGGCTGTGGTAAGAGAACGGGATGGCAATGAGCGCCGCCAGGTGGAATACCCGCTCCTGCCCGCGCATAGCGGTGCGCACACCGTTGGGGTCGCGCACGTCGCCCATAAAAATATCGATCTCATCGCGGATTTCTTTGGGCAGGGTGTCGATCCAGCCCAGGGACCCGAAGGAATTGTACAGGCAGAAAGCGCGGACTTTCTCGCCGCGTTTGACCAGTTCCTCGGTCAGGTGGCTGCCGATAAAACCGTCTGCGCCGGTGACCATTACGGTATGTGCCATGGTGTGCTCCTTTTATCAACGGGGCGTTTGCCCGGAATTACGATATGATTACAAAATAGTATAACCGATTTTACAGAAGATTTCAACCGCCGTCAACAGAAAAGCGGGCGCAGGCCTGTAGGAGTACAATACATCTTGGACAGTTGAATAAAAAAGGATGAAGGATACGGCCTCATCGGTTATAGTTGAAGTTGCAGTCAACAACGAAACGAGAGGGGGCCATATCCTTCATGAGTAAGAGTATAACACAGGACATGGCATATCGGCAATCCCTGATGCGATATGCAGAAAAGTACGGCGTCAGCCGTGCCAGCCGGAAGTATAACAAGAGCCGGTCGTATATCTACTTTTGGAAAGCCCGCTGGGATGGAAGTGTAGCCTCCCTGGCCTGTCAGTCCAGACGACCCCGCAGCCATCCCAATCAGCATACAGAAGCAGAACTGAAACTGATCCGGGATATGCGCCGCCGTAACCCAAACCTGGGCATGGTGGAACTATGGCACAGACTGCGGAAACGTGGCTATGCCCGCCGCCCCGAGAGCCTGTTCCGCGTCATGCGCAGATTGGGACTGTTTGCTGTGAACCAGAAGAAAAAAGCGTACAAGCCCAAGCCTTATGAGCAGATGACCTATCCCGGACAGCGGATACAGGTGGATGTGAAGGTCGTGCCCCGCAGGTGTATCACAGACCCGGGACTTCGCCTGTTCCAGTATACCGCCATTGATGAGTTCACCCGTCTGCGCTTCCTGGCTGCTTACCCGGAGCAGAGTACCTATTCCTCGGCTGATTTCCTGGAACGTTTGTGCAAGTGGTACGCACTCCGGGGCATCCGGGTGGAATGTGTCCAGACGGATAACGGTTTTGAGTTCACAAACCGCTTTTCCAACAGCAGGCACGATCTACCCACTCTCTTCGAAGCTACCGCCGCCAAACTGGGCATCCGCCACAAGCTCATCCGCCCCTACACGCCCCGCCACAACGGCAAGGTAGAACGCAGCCACAGAGAGGACCAGAAACGCTTCTACACCTGCCACAGCTTTTACTCTCTCAATGACTTCGCAAAACAACTTGCTGTCCACAACAACCGCTCCAACAACTTCCCTATGAGGCCTCTCGGCTGGCTTTCTCCATTAGAATTCACTGTCCAACATGTTTGACAAACCTACACGTCAACAGAAAAGCGGGCGCAGGCCCAAAGCCTGCGTCCGCTTGTGTCGGCAAGATCAGACGATCTCCACTTTCTCCATGACCACGGGGGTGCGGGGCTTGTCGTTCCAGTCGGTAGCGACAGCGGCGATCTCATCCACCACATCCATACCGCTGACCACCTTGCCGAAGGCCGCATAGCCGCCGTCCAGGTGGGGGGCATCCTGGTGCATGATGAAGAACTGGCTGCCCGCCGAGTTGGGGTCCATGGCGCGGGCCATGCTGATGACGCCCCGGGTGTGCTTGATGGGGTTGACCACACCGTTCTGCAGGAACTCGCCCTTGATGTGCCAGCCGGGGCCGCCGGTGCCGTTGCCCTGGGGGCAGCCGCCCTGGATCATGAAGCCGGGGATGACACGGTGAAAAGTCAGACCGTTGTAAAAGCCCTGCTTGACCAGCTTTTCAAAGTTTTCGCAGGTGATGGGGGCCGCGGTGGGGTCCAGTTCAATGTCGATGGTTTTGCCGTTTTGCATGGTGATGCGGATCATACAATCGTCTCCTTTGTTTCGGTGGTGGTGTCGGGTTCCGGGGGTTCCGGCGCAGCTGCAGGTTCAGCCGGCGGGGTCTGCGGGGGTTGCGGCGGTGCGGCGTCGGGGTCACTTTCCGGTGTGGCTATGCCCTGGGTGTAGCTGGCGCTGCCCACCGCCCGGAAGAACTCTTCCTCAGAATATTTTTTCAGCCACAAGAGCAGCGCCGCGCCCATACATTCTTCGCTGCGGCGCTGGGCCTTGGGCAGCAGGGCGAACAGCCCGCCGTCCCGCGTTGCGCCGGTAAAGGGGTCGGTCCAGGTATCAGGCAGGTCAGCCAGTTTGCGGGGAGATACATGCCCTGTGATGAACCCCCGTCCGCCGAACAGCGGCTCCACCAGCCAGAACAGTGCCCGGCGCAACCCGTGCCGGCTGGGGAAAATCCCCCGCAGCGCGTGGATGTGGTAGAAAGCGTCGGCCAGGTATTCCACCGGGATATCCTCGCCGTAGACTTCCAGCAGACAGGTATGCAGCAGCGTGGTGATGTCGGCCAGTTCCTCGCCGGTGGGCAGGGGGCTGGCGTCGTCCCCGGGCACCAGGGTATCGCCGGTGTCCTCGCCGTGCAGCGTGGAGTCGAGGGCGATCTCCAGATAGCCGTGGCCTCCCTTGCCCCCGTAGGGCATGCCCGGTTCGCACATGGCACAGACAAAGGGATGCACCACTGTGTCGGTGGCGTAGTGGCACAGAAAGCCCAGAGCGTATTCCACCTGGGGGCGGGTCTTGACATGGCGGCAGAGACTGAGCAGGAATTGCCCGGTCTTTTCCTCGTGCATGCGTTCCCCCAGGCCGGGCAGATCGTAATGACGTTTGGCCTTTTTCTTCCACACTTCGTAACAGAAAAAACTGTCCGGCCCGTTGGCGCCCGCCCCGAAAGCTGCGGGACACTGGATTTTATAATGGATGGCAGCCGCGGCCTTTTGCGCGGTGCGCAGGTGGGTATACCCTTCCGGCATGGGATTTCACTTCCTTTACGGTAACAGCGTAGCGGTATTGTACCCCGCCGGGGGCAAAAAGTCAAATGTTGTGCGCAGGGTGCACAAAGAGCAGACCCGGATTCAGCGGCTGCGCCGCCTTTGGCTCCCCTGCCGCCCGCCTCAGATGTTGCGGGTATCGCCTTGCAGCGTGCGGGGCAGTACCAGGAAGTACAGCAGCGCACCGGCGATGATGATCAGGATCACCGACAGGATGCCGTAGGGTCCCGCCGCCGCGTTGATGGCGTCCACCTGCTCGGCGGTGGCGGTGGCAGCGGTCAGGCCCTGGTCCGCCAGCATGCGGTCCGCCGCAAAGGCGCTGACCACGCCCACCAGCGTGGGGCCCAGGATAGAGGAAAACTTGCCGAAGATGTCAAAGAAGCCGAAGAACTCGCCGCTGCGGTCCCGGTCCGGGATCAATTTGCCGAACATGGAACGGGACAGCGCCTGGATTCCCCCCTGGCTGGTGGCACACAACACGGCCAACACCCAGAACTGCCACAGGCTGTTCATAAAGAAGCCGAAGATGCAGATGAACATGTACACGCAGATGCCCACCCCCACCATGGTGCGGGCGCCGAACCGGGCCGCCAGCTTCATGTACAAAAGGCAGAAGGGCAGACCCAGCACCTGCACCAGCAGCAGCGCCAGCAGCATACCGGCGGAGTCCAGCCCCAGGTTGGTGCCGTAGCTGGTGGCCATGCTGATGATGGTGTGCACGCCGTCGATGTAGAAGAAATAGGAGATGATGTAGACCAGCATGGGTTTGTCGGCACCGATCTCCCGGATGGTGGTGAACACCCCCTTGATATTGCGGCCAATGTCCCCTTTTTCATAGGGTTTGCCGGAGGTCTGGCGGCAGTTTTTCAGCAGCGGCAGACTGAATGCCAACCACCACACGGCGGTGATGGCAAAGATGATGCTCAGGCAGGTGAGCATGGGCACCCCGGCGGCGTTCATCCCCAGGAAGATGACCAGCGGGATGGTGGAGCCGCCAATGTACCCCAGGCCGTACCCCATGGTGGAGACGGCATCCATGCGGTCCTCAGTGGTGATATCGGTCAAAAAGGCGTCATAGTAGATGCAGGAAGCATCGAACCCGATGGTGCTGAGGATGTACAGCACCAGCACCAGTCCGGCCACCCGGCCCGCCGCGTCGGTGGAGGAGGTGAAGTCCATGCCCGGCGTGAAGGCCAGGCCCGCCACCGCCAGCACACCCAGCAGTAAAAACGCCGTGAACAGCCGTTTGCGCATGCCGCGGATGTCGCCGAAGACGCCCAGGAACGGCGCTGCCAGCGCCACGATGGCCATGGCGATGCTGGTGGCGTAGCCCCAGGTGGACATGCTGGATACACTGTCCGCCGTGCACTCGGCCACCGAGTCAAAGAAGATGGGCAGGATGGTGACCACAATGACCGAATGGGCGCTGTTGGCCCAGTCGTACATCATCCAGCTCAGTTCCTGCCGGGTAAATTTTTTCAGAAAACCCATGCACAATTCCCCCTGTTGTGTCAAACATAATTGTATTGTAGCATTTCCGGGGCGCAAAAACAACCAAAAACGCCCCGTCTTTCGTCAACGGGACGTAAAAAATTCGTCTGTTTTTTGTAGCAGGATGCTCACCGGGCCCGCAGCTGCCAGAAAGCCACTGCCGCAGCCGCCGCCACATTGAGGGAGTCCACCCCATGCTGCATGGGGATCATTACGGTATGGTCGCACCGGGCGATGGTTTCGGCGTTCAGGCCGTCCCCCTCGGTGCCCAGCACCACGGCCAGCTTTTCCGGCTGCTGCAGGGCAGGGTCGTCCACGGCTTTGGCGCGGTCATCCAGTGCCATAGCCGCCGTGGCAAACCCCAGGGCGTGCAGCCGTGCCAGGCCCGCCGCGGGCCAGTCTTCTTTCACAGTTCCCAAGCGGGCCCAGGGCACCTGGAACATCGTACCCATACTGACCCGCACGGCCCGGCGGCACAGCGGGTCGCAGCAGGACGGCGACAGCAGCACGGCATCCATGCCCAGCGCCGCCGCCGAGCGGAAGATGGCGCCGATGTTGGTGGAATCCACAATGTTTTCCAGCACGGCCACCCGGCGGGCGTTTTGGCAGATCTCCTCCGCCGTGCGGGGGGCCGGGCGGCCCATGGCGCAAAGCACGCCCCGGGTCAGGGTATAGCCGGTCAGCCGGGCCAGCACTTCCCGGTCCGCCGTGTACACCGGCACATCCGGGCAGCGGGCCAGTACCCCGGCAGCAGGCCCGTCCACCTGGCGGCGTTCCATCAAAAAGGACTCCGGCATCAGCCCGGCATCCAGCGCCGTGGCGATGACCTTGGGGCTCTCCACAATGATGCGCGCCTGTTCCGGGTGCAGGCGGCTGCGCAGCTGGTGGTCGGTCAGGCGGGTGTAGACGTCCAGTTCCGGGGCGGACAGGTCGGTGATCTCGATGACGTTGGGCATGGGGCGTTTCTCTCCTGTGTTGATGATGCTTTCAGCATACGCCAAAACGGAACAAAATGCAAACAAAAAGCCGCAGCAGACGCTGCGGCCGGGTCGAAAAATTATTCTGCAAACATAGGGGTGGACAGGTAGCGGTCACCGGTGTCGGGCAGCAGCACCACGATGGTCTTGCCGGCGTTCTCGGGCCGCTTGGCCAGTTCCAGGGCGGCATGCAGTGCTGCGCCGGAAGAAATGCCCACCAGCACACCTTCCTTACGGCCCATCATGCGGCCCGCGGCAAAGGCATCTTCGGCGGTAACGGGCATCACCTCGTCATAGACGGTGGTGTCCAGCACTTCGGGCACAAAGCCCGCGCCGATGCCCTGCAGTTTGTGGGGTCCCGCCTTGCCGCCGCTGAGTACCGCCGAATCCGACGGTTCCACAGCCACGACCCGCACAGCGGGATTTTTCTCTTTCAGGTAGCCGCCCACGCCGGTGATGGTACCGCCGGTGCCGGCCCCCGCCACAAAGATATCCACCTGGCCGTCGGTGTCCTGCCAGATTTCAGGACCGGTGGTGGCCCGGTGGGCTGCCGGGTTGGCAGGGTTGACGAACTGCCCCGCCACAAAGCTGCCGGGAATTTCGGCAGCCAGCTCGTCAGCTTTGGCAATGGCCCCCGCCATACCCTTGGCGCCTTCGGTCAGCACCAGTTCGGCACCATAGGCTTTCATCAGCAAGCGGCGCTCTACGCTCATGGTATCGGGCATGACGATGATGACCCGGTAACCCCGGGCTGCCGCCACCGACGCCAGGCCGATGCCGGTGTTGCCCGAGGTGGGCTCGATGATGACCGAACCGGGTTTGAGTTTGCCGGTGGCCTCGGCGTCGTCGATCATGGCCTTGGCCACCCGGTCTTTTACCGAACCGGCGGGGTTGAAATATTCCAGTTTGGCCAGTACCCGGGCCTGGAGGCCTTCGGCAGCTTCGATGTGGGTGAGTTCCAGCAGTGGGGTGCGCCCGATCAGCTGGTCGGCAGATGTATAAATTTTGCTCATGGCTTTTCGTCTCCTGTCTCTGATTACAAATGTGCGGAATTTTACAAACAGTGCCCCGGACGACATCGCCGGTGCAGCAGAAACCGGTGACCCATGGATATTCATACCTTTCTTGTAGGATAGGGAAATTGTACACCAGACCGGCTGATTTGTCAATACATCCCTCTCCCAAAGGTTTATGTAAATTTTTACTGTCCGGCCGGTGCAAAGCCTCCTTTGTACCTTGAAATTTGCCGGTCCGCGTGTATAATATTAGAGTTATTGTTTTTTTCTTTAGCAATAAGGAGGGTAAAGTTATGGGAACGAAGTATATCTTTGTGACCGGGGGCGTGGTCTCCGGTCTGGGAAAAGGCATCACGGCAGCCAGCCTGGGGCGGCTGCTCAAGACCCGGGGATTGAAAGTGGCCAGCCAGAAGCTGGACCCCTACATCAATGTAGACCCCGGCACCATGAGTCCCTTGCAGCACGGCGAGGTCTTCGTGACCGATGACGGCACCGAGACCGACCTGGACCTGGGGCACTATGAACGGTTCACCGATGAAAACCTGAACCGGTATTCCAACCTGACTACCGGCAAGGTGTACTGGAACGTGCTGAACAAGGAACGCCAGGGCGCCTACCTGGGCCAGACCGTGCAGATCATCCCCCACATCACCAACGAGATCAAGAGCTATATTTATAACCTGGCCAAGAGTACCGAGGCCGACGTGGTTATCACCGAGATCGGCGGCACCACCGGCGACATTGAGAGCCAGCCTTTCCTGGAGGCCATCCGCCAGGTGGGCATTGAGCAGGGGCCGGAAAACTGCTGCTATATCCATGTGGTACTGGTGCCCTACATCTCGGGCTCCGACGAATACAAGTCCAAACCGGCCCAGCACTCCTGCAAGGAGCTGCAGGGCATGGGCATCGCTCCCAATGTCATTGTGCTGCGGGCTGACGGCCCGGTGGGCAGCGATATCAAGCGCAAGATCAGCATGTTTTGCAACGTGCGGCCCGACTGCGTGATCGAAAATCTGACCATGCCCAGCCTGTACGAGTGCCCGCTGATGCTGGAAGCCGCCGGGCTGACCAACGTAGTGACACGCCAGCTGCACCTGGACACACCCCGCAGCGACCTGACCGAGTGGAAAGAGCTTATCAGCCGCATTGCCACCCGCAGCCGCACCTGCACCATCGCCCTGGTGGGCAAGTATGTCAAGCTGCACGATGCCTACCTGAGCGTGATGGAAAGCCTCTACCACGCCGGGTTTGAGACCGAGAGCAAGATCGACATCAAATGGGTGGACTGCGAGACACTGGTGGACCAGAACCGCTGCGCCGAAGAACTGGCCGAGGTGGACGGCATTATCCTGCCCGGCGGCTTTGGCAACCGGGGCATCGAGGGCATGATCCAGGCTGCCCGCTACGCCCGGGAACAGAACATCCCCTATTTCGGCATCTGCCTGGGCATGCAGATTCTGGTCATGGAATACGCCCGCGACGTGCTGGGTTACGCTGACGCCAATTCCAGCGAATTCACGCCGGAAGGCGCCCACAATGTCATCGACCTGATGCCGGACCAGCAGGGCAACATTCCCAAGGGCGGCACCATGCGCCTGGGCGCTTACCCCTGCTCCATCAAGCCAGACACCACCATGGCCCGCTGCTATGGCAAACTGGAGATTGACGAGCGGCACCGCCACCGCTATGAATTCAACAACGATTACCGCGCCGAGTTTGAAGAGAAGGGCCTGACCATTGCCGGCACCAGCCCCGACGGCCGTCTGGTGGAAGCCGTGGAACTGACTGAGCGCCCCTTCTATGTGGGCGTGCAGTTCCACCCCGAGTTCAAGAGCCGCCCCAACCGGGCCCATCCCCTGTTCAAGGGCTTTATCACGGCAGCGCTGGCCTACCAGGACGAACACGCCCCCACCAGCCACCACGCCCTGATGAGCGAATAACCCCCTCATAACAAAAAGCACACCGCCGCCGCGGTGTGTTCAGCGTGTCGAGAAACTCGACACGCTGCAAAAGGGGGAACAGTCCCGCACGGCAATTGCCTGACGGGCCTATTCCCCCTCTTGGACACCCCCTCGACAAAATTTGACGGCAAATCGCGCACTCGACGCTATGCGTCTCGCACACAATTTGCCGCCAAATTTCCCTGGTTGTGTCTGCGGCGGTCGGCGCATGTCCGCCGCCGCAGACGGTTTTATACTTTTTCGATAGTCTGAGCACACCGCGGCGGCGGTGTGCTTTTTTGTTGCGTTTTGTTCGGAATTTTACCGGGGCAGACAGTCTTCGCTCCCCTTTCCCGGCTTGGTCGAATAAAAGTTCTTTGCCTACTTTCTTTCAAGAAAGTAGGTCAGCGGTCCTGCAGGGGCACATACTCCCGCGGGACCATGATGCTCTGGTAAGCAGGGCGGATGATCTTGTCCACGTTGACCAGCTCCTCCATGCGGTGGGCGGCCCAGCCCACGATACGGGCGATGGCAAAGATGGGGGTATACAGCTCCACCGGGATGCCCAGCATATCGTAGACAAAGCCGGAGTAGAAGTCCACGTTGGTGGAAACGCCCTTGTAGATGTGGCGTTTTTCGGCAATGACCTGGGGGGCCAGCCGCTCGATGGTGTTGTAGTATTCGAAATCCCGGTCCCGGCCCTTGGCGTCGGCCAGCTGATGCACAAAGTTCTTGAACACCACGGCGCGGGGATCACTGAGGGAGTAGACCGCGTGGCCCATGCCGTAGATCAGGCCCTTCTGGTCGAAGGCCTGCCGGTCCACGATCTTGCCCAGGTAATCCCGCATGGCGTCCTCGTCGGTGGGATCGGCCACATGGGCGCGCACATCGTCCATCATGTGCATGACCTTGATGTTGGCGCCGCCGTGCTTGGGGCCCTTGAGGCTGGAGAGCGCCGCCGCAATGACTGAATAGGTATCCGACCCGGAGGAGGTGACCACACGGGTGGTGAAGGTGGAGTTGTTGCCGCCGCCATGCTCCATATGCAGCAGCAGGGCGATGTCCAGCACGTGGGCTTCCAGGTCGGTGTACTGGCGGTCAGGGCGCAGCATCTGCAGCAGATTTTCCGCCGTGGACAGTTCCGGCTTGGGCCGGTGGATGTACATGCTGCCGTCGCACTCATAATAATGATAGGCATGGTAGCCGTAGACGGCCAGCATGGGGAACACGCTGATAAGCTTGATGCACTGCTCCAGCTGGGTCTGCAGGTCGCTCTTGCCGATGTCGTCGTCGTAGCTGGCCAGGGTCAGCACACTGCGGGTCAGGGAGTTCATCAGGTCTTTGCTGGGCGCTTTCATGATAACGTCCCGCACAAAGTTGGTGGGCAGGTCCCGGCATTTGACCAGGCAATCCTTGAAAGTCTCCAGCTGCTGCTCGTTGGGCAGGTCCCCCAGCAGCAGCAGGTAGGCGGCTTCCTCAAAAGCATAGCGTTTGCCCCGCAGGCCGCGGATCAGGTCATAGACATTGTACCCGCGATACCACAGCTTGCCGTCGCAGGGGACCTTTTTGCCGTCCCGTTCCTCGAAAGCGTCGATGCGGGAAATGTTGGTGATGCCTGCCAGCACACCTTTGCCATCCTGGTCACGCAGACCGCGCTTGATGTTGTACTGGGCAAACAGCGCCGGGTCCACCCGGTTGTTGGTGACGCATTCCTCGGTAAAAATGCGGGCTTCCTTTTCGATGGCTGCATAATCGCTCATAGCAGAACCCTCCCTTTCCATCTCACGATTGACCCTTTGCTCGGTCCCTTTTCATCGCATTGTTTTTTTGTACGAAATGTATACTACCTATTATAGTAGAAACTGTACACAGTGTCAAACAAACTTTTCATGAACAAAACCGCGGAACGGGCAGTTCCCCTGCCCGCTCCGCATAAATATGCATTGCCTTGTCAGTCCTGCCGGGCCTGCAGCGCGGCCAGCAGCGGGGGCAGCAGCTGCTTTTTGCGGCTGACCACCCCGGGCAGCACGGCCATGCCGTCCTTGGGTTCCACGCCGAAAGCATCCCGCACGATCTCATCGGTATGGCGACCACAGAACATCAGGTCGGTACTTTGGGTCTTCATGTCGGTGAACATATAGAAAATCATGGGCAGACTTTCCCGGCGGGCAGCTTCCGGCAGGAAAGGCCCTACCAACGCCTCGGCAGCGGCCCGGGATTTGTCGGTCATATAGATGGACTGGCCCACGCCGAACTTGGCGTCGCCCCGGCTGAACGCCTTGAAGTCGGAGCGGAAGACATCTTCGGCGTCCCGCCCGGTCAGGTCAGCCCCTGCCTCAAACATCTGCTCGGCATAGGCAGGGATATCCTCCCCCGCCAGTTCCGCCAGGGCATGGGCGGTCTGCTCATCCTGCGGGGTGGAAGTGGGGGAACGGAACATCAGCGTGTCGGACAAAATGGCCGACAGCAGCAGCCCGGCAATCGGTTTGCTGGGGGTGACCCCCTGTTCCTGGAAAATCTGGTACAGGATGGTGGCCGTACAGCCCACCGGTACGTTGCGGAAATAGACGGGCCCGCTGGTCTCCAGGTTGCCGATGCGGTGATGGTCGATGATTTCCAGGATGTCGGCCTGCTCCAGGCCGTCCACCGCCTGGGTACGCTCGTTGTGGTCCACCAGGATCAGCTTTTTGCGGTGCAGGTTGAGCAGGTTGCGGCGGCTGACCACACCGCAGTATTTGCCGTTTTCGTCCAGAATGGGGAAATAGCGGTGGCGCACGCTGGCCATGATCTTGCGGGCATCCTCGATAGGGGTGTTGACGCTGAACTTTATCAGGTCATGGGTACGCATGAAATGGCGCACCGGCACGGCGGTGGTGACCAGCCGCCCCGAAGCATAGGTATCGTAGGGGGTGGCCAGCACGGCGCAGCCTTTCTCCTGGGCGCGGGCCACGATGGTGCGGGGCACGGCGGAACCGCAGCAGACCACAATAGCGGACGCACCGCAGTCAATGGCACACATCTGGGTTTCGTACCGGTTGGACACCAGCACGATATCCCCCGGCTTGACCAGTTCTTCCATGATTTCGGGGCTGGTGCCGATGCAGATATCGCCCCGGGTGATGCGGGCGTCGGCGTCGCCTACGATCATCTCGGCTTCCAGGGTCTCCAACAGATTGCGGTAGCTGGTGTTGGCGGCAGCCAGCACGCCGGTGTCAAACAAATCCATGTTGGCATCGGCAATATCTTTAATTGTGATCAGGCCCTGCAGCTCGTTGTCGGCGTCGGTGATGCACAGGGTGTCGATCTCCACATCGCGCATCAGGTTCCAGGCGGCGCGTACGCTCATCTCGGCGTCGATGCCGGGCTGTTTGCGGATGTCGATATCCTTGATCTGGGGGCTCACGTCGGTACACAGCCGGGGCGGTTCCAGCCCGAAATGCTTGAGTACAAAGGCGGTTTCCCGGTTCACATGTCCGGCGCGGCGGGCCTCATACAAGCCGGTATGGCTGCCGCCGTTTTTAAGCCAGGCATAGGCAATGGCTGAACAGATGGAATCGGTATCCGGGTTCTGGTGACCGATGATGTTGATATGGCGCACGTGTTCCCTAGGCATAGGTCCTAACCTCTCTTTGGGCGAAACGCGGCACGGCGGGCCGCAAAATCACCAAAATACTTTATTACTCTCCCCTTTGGTTTTTCTATTATACCACACTTTTTCCCCCTTTGCGATTCTTGACAATATCTTCATAACAGCGTAAAATAGGTGCTGTATGTGGATATTGGGGGTCTGCCCCTGTTACGCAAGTTGAATAGAGAGGGAACGGATAGTATGATTCAGGAAAAATTACGCAACGTCGCAATCATTGCCCACGTTGACCACGGCAAGACTACCCTGGTGGACCAGATGCTCAAGCAGTCCGGTGCGTTCCGCGCCAACCAGCAGGTGGCCGAGCGCGTGATGGACTCCGGCGATATCGAGCGCGAGCGCGGCATCACCATTCTGGCCAAGAACTGCTCCTGCGAGTATGAGGGCGTCAAGATCAACATCGTGGACACCCCGGGCCACGCCGACTTCGGCGGCGAGGTGGAGCGCGTGCTGAAAATGGTCAACGGCGTGCTGCTGCTGGTGGATGCCGCCGAAGGCTGCATGCCCCAGACCCGTTTTGTGCTGCAGAAAGCCCTGCAGCAGAACCTGTCGCTGGTCATCGCGGTGAACAAGATTGACCGCCCCGACGCCCGCATCAAGGAAGTCATCGACGAGATTCTGGAACTGCTGATGGACCTGGGCGCCACCGACGAGCAGCTGGACAGCCCGATGGTCTTCTGCTCCGGCCGCAACGGCACCGCCAGCTACGACTGGACCCATCCCGAGGAAGGCACCGATCTGAAGCCGTTGTTCGATACCATTCTGAAATATGTGCAGCCGCCGGAGGGCGAGCCCGACCAGCCGCTGCAGATGCTGGTGTCCAGCGTGGACTACAACGAGTTTGTGGGCCGCATGGGCGTGGGCCGCGTGCAGAACGGCGTGATCAAGGTGGGTTCTGCTGTGCAGGTGTGCGACTGGCACAACCCTGACGTGCATATGACCGGCCGCATCACCAAACTGTTCGACTTCAAGGCCAATGGCCGTGAACCCATTGAGGAAGCCTATGCCGGTGACATCGTGGCCTTTGCGGGCCTGCCTGATATCTCCATCGGCAACACCCTGTGCGACCCCAGCAAGGTGCAGCCCCTGCCCTTTGTGAAGATCAACGATCCCACGGTGGAGATGACCTTCTCGGTCAACGACTCCCCCTTTGCCGGCAAAGAGGGCAAGTACGTCACCTCCCGCCAGATTCGTGACCGCCTGATGCGCGAACTGCTGAAGGACGTGGCCCTGAAGGTGGAGGATTCCGCCACCACCGATTCCTTCCGGGTCATGGGCCGCGGCGAAATGCATCTGTCCATCCTGATTGAGACCATGCGCCGGGAAGGCTACGAACTACAGGTTTCTCCCCCGCACGTGCTGACCCACGAGGAAAACGGCAAGACCATGGAACCCATGGAGCGGGTCGTCATCGACGTGCCCGAGACCTACCAGGGCAACGTCATGACCGCGCTGGGTTCCCGCAAGGCCATCCTGATGAACATGCAGATGATGAACAGCCGCTCCCGTCTGGAGTTCCGCATGCCCAGCCGCGGCCTGTTCGGCTACCGCAGCCAGTTCCTCACCGATACCCACGGCGAGGGCATCATGAACACCATCTTCGACGGGTACGAGGAATGGTGCGGCGATATCCAGACCCGGTCCTCCGGCTCTCTCATCAGCTTTGAGACCGGCGACGCCGTAACCTACGGGCTGTTCAACGCCCAGCAGCGCGGCACCCTGCTGGTGAACGCGGGCGAGAAGGTCTATGCCGGCGAGGTGGTGGGTTACACCCCCACTGGCGAGGACATCACCGTCAACGTCTGCAAGACCAAGCACCTGACCAACACCCGCGCTTCGGGCAGCGACGACGCGCTGCGCCTGGTGCCCATCAGCAAGTTCAGCCTGGAGGGCTGCCTGGAGTTCCTGGCGCCCGACGAGCTGCTGGAAGTCACCCCCGAGAGCCTGCGCATCCGCAAGCGCATCCTGGACCACGACCTGCGCATGAAGGCCGCCAGCAAGAAGAACAAAGGTTGATGTTCGTCGGCACATGTCCGCCGATGACGATGAAATCATAATACAGCAACACCCCCGGCCACATGGCCGGGGGTGTTGTTGTTTCCTTAGGATGTTTCGGTATAGAGCGTTACCGGTGTCCAGTCGGTGGAGCCTGCCAGATAGTCGTCCATATCGGCCAGAACGTAGTTCATCTCGTAGGAGCCGTCGTCCCCCCATTGTTCCTGCATCAGATAGACTTTCCCGTCTCCGGTGAGACTCTCGGGCCATCCGCTCAGCCCGATCGTGTGCCAGGCCCGGTCGGTCAGGTCATAAATTTTTATCGGACTGGTTGCGTTGTCGATCAGCCATCGCAGGGTCGGCCCTTGCCACAGGGGTACGGGCGCCGCATTGCCGGTGGTCAGCGTGCATTCCGTCTGCCAGTCGGTACCGTCCACGGCACAGGATTCCACCTGCATGTCCAGCACCTCCACACCGGGATTGCCCCGCAGCAGATGGGTGTTCTGGAAATAGAGCCGGTCCCCGGCCATGCCCAGGAAATAGCGCTGATTCTGGGAGCCGTCCGCCTGCTCCACACCGTAGTAGGGTTCCGCATAGATTTTTTCCAGTTCGCCGGTAGCCGGGTCATACCAGTCATATTCCGTGGTAGCCGACTGGATGGCGGCATAATATTGTTCGTTTTGGGTATAGACATCCGGCAGAGGGGCCTCGGTGACCAGCCGCCAGAGGATGATTCGATCCTGTCCCACCGCCCAGTACCACTGGACCTGGGGCGGGGTTTTCAGTTCGGTGATCTGCCCGGTGGTAAAGTCCAGGCGGCGGAAGGTCCTTTGCACATTCCAGTCACCGCCCCAGAATTCGTAAGCGCCGTAGGCATCACAGGCCACCGGCTCAAAACGTCCTTCCAGGGGCATTGTCTGCACCTCCCCGCCGTCCAGCGGGATGGTGTAAAGGGTCTTACCCACGGGCCTCCGGATCACGCCGGGCTGGATCAGCAGCGGGCCGTCGGGCATCTTTTCCGACGTAAAGGTATACAGGCAGCTTTCCTGCCCGGTGTCGCAGTCCAGCTCGATGATGCTCTGGGGAGTGTCCTCGGACTCCTGGTAGAAATGATACATCTTCCCCGGCGTCTGGGTGTCGTCCCCGCAGCCCACCAGGCTGCCCACGGGAAAGGTGGAGGTCTCCGCGGGTTCTTCCGTCGTGGCGGCTTCGGCTGCCGGGTTCGTTTCCGATTCCGGCGTTGCAGATTCCGCCGGGGTGCAGGCGGAAAGAAGTACCGCCAGGGCCAGCAAAGCAAGCAGGGATTTTTTCATAATGACACTCCTTTCCCGTCAGGAGGCAGGTTTCGCCGGGGCGTCCCGGATGGGCGTCCAGTCGGTGGAACCTGCCAGATAGTCCTCAATGGAAATGATGGCAAAGTTGCTGACGACATAGGGTTCCGTGCCCACCGCCACCATTACCTGGTCCCGGCCTACCAGCAGTTCCGGCCAACCGTTGGTCCCGGTAATGTGGGGCATATCGTACACCTGCCCGTCGGCCAAATCATAAATCCACAGGCTGCCCTCGCTGCCACCCATGAGCCAGCGCAGGCTGCCGTTCTGGGTAAAGGTCCAGGTGCAGCGATTTTCGCCCGGCTTGCCGGGCAGGGGCTGCCAGTCGGTGCCGTCGGCGGCACAGCTTTCCGTCCCGCCGACGATCCCCATCCCCTCCTCCGTGAACCACTCAAAGTACAGGCGCCCCCCGGCCATGCCCAGCAGAGAATAGCGCTTTTTGCTGCCGTCGGGCTGCTGGATGCCGTAATAGGGCGCTTGCCAGATCGTTTCCAGTTCGCCGGTGGCCGGGTCATACCAGTCGTATTCCGCCGTGGCATTCTGGCACACCGCTTCGTACTGCTCCCACTCACGGGAATCCGGCAGCGGCACATCGGTGATCAGGCGCAGCAGCAGGAACCGGTCCTCCCCCACCGCATAGATGCTCATCGTCTGGCTGGGCAGCTGCAGCGGCGTGAGCGCGCCGGTGGCCAGGTCCAGGCGGGCACCGTCGGTGCGGCTGTCGGGGTAGTTATAGACAAAATCATAGGCGCTGTACTCGTCGGCGTAATCGGGGGCAAAAGTGTCCCCCAGCGGCAGGACTTCGGCCTCGCCGCCGCTTTGCGGCACCCGGTACATGGCGCCGTTGGCAAACAGGCAGACGCTGTTTTCATAGGGCACCACCTTGGGGATTTCCCAGTTCTCCCCTTCCACCGCAAATACCGAACTGCGCAGGGCATCGGCCAGGTCCACTTTCAGCAGCTGGAGAACCGGGTCGCCCCCCTCCGGCTGGGCAACCGCTGCATTGTACACAGCATCCGCCGTGGATTCCCGATAGCACAGCGCCCGCAGATGCCCCACAGGGAAAGCCGCGGTCTCCCCGGTGGACTGCGCCGGGGCGGTCTCGGCGGTGGCCGGGTTCGTTTCCGATTCCGGCGTTGTAGATGCCGCCGGGGTGCAGGCCGTCAGGCAAATGACCAGCAACAGGGCCGGTATCCATTGTGTTTTCATCCGGGTGCTCCTTTCAGAACAGGGTTTTGGCCGCTTCACTCTCCACCGGCGTCAGTTCGGCGGTGCCGTTCAGGTAGTCCTGCGCGTCGGCCAGGGCGTGGGTGATATGGTAGTTGCCCTGGGCGTCCTCATAGCCGGTTTGCAGCAGAACCCGGCCATCCGCCAGGAAGGTGTCCGGCCAGGCGCTGACAAAGTTCACCGGCTCGTGGAAGGTCCCGGTCTCCAGGTCAAAGACCTGGGCGTCGGTGCCACCATTGCCCACGATCCAGCGCAGCTGACCGTCCGGCTGGCACAGGGCTGCGTTCCACTCTGGAGTCTGCGTCAGACCGGCCAGGGGCTGCCAGTCCTGCCCTTGCAGCGTGCAGGATTCCACCCCTGCATCCAGGAGTGTGCCGTCCTCGCCGGGGACAGTCCAGGAGAAATACAGCCGCCCGTCCCGCAGGCCCAGGAAACGGTGCTGTCGTTTGGTGCCGTCCGCCTGTACCGCCCCGTAATAGGGTTCTTCCATGATTTTTTCCAGTGCGCCGGTGGCGGGGTCGTACCAGTCGTACTCACGGACGGCGTTTTGCAGAATGGCCGAAAATGCCTCGCCCTCGTTTTCCCGGCCTGGCAGCGGGACCTCAGTATGCAGGCGGCAGAGCAGGAACCGGTCCTCCCCCACCGGCCAGACATCCCAGGTCAGGGCGGGCAGGTCCAGGTCGGTGATCTGCCCGGTAGCCAGGTCCAGGCGCTTTCCCCGGTAGGTGTTTTCTTCCGTTATGAAGGAAAAATTGTAGGCGCTGTATTCATCCGCCGCCACGGCGGACAGGAATTCCGCCAGCGGCAGGGTCTTTGGTTCACCGCCGTCCAGGGGAATCCTGTAAAGTACCTGGTCCGCCACCACGCAGACCGTATCGCCCTGGACGATTACCCCTCCGACTTGCAGGACCGGCTCCTCCCAGGTATAGAGTACCTCTTCCCGGGTGGCGGCGTAATCCAGTTTCAGCAGATGGACCCGGATCGTGCCGTCCGACATTCTCTCATTGCCGATGCGATACCAGGCGCTGTCGGTTTCGTTCAGATGCCCGTTCCCCCGCAGGTGCCCCACCGGAAAGGCGTTCTCGGCTGCGGATTCCGCCGCCAAAGCCGTTTCGGCGGTTTCCGTGGCCGGTGCGGGGGCTTCGGATTCCGGCGCCGGAGTACAGGCTGCCAGACAGACGGCCAGAGCCAACAGGGGTAACAGTATTTTTTTCATTATTTTGCTCCTTTTTTCAGAGGGTCAACGTGTTTTATGGTCCCAGTATGACACCCCTTTGTATCGGAGTTGTACCAAAATCCGGCATTTTGCAGAAAAAACGCCGCACCGCAGCATCTCTGCTGCGGTGCGGCTGTAGAAAAGTCCGGGTGACAGGATTCGAACCTGCGAAATCTCCTGGTCCCAAACCAGGCGCGATACCAAGCTTCGCCACACCCGGATACCGGCAAAGGCTCGATTTGTTTATTATAATACGCCGGGTACTGCCCCGTCAAGAGGCAGCGCCCTTTCAAATGCGGAATGCCGCCGCCTGGTACAGCGCCCCGTCCCGGGGGGCTTCCATCTGCAGCGCCACCCCGGGCCGGCCGGTGAGAGGGTCCACAATGCCCACCCATAAGGTATAGTCCCCTGCGGGCAGACGGGCAGTATCTTCCAGCGGCACCCGCAGAACATGGGTGCCCGGCCCCCAGCGGGAGAAGCTGCCTGCCGCCTGGCCGGACCAGACCGTATGGCCGCCGGTGTCCCGCAGTTCCAGCGCGATGGGCCAGTCGCCGTACAGCGGGGCCAGGCCGGTGTTCTGCCAGATCAGTTCCGCCTCCAGCTTGCCGCTGAGTACCCCGCGCAGTACCCGGCAGCCCCGTACCCCCAGGGTATAGCCCATCTCGGCCACAAAGGTCTGCAGGTTGTCCGCCGCCGTGCCGGTAAGTTCCCCGCTCTGGGGGGCGTTGGGGCCCAGAAAAGTGGAGTGGCTGCGGCGCAGCAGGTCCAGTGTGGTGGAAAACTGCCCCGCCGAGAAATACCACCCGCTTTCCTGCCGGGGGGAAAATTCGCCCCCGGAGGGTGCCCTGTACCAGAAGTCCGGCATGCCGGGCATCCACTCCCCGCTCTGGTCCGAGGTGTAGCCGTTTTCGATCCAGTCCAGCCACTCGTTGTGGGAATCCGGCAGGCCGAAGGAGTCATTGTACAGCCCCAGTCCCCGGTCCCGGGCCAGGGCGCAGGGGCGGCGCACCAGCAGGGTGTGGGCGTCGAACACATCCAGATAGTCCTGCACATAGCCGTCGGTGACTGACTGCGGCGGAAAAGGCTCGATGCCCGCATCGGTATCCACATGCCATTCGCCCCAGTGGCCCAGGCTGCCCAGTTCGACAAAGGCTACCTGGGGGTCGTCGGCATAGCGGGCCCCCAGCGCCGCCAGCAGCCGCCGGTGGGCCGCCTGCAGCACCGGGCTGGTGTAGTCGGGGCTGAAGCCCTGGCCGTAGTCCCCGTCGTACCAGGTGCCCGCGCCCTCCATCTCGTCGTAAAGCCACTGGGGCAGACCCAGGCGGGCTTGCTCGCCGGGGGTGTCCAGCACCAGGCGCAGCACCAGCCGCACGCCGTCGGCCCGCCAGCGGGCAAAGTGGCAGCGTTCTTCCAATGCTGCAAAGTCATACTGGCCCGGCCGGGGTTCCAGTTCATCCCAATAGACCGGGATATAGGCAAAAGCCACCAGCGGGTCCCGGCGGTAGTTCTCGCCCCAGGCCATAAACCCTTTCAGGGGGTTGGCAGCCGGTTTTTCCCCCGCCGGGATGACGGCATCCGCCAGGGTGAACCGGGCGCGCAGCAGCGCAGCCGCCAACAGCGCCAGGCCCAGCAGCAGCAACGGCAGCAGTTTTTTCATGGGCGTCAGCCCTCCAGATTGCCGCGGTATTCCACCAGCGTCACGTCCTGCACGCCGTCGATGGTCTGCACCGCCTGGGTAACGTTGAGGTTGTCGGTCTTCAGGGTCAGTTCCATGGTCAGTTCGGTCAGATCCCCTTTGACCACCTTGGATCGGAAATGCCCGGTCTGGGCGCTGAGCGCCCGGCGGACCGCCTCTTCCACAGCCAGGTCGGAGCGGTAGGTGACGATAAGTACATAGGTGCCTGCCGCCCCCTTGAGGCGCTTGAGAAAAAACAGAGACAGCGCCACCGCCGCCCAGGCGATGAAGGCGATGGTGTAATACCGGGCGCCGATGGCGATACCTGAGGTGATGGCCCAGAACAAAAACATCAGGTCCAGGGGATTTTTGACGGCGGTACGGTAGCGCACGATGCTGAGCGCACCCACCATGCCCAGGGAGAGGGTGATATTGGTGCTGATGGTGATGATGATGACCGCCACCAGCACCGTCATGATGACCAGCGACAGGTTGAGGGCATGGTCGTACACCACCCCTACAAAGGCCCGCCGGTAGACCCAGAAGATGCCCATGCCCACCACAAAGGCCACGGCCAGGGTCAGCACCAGGTCAAAGGCGTCGATCTGGGCGGGGAACAGTTCCAGGGCGGATTTTTTGAACAGGTCTTGAAACGTCATACAAGATTCCTCCACAACGCAGCGCGTTCACCGCAGGATATGGTTCACCCGGTCCACACACAGGCAGAACTTGGATGCCGAGGTCCTGACGAAAGAATACGCGCTGAAGATACTTTGAATGTACTCCGGCAGAATGCCGGTATATTTGACCTCCAGGATCAGCCGCCCGGGGTCCAGCACATGGTAGGCCGGAGCGGCAGGGTCGAACAGGTCCTGCTGGGCCGTGATAGCACAGAGGTTGCGGTCAAAGGTGATGCGCACGGTGCCCACGTCGTTGACGAAGGCCTCCCGGTCATAAGCCACTGTGACGCAAGGGCGCAGCACCGCGGCCCGGGCGTCCACATAAAACTGCGCGGCCAGCGGCTGGGGCTTGCCCAACAGAAAACCGCAGTCCCCTGCCAAAAAACGGTCATACTCGGCCCGGGTCAGGGGCACCGCCTGTTTGTGCACACAGGCGCCGTTTTTGTACTTGCATTCCAGGGCAATGTGGGCGTCGGAACCGTTGTAGATGCGCACCCGGTATTTTTTGCGTACCTGCACTCCCTCCAGCTTCTGGCGGTAGGCGGTGTGATAGAGGTCGTCCAGGTAAAGGCTGCGGATGTTGTACCCGCCCCCGGCTCCGGCGTGGGCATCGTACCCCATGACCGCCTGCAGCACGCTGCGCAGCTGGCGGTATTCCGCCATGGTCAGTAAGAATTTCAGTTCCTGACGGTAGGCTGGTTTCATCAGGGCACCTCCGCCATATCCACACCGGGATAGTAGATATCCTGCACACAGATTTTGTTCATGGCCTGGGCCGTGCGGCCGTCCTGGGTCTGGGCCGTGACCCGGTAATACCAGGTGCCGGGGGGCACCAGGTCGGAAGGCGCCTGGTAGGCGGTGCTCTCCAGCCCGGCGGCGTCGATGACCGGCGCGGCCAGGTCGGGGGTGGCCCCCACCGTCAGGCGGTAGGTGATGGGCTGGTTGTCAAAGTCGTAGGCATCTTCCCAGCGGAAGGTGACGGTATCCCCTTCCCGCAGCGGCTCATACATAAAAAAGGGCATGAGTTCGTGCAGGCTCTGCTGGAACAGGTCATAAGCCTGCTGCAGCTGGTCTCCCAGCCCGGCCAGAATGGCATCCCGTTCCTCCGGCGTGTTGCCCAGATGGTACAGGTCCGGCATGGCCAGCACAAAGGGGCGTACCACCCCGTCGTAGTCCCGGGCCAGGGCATTGACGGTATCCGGGTTGATGGTCTGGTACAGTTCCTCCACCTTGTCGGCCAGCTGCTGGCGGTTGCCCGCGTCTTTGAGAAAGCGCTGGTGAAGCAGCACGCCCCAGTAGTTGGCCACCCCGTGTTCCCACCCGCCGTAGCTGGGGGTCAGGCCCTCCAGGTCGTCCTCCTGCCAGTGGAGGATGTTGTCGCCGTCCCAGGGGATGAAATACCACTTGTCACCGTTGAGGGGACTGTAGAGATAGAAATTCTGCACGGTGGTATCGCTGTTGCCGGTAAGGATGTTGTAGGCCAGCCAGGTCAGGTAGTTGTCCCGGTCTATGTAAGTGCCCACGATCTCGTTGATATCCACGCTTTTGTCGGCGATGCGGTTGACCAGGTCGATGAGTTTCTGGTTGTCCTGGCGTCCCTTGCAGCTGAGGATCGTCTCAAAGGCAGCCTCATCAAAAGCGGGATCATCGAAATTTTTGAGGGCGTCGGACATCTCGAAATTGAAGCTGATGGCCTTGTACAGATACCCGGTCTGGTCCAGCCCATGGTTGGCCAGGTATTTTTTGGTGGGCACCTCGGCCTGGGTGAACAGGCCGTAGTCGCTGAAGGTGGTCTCCCCCGCTGTTTCGTCCTTGACATACAGGTGGACGAACTGGGTGCGCAGGCTGGAGATATCCGCCACCGGGCGCAGCAGGTCGAAGTAGAGTTTGTTGCGCAGGCGGGTGGCGTCAAAGGCGTGTTTGTTCAGGGCGATGTTGCTCTGTCCCCGCCACAGCCCGGCCTCGTCGTCCAGCGCCAGTTTGTAGGATTTCTGGGGCCGTACCGAGGAAGAGTTGCCCCGTACCCGGATGGTGGCGTTGGCGTGGTCCTGGCCGTAGCCCAGCATGCCGGGCAGCGGGCCGGTCTCGTCCCCCACCTGCACGATAGCCCGGGCGTAAATGTCGTTTTCCACATGGCTGTCCTCCACAAAGCGGACGGCGCTGTTCACCTCGGCAAAGCTGTGGTCGGTGTCGGAACCGGCGTCGCCCCGCTGTACCGTGACGTAAAAACAGACCACGCTCAACGGGTCATCGGCGCTGTAGACTGTCTTGTCCTCGGCCATGCCCAGGGCATCAATGTCCCCGGCGGCCAGTTCGGCGGTGCCGGGGGAAACTTCCGGGGCAATACTTTCCGCCGGGTCGGCGGCGGGCCGCCACAGCAGCGCCGCCGCCAGGGCCAGCCCAACCGCAGCCACAAAGAATACAGCTTCCAGTTTATTGGTCATCTTCTTCACGCAGGGTCCTCCTTTGGGCGGATTCCCGCTCCGCACCGGCGAAGCGTTCCTGAATACGGCTGAGTACACCCTGCTGGGGCTGGGCAAACAGGGGTTGCTCACAGAACACATGGTATTCCAGCTCGTTGAGATAGCGGCGGATGCGCAGCATCAGGTACAGGGCCGTGGCCGCCCCCGCCAGCAGAAAGCCGATGCCCCACCAGCCGCTGTCCAGGGGCAGGGTGGCCAGTGAAAGCGCCGTGCTCAGCCCCAGGAACAGCGCGGATGCCCGCAGCGCCCCCCGGCGGTCATCAAAGTACAGCAGTATCACGGTGCCGCACTTGACAAATCCGTACAGGCAGTAGCCGCAGCACAACAGCCGGTAGGTGCCGGCCATGCGCTCGTCCAGGCCCACGGTCTGCAAAAAATTGCCCACAAAAGTCACCGCCGCCACCGTGACGATGAGCTGGACCTCCATCATATGGGCCAGTTCGGTATACAGCACGGTACAAAGTTCCTGCTTGGCGGCGCGTATTTCCTCCAGACGGCCACCGTAGAGTACCGCGTCGAAGTAGGCCCGGTTTTTCACCTCGAACCGGGTCTCCAGCCCCACCACGAACTGCACCAGCATGGGCAGGATGGTCAGCGTGGCAAAAAAGCAGGGCACATCGTACCGGGTGCAGAACACCCCGGTGGGGTAGATTTTATCCCGGTAAGCACTGGCCCAGAACACAAAGTTGTGGGTATACAGACCCAGGGCCAGGCACAGCCCGGTGGCCACCAGCACGCGGTAGCGTTCCAGCGCGGGAAAGAACACCAGCAAATCCCACCGGCCGGGGGGATAGTGGGCCAGCAGTTGGGCCATGTACAAAAACAGCATCAGCGTAAAGCCCAGAGCCGCCCCCCACAAAGCGCCGGGCAGCGGTGCCACCCCCAGCCCCAGCAGCAATGCGGCCAGGCCCAGCGCCCCCGCTACCCCGGCCACAAAACCCAACAGCACATATTCGTACCGTTTGATGGCGGACAGAAAGGCGATCTGTATCCAAAGGATGAGCAGCACGCAGAACAACGTGAGCACCGCGCCCCGCACCGCCCAGTCCACCGGCAGGGTGAGCAGGTAGAGCAGCGCTGCCGGGGCGCCTGCCGCCAACAGAAAAAACACCACACCGAAAAAGGCGGGCAGCACGTCTTGCAAGCGCTCCTGGTAAATACAGTCCGAGATAAAACGGTTGACGAACAACAGCACCGTGTTGGACAGGATCAGAGAAAAGATCATGACATAGGTCATGAGGAAAAGGAACTCTTCCCGGGTGCGGTAGACCGCGCCGTCCCGGGCCATCAGGGCCCGCAGGGTCAGCAG
The DNA here is from genome assembly GCA_019116485.1 of Candidatus Gemmiger excrementavium. Taxonomy (GTDB): domain Bacteria; phylum Bacillota; class Clostridia; order Oscillospirales; family Ruminococcaceae; genus Gemmiger; species Gemmiger excrementavium. The sequence goes on from DXBO01000027.1 coordinate 47,184, forward strand.
CAATACGATCATGAGCACCATGGGGCCCTCGGTGACCACGGCGGTCAGGGAGTAGCCCCGCAGGGCGCCCAGCACGCTGTCACCGCCCCGGAATACCTTTTTTAAGGCAAAGCCGACGCCTGCCATGTGTGGTTCACCTCCCCGGTTTTGGGGGCGGCACCGCTGTACAAAGCGCGGTAGGCCGCCAGAAAATCTTCCACCTGGTAGCTGTGGGCCACCCGGCGGTAACCGTTTTGCCCCAGCGCCCGCATGTGGGCGGCGCTGCGGCCAATGTCCAGAATCCCTTCGGCCACCCGTTCCGGGTTCATCACCGGCACCACCACCCCCGCCGGTCCGAAATCGTCGCCCCCGCCGCAGATGATCTCCCGGCAGGCGCCCACGTTGGTGGCCAGCACCGGGCGGCGGGCGGCCATGGCTTCCAGCAGAACAAAGGGTTGTCCTTCCGAAATGCTGGTCAAAATCACCATGTCCAGCTGGGGCAGCCACTGGGTCACGTCAGCCCGGCCCACAAACTCGATATCCGGGCAGCCCAGCCGCTCGATGAGGGCCACACATTCCTCGTAATACCCAGGGTCTTCGTCACAGGGGCCGATGATGGTCAGCCGGGCGTCCCTGCGTTTGGCTTTGACCAGGTTGAAGGCATAGATCATGGTCTTGACATCCTTGATGGGCACCACCCGCAGCACCGCCCCGATATGCAGGGCGTGCTTACCCCGGGCGATGGGCGGCACCGCGGCAAAACGCTGCACGTCGATGCCGTTGGGGATGACCCGGCAGCGGTAGGCCTCGGCCCCCAGGCCGATCTGCAGGTCCCGCGCCCCCGAAAACAGCGACAATATCTGGTCGGCCTGGCTGTAGGCCGCCAGGCTCAGCGCCCGGAAGAAGTGAATCCAGGTACGTTTGAAGTAGACAGGCACCCACTCTGCCTTGAGAATTTCCTCCTCCCGTTCCCGGGTATAGATGCCGTGTTCGGTGACAAAAAAGGGGTTGCCGGTGGCCCAGCGGAACCGCGCCCCCAGCAGCCCCGCATACCCGGTGGCCACCGCGTGGTAAAGGTCTGCTTCCGGCACAGGGCAGCGCAGCAGGTTCAGCGCCGGGATCAGCATGGAGCGCAGCGTCCAGAACAGGTCCTTGAAGGGCATGTGGCGTGCCTCCCCTTCGGCCAGGCGCTGCACGATGTGCAGGAACGCCGGAGAGGTAAGGAAATCGTTGGCGCTGCAGGGGTGTTCGCCCCCAAACAGGGCAAACAGCGCAGGCCAGTCCGGGTTGGCGCCCCGCAAAAGGTCCAGTACGGCGTTCTGCTGGGCAGGGGTCAGGCGCACGGCGGCGCCGGTGCCCGGGTGGGTCAGGTATTCATCCAGAAAATATTCCCGCAGTTCCCGCAGGTTGGGGGGCAACTCATATTTGTAGACGCCGCGCTGCTTCTGCTCGGCGCCGATGGAGACGATGATGAACTCGTGTTCAGGCATCCGGCGCATCAGCATCTGCACCCAGGCAGACACGCCGCCCACCACATAGGGGTAACACCCTTCCACGATCAGGCAAATTCTCATGCTACACCAGCTTTACTGTAAAATTGGGGCTTTTGACGGTGAGAAGGTAGTACCCTTCCCCCTCGCCGCCGCTGATGCGCCGGATGGCGCAGTTTTCGTCCACCGCCCGGGGAGTGCGGTCGGTTTTCAGGTAGAAACAGGTCTCGCCGCAGAAATTTTCGATGCTGCCGCGGATGGCGTCGGTACCGATCTCCAGATGGGGCTGCGCGGATTCCGCAATGCGCAGGGCGTCGGCAGCCTCGGTGGCAGAGAGGGACCGCAGGAAGGGAAAGTCCGTGTGGACTTGCTGCATCCAGGCGCAGTAACTGCGGTAGAGCTGCTCCCAGGTCTGGCCTTTGCCCCGCTCCAGGTCAAAAATATCGTCAGGATGGATAAAATGAGAGAAAACACCGTACAGCCCCAGGGCACTGTAGGCGGAAAGCTGTTCAAAGTCATCGGGGGCCATGCCCGCGGTGACCCGGGGAAATTCCACAACGCCGTCCGCCGCCAGGGAAAAGTCCTGCACATAGACTTCCCCTTCCTCCTCCTCGTTGGTGTAAATGCCGGAAATCACGCTGAGGTCCGGCAGGGCGGCGGCCACAGCCCGGCGGCCCTCGGCACTCAAGTAGTTGGAAGGCGGCACATAGCAGCGCAGCGCCACGCCGGGGAACAATTCCGCCGTGATTTCTCCCAGCCGCTGCAGTGAGGCGGTCATGGCCGCCTCGTCGGCCCAGGGGCGGTACTGCATAACAGCAGGGGTGCCCCCTGCCAGCGTCAGGGGCTGGTGGTTGTACCCGTGGGCGCCCATCTCGTAACCGTTTTTCAGCAGGCTGGCGCCGAAGTAGCGCTCGGTGGCGGATTCGGCATAGACCAGTTTATCGGGGATGACCTCGTTGTTGTAGGTGGCCACAAACAGCCCGGTGTAGATATCGCCGTAGGCTTTGGCTACCTGCAGCATGTCGGGCCACCAGATGTCCCGGTAAAATTCCTTGGCGGAGCGGTTGTATTCCGCCCGCACCACGTCGCTTTCGCTCTCGTACTGGGGTGAGGGGAAATCGTCGATGAACAGGCACAGGGCGTTGATGACAGGGTAAAGGGTGGTGTCGAACAGCAGGTTGACGCACCCCGCCGCCATGCCGCGCCAGAAATCCCCGCTGCCGCAGGTGCAGTTGAACACCGCCACCCGGCCCTGGCCGCAGTCATACCGCCAGATCAGGGGGCTTTGGCGCCCGGCGGCATCCCGCCCCCAGGCATAGACCACGGCATCCTCTTCCAGCGTGGCGGAAAGCATTACATCGGACAGGCTTTCCCCTGTAAAGCTGCGGCCGGTGATGCCGGGAACCACATCGCCGCAAAATTCTATGGTGTCATAGGGCAGGTAGTCCCCATAGTCCGCAATACCGAAACTGCGGTAGCTCAGGGCAAACTGGGGGCCCAGGGATTCCGGCACCGTGCCCACCAGCAGCCGGCCGCCTTCCGACACATAGCGCAGCAGCCGGGCGGCGGATTCGGTCATTTCGGCCTCCCAGTAGGCAGAGGCCAAAATCACCAGGTCATAGTCGCTGTAGCTGACCGACTCGGTCCGGGACAGTTCCAGGGAATCCGCCCGGATGCGCAGATGCTGCAGGGCGATGCGCAGATTTTTTTCGTATTTGACGGAGGCCTCATATCCGGGGCTGTACAGGATCAGCGCCCGGGGGCGGGTATCGCCGGTGACGGACAGGGCCGCCGCCGCGGGCTGGTCCAGCAGCGTGACCGAGGCCCGTACCCGGTCCCCGCCCCAGCGGCCCAGCTGCAGACCGTGGTTGCTCAACAGGATGAGCAGCGCCAGCCCCAGGCAGCCAGCCAGCAGCAGGGCCAGTTTTCTATAGGTCTTGTTCACTTGATCCCTCGTTTCTGAACGCCCGGACCAGGTCCAGGGTCTTGGTGGTAAGCAGCACGGGGCGTTGGGGCAGGGTGCCCAGGAACCCCTGCAGCCCCGCGGCGTCCCGCGCCTGGATATACAGTTCCAGCCTGTCCCGCACGGCCTGTTCGCTGTGGGGGTACAGGGCCAGGTAACGCTCGCAAACCTGCCGGGCTTTGACCAGGTCCCCCTGCTGCAGTTCCAGCCGTACCCGATGGTGCAGATACCGGCTGCGGGGCTTTTTGTCCCGCAGCAGCCGCCCTGACAGCGCCCGGTAGCGGGCCGTATAGCGGCGGCGGCTGTAGGCGTCGTAGAGGTCGCAGGTGGCGGCACGGTAGAGCAGCTGTTCCCAGGCAGCCGCAGCATCGAGGTTGGCGGGGTCCCGCTGCCACCGGGTCTGGGCTGCTGCCAGCTGCTGCTGTACCTTGCGGCGCAGTTCCATGATAGCCACGCTGGCATAGTGGGAAGTTTCGCCGTCCTCATTGTCCAGGGCACGGCGCAGCACATCCAGGTAGGCCAGGGGGTCCTCGGCGTTGAGCAGTTCCATGACCAAGGCTCGGCGGTACTCTTTGTCTGAAAGGGTCAGCGCTTCGTCCATGGGGACCCGGTCAGCCTCCCGGGCAGTATCGGCCCGGTGCAGCCGGCGGGGATCATCCCAGCGATAGTCCGCCCCCAGGCACAGCCCGGTGTAGCCGTCCCGCCGCCGCGCCGCAGCCGCGCTGTCACAAAACCAGACGAACAGCGGCCCCGCCACCGGCAGCGCCAGTGATGCCGCCAGGCACAACGCCCCCTTGTGGGCACTGCCGGACCGCCGGGCCAGCACCCAGGCATAAAACCCGCAGAAAAACAGATACAGTGCCAGCAGGGCACCCGTGATCCAGTTCATGAAGGCACGACCTCCCAGTGGAAACCTGCCCGGGCGAACCGGACAGCCAGTTCCTCCGCCTGTTCGGGCGGGGTGTTGGTCAGGATGACGGCGTACCCGCCGGTCTCGTCCTGCCCCATGTAATCCGTCTTGCGGATCATGCCGCCCAGGGCCCGGCCCACGGCGGCGGCATCCAGCCCGGCAGGGGGCTGCACCCGGCCCAGTGTAAAGCGGCACAGAGCCCGGCCCCCTTCGCCCCGCAGCAAGGCCAGCTTTTCGGCAAAGGCTTCCGGTTTGAGCAGGGCGGTGCCGGCCACGCAGCGCTCGGACCGGCGGGCCTTTTCATAGGAAAGGGCCCGCAACAGGTTTTTTTCCAGCAAACTGACCACCACCCGGAACAGGTCCTGGTAGTAGGTGGTGAACTTGTCCGGCGCGATGTCGTAAGCCGCCACAAAGGCGTAGGGCTGGCCGTCGTACCACACAGGGGCAGCCAGGTCGGGATGGTCGGCCAGCAGGCCGGTGTTGACGAACAGGCCCCCCCGGCGGAACGCCAGCCGCAGCCGTTCCAGTTCCGCCAGGCCCAGGACGGCAGGGGCGCTGCCCTCCAGCGCCGGGGAACAGGTCAGCAGCCGGGCGCAGCCCGCCGGCACATCCACATAGTAGACAGCGGCTTTTTCACATTCCAGCACCTGCTGCACCACCCCGATCCCCCGCTGCAGCAGCTGTTCCGGCTGCTGCGCGTCCAGTTCCAGCACGATGCGGTACAGGTCCCCGAAGCTGTGTTTGGTGTTGAGCAGCTGTTGCTGCAGCCGGTTTTTCAGGTCCTGGGTCTCGGTCTGCAGGGCTTCCACCCGGCGGTATTTCTCCTCCAGCAGGTCGTAGCGGCGGCGCAGGGCGTCGGTGTCTTCCCGCCGGCGGTTGACGATGTACCCCAGTACCGACCCGGTGACGGCATACACTACAAAGGGCAGCCAGGTGTCCACGCTGTAGAGCAGGTAGGCGGTGTCCACATAGGAGGCCGCCAGACTGTACAGGTAGGAGAGGCTGGCCAGCACCACGGCCAGCACCCCCATCTCACCGCCGTAGCAGCAGGCGGTCAGGGCCACAAACATCAGCCGGATGTCCACATATTTCAGGTCGGACACATCCTTGCCGAAACGCAGCAGCAGCGATGTGGCCGCAAAGAGCAGCAGCGTCTCCCCCAGCGTGCGCAGCGGTGCGTGCCGGGCCAGCCAGGCGCGCAGCCGGGCCAGCGGGACCCGGACGGGCCGGGGTGCACCGGAGGGGGCCGACGCAGGCATTGCCAGGGCCCGGCCCAGTGTATCGGCCCCGTCCTGCGCAAAAAGATGGGTCGGTATCCAGCCGGTGGCCAGCTGCAAAGGGCGCGGGTCAAAGTCCCCGGGGGGCAGTGTGGGGCGCTGTGCCTGCCAGGTCACGTCCGGTTCGCACCCGGCGACCCGGCCCAGGCAGGCAAAGTATTCTGCCAGCGGCACAGGATGCCCTGTCACCACCAGGTAACGGCCCGCCGCCCGGACCAGGACCAGGTCATACAGTGCTGCGGCGGCGTCCTCGGCATGGATGACATCCACGCAGTCCCCGGCACTGCAGGGGCAGGTCACCGGTTCTCCCCGTGCCATGCGGGCCAGCAGGGCGCCGGTGTAGCCCATATCCCCCGGCGGCACCGGTGCGTACACATAGCCCAGCCGGGCGATGAGCAGCGGCAGGCCGAAATGGCTCTGGTGAGCCTGGCAGTACAGTTCCCCGGCAGCCAGGTCGGCCTGCAGCGGGGTCAGCGCCCCGCCGTACCCCAGTTCCACCGAGGACAGGTAGACAAAGGTCTGCACCCGATGTTCCCGCAGGGCCTCCAGCAGGGCAGCCAGCGCGGGGATGCAGCTCTCATAAGCGGCGCCGGGGGCATTTTCCCGCAGGGCCCCGGTCAGAAACACCACTGTATCGATACGGTTGGATGTAAGTATCGGGGCGATCTGCTGTGCCCCAAAGGTTCCGCGGTAAATGCTGCCCCGCAGCCGCGGGTGCCACAGGGCACGCTGGTCTTCCCCGGTGATCCAGCAGGCGGTGTGCCCCTCGCTCAGAAAGCGATTGGCCAGGTAAGCGCCGGCCAGGTCCCACCTGCCCATGAACAAGACATTCATTTCCCTCTCCTCCGTTTTTTTCTGCTGCGCCGTGCCCCCACCAGGGGCCGGTCACCTACACTGTAGCGCCTGCAGGGCGAGAAACCTGCCGAAATGCCGCGCCCCCGCACTTTATGTGACCAAATCACAGAAAAGCCGCCGCGGACGGCGTATACTATAGGCACAACGAACAACAAAGGAGGACACAACGATGTCTGCATTGCATATCAACAAAGCCAATTTCAACGAACAGGTGCTTCAGTCCGACAAACCGGTGCTGCTGGATTTCTGGGCCAGCTGGTGCGGCCCCTGCCGCATGGTGGCGCCTCTGGTGGAGGAACTGGCCGCCGAACACAACGAATTCAAGGTAGGCAAGATCAACGTGGATGAAGAACCCGAACTGGCCGCCCGGTTCCAGATCATGAGCATCCCCACCCTGGTGGTCATCAAGAACGGCCAGGTGGTGCAGCGGGCCACCGGCGCCCGGCCCAAGAGCCAGATTCTGGCCCTGGTCCAGGGGGTGTGAGCCATGGGGCTGCTGGAATTTCTGCGGGGGCCGGATATGGATGCCGGTGTGGCCCAATGCCGCCAGACCCCCGGCGCGGTGCTGCTGGACGTGCGCACGCCGGAAGAATACCGGGGCGGGCATATTCCCGGCAGCCGCAACCTGCCGCTGGACGCACTGCAGGGCGTGACGGACGCCGTACCGGACAAGGGTACGCCGCTGTTTGTCTATTGCCGCAGCGGCGCCCGGTCCGGGCAAGCCGTACGGCTGCTGGGGCAGATGGGCTACACCCGGGTGACAAACATCGGCGGGATCATGCAGTATCACGGAAAGGTGGAACGATAAGATGAAAGTGGTCATCGTAGGCGGGGTGGCGGGCGGTGCCACGGCAGCGGCACGGCTGCGCCGGCTGGATGAAAACGCCGAGATCGTGGTGTTTGAGCGCTCGGGTTTTGTCTCGTATGCCAACTGCGGGCTGCCCTATTACATCGGCGGCGTCATTGAAGATGAGGCAGAACTGACGCTGCAAACCCCGGAGAGTTTTTATGAGCGGTTCCGGGTGGTGATGAAGGTCCGCCACGAGGTGCTTTCCATTGACCGGGCAGCCAAGACCGTTACGGTGCGGGACCTGGAAACCGGCCGGGAATTTGCCGAGGCCTACGACAAACTGCTGCTGGCCCCCGGCGCCAAACCTACTCAGCCCAAGTTGCCGGGCGCCGGGCTGGACCGGGTGTTCACCCTGCGCACGGTGGAGGACACCCTGCGCATCCGCCGTTTTGTGGAGCAGCAGCGGCCCCGGTCCGCCGTACTGGCGGGGGGCGGGTTCATCAGCCTGGAACTGGCGGAGAACCTGCGGGAGCAGGGGCTGGAGGTGACCATCGTACAGCGGCCCAAACAGCTGATGAATCCCTTCGACGCCGATATGGCCGCCCTGATCCACACCGAACTGCGCACCCACGGTGTGCGGCTGGCCCTGGGCCATACGGTGGAAGGATTTGCCGAAGCGGAGGGCGGTGTGCAGGTGCTGCTGCAGGGCGAAGTTCCGCTGCAGGCCGACATGGTGATTCTGGCCATCGGCGTAACACCGGACAGCCACCTGGCCGCTGAAGCCGGGCTGGACCTGGGCATCAAGGGCACCATCGCCGTCAACGACCACATGCAGACCTCCGACCCGGACATCTACGCCGTGGGGGACGCCGTACAGGTACAGCAGTTCGTCACCGGCCAGCCCGCCCACATCGCCCTGGCGGGTCCCGCCAATAAACAAGGGCGCATCGCGGCGGACAATATCGCCGGGGGCGACAGCCGCTATACCGGCGCCCAGGGCAGTTCTGTCATCAAGGTATTTACCCTGACCGCCGCTGCCACCGGGCTGAACGAGACCGCCGCCCGCAAGGCCGGGCTGGACGTGGAGGCGGTCATTCTGTCCCCCATGAACCACGCGGGCTACTACCCTGGCGGGCGCGTCATGACCATCAAGGCGGTCTTTGCCCGGGACACCGGCAAACTGTTGGGTGCCCAGATCGTAGGGGCCGACGGTGTGGACAAGCGCATCGATGTGCTGGCCACCGCCATCCGCGCCGGCATGACCGCCGCCGACCTGACCGAACTGGACCTGGCCTACGCGCCGCCGTATTCCTCGGCCAAGGACCCGGTGAACATGGCGGGTTATATGATGGAAAACATCCGCCGGGGGCTGGTGCGCCAGTTCCGGCTGGAGGACCTGGACGCCCTGCCCCGGGACGGCAGCGTGACGCTGCTGGACACCCGTACCCCGGCAGAATACCGCCGGGGACATGCCGACGGCTTTGTGCACCTGCCGCTGGATGACCTGCGGGACCGGCTGGGCGAACTGGACCCCGCCAAGCCGGTATACGTCATGTGCCAGAGCGGGCTGCGCAGCTATCTGGCCTGCCGTCTTCTGACCCAGCACGGGTTTGCCTGCCGCAACTTTGCCGGGGGCTATCGCTTTTATGAGGCGGTGATCACCGACCGCTGCCAGAGCGACCAGGCCTGGCCCTGCGGCATGGACCGATAAGCGCCGATACACACAAAAAACCGCGGAAGGATCTTGCGATCCTTCCGCGGTTTTTGCGTTTTGTCCGGGGGCCGGCCCTGTTTATGTTTCGCCCAGCGCACGCAGGCGTTCCTCGTCCAGGACCTCCACGGTGCCCCGGGACAGTTTGACCCAGCCCTCGCTCTGGAAATAGCGCAGCATGCGGGTGACTACCTCCCGGGGGGAACCCAGATGGTTGCCGATGGTCTCATGGGTGGTGTGCAGCCTGGTGGTGTGTTCCAGGGCACATTCCTCCGCCAGAAAAGCGGCCAGCCGTTTGTCCAGGCTCTTCCACATGATCTGCTCCACGAGCCACATCACATCGGTAAAACGGGCGGCCATGACCTCGTTGGTGTAATTGGCCAGGGGAGCCGATTCTTCCATCAGCGGTTTGTACAGCCCCGCCGGAATCAGCCACAGCTCGGTGTCGGCTTCGGCTTCAATGGTCACATCGAACTGCAGGCTGTTCATGACGCAGGAGGCGGACAATAGGCAGATGTCCCGCGCAAACAGCCGGTAGAGGGTGATCTCCCGCCCGTCTTCCGACAAAATATACACCCGCAGCCGCCCGCTGCGCAGCACCAGCAGACCCAGGCAGTCCATGCTGCCGTCGTACAGCCGGGCCCCTTTGGGCACCGTGCGGTATACCAGGCCCCGGGCGACCCGCTCCTGCTGCCGGGGGGTAAGTTTTTGCCATACGGGGAAATATTCTGCAAATTCCATGGTGGGTATCCTTTCCACGGCGCTCAGCCGTCCTTGCGGATAAAATGGGTCTGGCGGTAGGTCCGGGGCGCCACGCCGTACACCGACTTGAACGCCCGGGAAAAATGCAGTTGGTTGGCATAGCTGACCATGCTGCTGATGGTGCCGATGGGCAGCGCCGTTTCCTTGAGCATCTGGGCGGCCCGGGCCATGCGGTAGTGCAGCAGAAAGGCCTGGGGGCTCTCCCCCATGGTATCCCGGAACAATTTGCTGAAATAGCTTCGGTTCAGCCCGCAGAAGGCCGCGATCTCCTCGATGGAGACATCCCGCTGGAAATTCTGCTCAATAAAGGACAGGGCTTCCTTCATATAAAAGTCCCGCAGCCGCCGGGGACTCTGCCGCCGGGGCGCCGCCGATGACTGCACCAGCTGGTCCAGAAACAGAAACGCCTGGCCGATCTGGCGCACCGGGCTGTCCTGGGGATGGTTGACGATGTACAGCATCTGTTCCTGCAGGCGCAGGCCCGCTTCCCGGTTCTGGGGGGTGTACAGGGGCTGGTCCCCGCTGATGCCCGCCAGGCTCAGGCTTTCATTTACCCGCAGGCCGTCCAGTTCGATCCAGGTATACTCCCAAGGGTCGGCGGCGTCCGCCACATAGGTGGTGGTCTGCCCCGGCACGATCAGGAAACCATGACCCGCCGTGATGCGGTAACTGGTCTCGTTGGCGTAAAGGGTGCCGCTTCCGGTGATCACATAGTGGAACAGATAGTGGTCACGTTTGTGGGGCCCGTAGGAGTGCAGGGGTTCGGTGCGTTCCCAGCCATACTGGTACAGGTTCAGGTCTACAAACCGCTCATCCTGGAAAACATGGAACTTGAGTTTGTTCTCTGTTTTGACATCATCCTGCCGCTGCATGGCACAACCTCCCCCGCTGTTTTTTCTATTATATACCATAATGTGTCCCAACTTCAACATTTTACATAGAAAAACTATAAATTGAGATATAAAAAATCCTGCCAAGATATTCACGATTCGTTAGCTAAATTGTATAATATCCTCGACAATTCGGGAAACATTTTGTGCATAGTGCACATTGCACAAAAGTAGGTAGGAAATTTCGTCAAAATGGCAAAGTTCCCATCCCGGCTGCCGTACCGGCCGGACGGCAGTGTACCACCGCAAATGATCGACAGGGAGGAAGACATCTATGAACATCAAACGGAAGTTGGCTGCCGGATTGATGGCGACGTGCCTGACGGCAGGTTTGGCCACAGGTCTGACCGCATGCGGATCGGACAGCACCGACGGCACCGTCAACCTGACGTTCCAGATTTGGGACGTGTTCCAGCGCGACGGCATGCAGGCCATGTGCGACGCCTACACCGCCGAGCACCCCAACGTCCACATCGAGGTGCAGGTCACCAGCTGGGACGAGTACTGGACCAAGCTGGAGGCAGGCGCCATCTCCAACCAGATGCCGGACATTTTCTGGATGCACACCAACGAGATCCTGAAATATGCCGACTACGGCAAGCTGGCTGACTGCTCCGACATTGTGGAGACCGAACACTTCTCGGACATTTCGCTGGCCAACGCCAGCGGTTCGGACGGCGTTTTGTACGGCGTACCCAAAGACAAGGACACCGTGGGCCTTGTGTACAACAAGGAAATGTTTGACGCCGCCGGCGTGGCTTACCCCGACGAAACCTGGACCTGGGACGACCTGGTCAGCGCGTCGGAGGCCATTTATGAGGCCACCGGCAACTACGGCTACATGGCCTATGCCGACGACCAGCTGGGCTACTGGAACTTTGTGTATCAGGCGGGCGGCAGCATCCTGACTGAGGACAAAAAGCACGCCAACTTTACCGACCCGGGCACCAAGATGGGCATGGAATTCTACATCGGCCTGCAGCAGAACGACTGGTGCCCCGACCAGAACTACTTTGCCGAAACCGCCCCCGGCACCGCCTTCTTCTCTGAGAAGGGCGCCATGTTCTTTGAGGGCGACTGGAACATCCTGCCCGAACTGCAGAACTACCCCGACATGGTGGGCAAGTGGGGCGTGGCTGTGCTGCCCATGTGCCCCAACCCCGTCAGCGGCGACGGCCGGGCCACCATCTCCAACGGTCTGAGCTACGCCACCAGCGCCACCAACAAGCACATGGACATCGTAAAGGACGTGCTGAAGTTCTTCGGCAGCGAGGAAGGCCAGCGCATCCAGGGCGAGAGCGGCGCCGCCATCCCCGCCTATGAGGGGCTGGAGGATACCTGGGTGAGCTGCTTTGCGGAATACCCCATCGACGTGACCCCCTTCATCGACATGTTCGACTACAGCATCCAGAGTGTCAACAACGCAGCCCGCCCCGAGTGGAAGAGCCCCGTCAGCGACACCCTCATCAAGATCTACACCGGCGAACTGAGCCTGGACACCGGTCTGGAACAGATGCAGAACATCGTGGAGAGCGCCAGCGCTGAATATTACGAGGAGGATGCGTAATGCAGAAGACATCGAAACTTGCCCGCGACGGTGCGGTGTGGGGCCTCATCATGGTGGCGCCCACCATCATCGGCCTGCTGGTTTTGAACATCTATCCCTTTATTGAAGCCATCTACATGAGCTTCTCCAAATCGCTGCCCTTCGGCATGTTCGAGTTTGAGGGCATCGATAACTACGTGGAAATGTTCCAGAACGTAGAGTTCTGGAAAGCCACCGGCAACACCATCCTGTTCTGTATCCTGACGGTGCCGGTGGGCATCTTCCTGGCTTTGCTGGTGGCGGTGCTGCTCAACAGCAAGATCCGTGGCCGCACCACCTTCCGCGCCATCTTCTTCCTGCCCATGGTGGTGGCCCCTGCCGCAGTTGCCATGGTGTGGAAGTGGATTTTCAACTCCCAGTATGGTATAATCAACATGGTGCTGGGTTCCAACGTGGGTTGGCTTACCAACCCCAGTGTGGTGCTGTTCTCCTGCGCGGCGGTCCAGATCTGGTCCAACATCGGCTACGACGCCGTGCTGCTGCTGGCCGGGTTGCAGAACGTTTCCGCCACACTGTATGAAGCCGCCGACCTGGACGGTGCCGGCAAGGTACGTCAGTTCTTCAGCATCACGCTGCCTATGGTTTCGCCCACCCTGTTCGTGGTCATGATTATGCGTCTGATGTCCTCTTTGAAGGTGTTCGACCTGATCTACATGATGGTGGACGATACCAGTCCCGCTTTCAATGACGCCCAGAGTCTGATGTCCCTGTTCTACCGCGAAAGCTTTATCGCCGGTGACAAGGGCTACGCATCCGCCATCGTCGTCTGGACCGTGCTGCTGATCGGCGTTGTCACGCTGCTGCAGTTCGTCGGCCAGAAAAAGTGGGTCAATTACGAGGTGTAAAGTATGAATACCAGTATGAAAAGCAGCAAGCAACTTTCCACCGCGGTGACATACATCGTGCTGATCCTGGGCAGCGTGGTCATGATCTTCCCCTTTGTGTGGATGCTTCTGACCAGCTTCAAGACCCAGGCCGAATCGATGGCCATTCCGCCGCAGATTCTTCCCTCTCATTGGGACCTGGCCAACTTCACCACCGCGCTGGCCAGCCTGCCCTTTGTAAACCTGTATGTGAACACCGGCCTGCTGATCCTGTTCCGCGTGCTGTGCGCCGTAGTGTTCAGCTCCATGGCGGGGTACGCTTTCGCCAAGCTGGAGTTCCCCTGCAAGAACCTGCTGTTCGGCATCGTACTGGTGCAGATGATGCTGCCCAGCCAGATTTTCATCACCCCCCAGTACCTGATGCTGGCCCGCGTGGGTCTGACCAACTCCATCTTCGCCCTGGTGTTCCCGGGCCTGGTCAGTGCTTTCGGCACCTTCTTCCTGCGGCAGACCTATCTGGGTATCCCCAATGAGATCGCTGAAGCCGCCTACCTGGACGGCTGTACCAAATGGCAGAGTTTCTACAAGGTCATGTTCCCCCTGACCGGTTCCAGCTGCGCCGCGCTGGCCATCTTCACCGCCGTGTTTGCTTACTCCGACCTGATGTGGCCGCTGATCTGCAACACCGACCTGAATATGATGACCCTTTCGGCCGGCCTTTCCACGCTGAACGGCCAGTACACCACCAACTTCCCGGTGTTGATGGCCGGCAGCCTGCTGGCCATGATCCCCATGGTGGTGCTGTACCTGATCTTCCAGAAGCAGTTTATCCAGGGCATCGCGATGACCGGCGGAAAATAATACGCTGCATCGCTTATACCGCCTGACAACAGGCATCCCCTCGCGGCAGGCGGACGGACGGCACAGCTGTCCGCCCGCCCGCTGCTGTTTGCGGGGCACCCGGCACGCAGGGCTTTTGGGCCCGCGGGCTGTACTCTATTTTTTCAGGAGGTCCTTTTATGGGCATTCATTTCGACTCCGGGGCGGGCCTTTTCACGCTGGAGACCGCGCACACCAGCTACCACATGCAGGTGGATGAGCGCGGGCACCTGCTGCACCTGTACTACGGGCGCCGTATCGGCCAGGGCTGCCTGAGTACCCTGTACCCCCCCGCCGACCACGGTTTTTCCCCCGACTATTATCCCAACCGCCGGGACCGGGGCGTTTCGCCCGATGTGCTGCCCCAGGAATATACCGGCTGCAATGTGGGTGATTTCCGGCTTGGCTGCCTGGTGGCACGGGATGAGCACGGTGCCGCCGGCGCGGATTTCCTCTACGTTTCCCACACCATCCGGCCGGGCAAGTATGCCCTCAACGACCTGCCCGCCGCCCACGACGAGGAAGAGGAAGCCGAAACCCTGATCGTCTGCCTGAAGGACGCCGTCACCGGGTTGGAACTGGAACTTTTGTACGGCGTATTCGCCCGGCAGGATGTCATCACCCGGGCCGCCCGGCTGCGCAACGGCGGCTCCGCCCCCCTGCGCCTGGAAAAAGCCGCCAGCCTGTGCCTGGACCTGCCTTTCGGGCAGTGGGACCTGATCCACTTCCATGGCCGCCACGCCATGGAACGCCAGATGCAGCGCGCACCGCTGACCAACGCCATCCACACGGTGTCTTCCACCCGCGGGGCGTCCAGCCACCATCACAATCCTTTCGTGATCCTGTGTGACCGCAGCGCCACCGAGGACGCCGGCCTGTGCTACGGCGTCATGCTGGTCTATTCCGGCAGCCATCGCACCGACATTGAGGTGGATCAGAACGGTTCTACCCGGCTGGTTTCCGGCCTGCATGACCAGGGGTTCTGCTGGTATCTGCAGCCAGGCGAATCCTTTGAAACGCCGGAGGCGCTGCTGTGCTGTGCGCCTGACGGCCTGGGAGCGTTGTCCCGCCGGTATCACCGCTTTATCCGGCACAATATCTGCCGGGGCGTCTGGCGCTTTGCCCGCCGCCCGGTGCTGATCAACAACTGGGAAGCCACCTACTTCCATTTCGACACCGAGACCATCTGCCGCATCGCCGAAAAGGCCGCCAGCCTGGGCGTGGAGATGCTGGTGCTGGACGATGGCTGGTTCGGCAAGCGGGATGACGACAACAGCGGCCTGGGTGACTGGTATGTAAACGAAAACAAGCTGCCCGGCGGCCTGAACCCGCTGATCGAGCGCATCAACGCCCTGGGCATGAAGTTCGGCATCTGGATCGAGCCGGAAATGGTCAGCGAGGATTCCGACCTGTACCGTGCCCACCCCGACTGGGCTTTCACCCTGCCGGGTCGTGCCCCCGCCATGGGCCGCGATCAGCTGGTGCTGGACATGGGCCGCCCCGAGGTCGTGGACCACCTGACCGATGTACTCAGCGACCTGCTGCGCCGCCACCACATCGAATACGTCAAATGGGATATGAACCGCAACATGTCTGACGTATACAGCCGCGCCCTGCCCCCCGAGCGCCAGGGCGAAGCAGCCCACCGCTATATGCTGGGCGTCTACCGGCTGCTGAACCGGCTGACCATTGCGTTCCCCCATGTGCTGTTTGAGGGATGTGCCGGCGGCGGTGGCCGCTTTGACGCCGGTATGCTGGCCTATTTCCCCCAAATTTGGTGCAGCGACAACACCGACGCCATTGAGCGGCTGACCATCCAGCACGGCACCTCTTTCGGATATCCCGTGTCGGCGGTAGGGGCCCATGTGTCGGCCTGCCCCAACCACCAGACCGGCCGCAACACCCCGCTGTGGACCCGGGCCGTGGTGGCCATGAGCGGCACCTTTGGCTATGAACTGGACCTGGGCCGCCTGACAGACGAGGAATGCCGGCAGGTGAAAGAGCAGATTGCCGCTTTCAAGCGGTACTATGACGTGATCCAGAACGGGCAGTATTACCGCCTGAGCGACCCCTCCCGCGAGCCCCGCTATGTGGCCTGGCAGACCGTGACGGACAGCGAGGCATTGCTCAATCTGGTGCTGACCCGGCCCGAGGGCAACGCCCGCCCGCTGCATCTCTGCCTTCGTGGCCTGGAGGAGGACGCCCTCTACTGTGTGGATACCATGCGGCTGTACGGCACCACCGTGACCCCCGAGGTCCACAGCGTACAGGCCGGTATCTCGGAAGGGGCGGTATACAGTGGCAGCACCCTGATGTACGCGGGTTGTACCCTGCCCCAGCTCAGCGGTGACTACCCCAGCGTGCAGCTGCACCTGACCCGTGTGACCAACCACTGAATATAAGGAAGGATCGTTGCGATGAAATCCGGCAAGACCCCCAAAGAGGCCGCCCCCAAGGCGCTGAAAGCCAAAAAGGAATCCCCCAAGCTGAAGGCGGCCCCCGCCAAACCCAAACTGAAACCGGCCCCGGCCAAGCCCAAGCTGGCCGCCGCCCCCGCCAAGCCGCAGCTGAACGCCGCTGCGGAGGACGCCGCCTTTGAGCGCCGCCTGGCCCGCCATTATGACGAACTGAAATGGCTGTACTGCGAGCTGTACAACGGCGACCTGGAAGCTTTTGATTACTGCGTGATCATGCTGCGCCGCGCCTGGGCTGACCGCAAGGCCGAGCTGCGGGCCCAGGATGCCGCCCGGGAGGCCGACCCCAACTGGTATCGCCGCCGGGACCTGCTGGGCATGATGCTGTACACCAATGCTTTTGCAGGCGATCTGAACGGCGTACAGCAAAAGCTGCCCTACTTGCAGGAATGCGGCGTCAACTATCTGCACCTGATGCCGCTGCTGCAAAGCCCCAAGGGCCGCAGCGACGGCGGTTACGCGGTGGCGGATTTCCGCACCGTGCAGCCGGAACTGGGCACTATGGACGACCTGGAAGCCCTGGCCGATGCCTGCCGTGCCCAGGGCATGAGCCTGTGCCTGGACTTTGTGATGAACCACACCAGCGAAGACCACGAGTGGGCAAAAAAGGCCCGGGCCGGGGAGCCCGGCTACCGGGAGCGGTATTTCTTCTATGACAACTGGGATATCCCCAATGAGTTTGAAAAAACCGTACCCCAGGTGTTCCCCACCACGGCGCCGGGCAGTTTTACCTGGCTGGAGGATTGCCGGCAGGTGGTCATGACCAATTTCTACCCCTATCAGTGGGACCTGAACTACGCCAACCCCGTGGTGTTCAACGACATGACGGAAAACCTGCTGTACCTGACCAACCGTGGCATTGATATCATCCGTCTGGACGCGGTACCCTATATCTGGAAGGAACTGGGCACCAGCTGCCGCAACCTGCCCCAGGTGCACACCCTGGTGCGGATGATGCGGATGGTGTGCGAGATCGTCTGCCCCAGCGTGCTGCTGCTGGGCGAGGTGGTCATGGAACCCGCCAAGGTGGCGCCCTACTTCGGCACCACCGAAAAGCCGGAGTGCCACATGCTGTACAACGTTACCACCATGGCCACCACCTGGCACACGCTGGCCACAGCGGATGTCTCGCTGCTGCGCCACCAGATGGACACCGTCTGCGCCCTGCCCCGGGATTTCCTGTTCCTGAATTATCTGCGCTGCCACGACGATATTGGCTGGGGGCTGGACTACCCCTGGCTGAACGCCCGGTTCGGCACCGACGAGGTGGCCCACAAGAAATATCTCAACGACTGGTTCACCGGCAAATGGCCGGGCAGCCCCAGCCGGGGTGAGCTGTACAATGATGACCCGCGCCTGGGCGATGCCCGCCTGTGCGGGACCACGGCCTCGCTGTGCGGGGTGGAGACAGCTGAGCAGCGGCAGGACCCCTTCCTGATGGAACGGGCCATCGCCTGTGACCTGATGCTGCACGCCTGGATGCTGGTGCAAAGCGGTATTCCTGTGCTGTACAGCGGCGACGAGGTGGGCCAGCTGAACGACTACACCTACCACGACGACCCCGACAAGGCCGCTGACAGCCGCTACATCCACCGGGGCGACTTCCTGTGGGACCTGGCCGAACTGCGCAAGGACCCCGATACCCGCCAGGGCAAGCAATTTGCCGGGCTGCGCCGGCTGGAACAGCTGCGGGCCGCCGAACCTGCCTTTGACGCCCAGGCCACCGTCTGGACCTTTGACACCGGCAGCGACCATGTGCTGGGCATTGGCCGGTGGTATAACGGGCACAAGCTGATCGCCTTCTTCAATTTCAGCGCCGAGTTTGTGCATGTTTCCTCCTGGGAGAAAGGCCCCTACGAGGAACTGATGTACGGCGGCCACCGTGAGGACCTGAACGACGTGGAGTTGTACCCTTACGGCTTTGCCTGGTTCCTGCACACCGAAGAGATCTGACCATTCCCGTTTTTCTCCCTATACAGCAAAAGGAGCGCACCGGCCGGTGCGCTCCTTTTGCTGTATATTCGGTATTTTACCGCAGCAGAATGCGGAATTTTGCGGTGTAGTCGGCCTGACCGCTGAGACGGCAGGCTTCCTCCACATCTGTCCCCCAGCTGTCGATGCCGCCCACGCCCCGCACCGCACCCAGCACTGTAATGCTGGTACGGCCGGTATCGGGCAGCTCGCAGAGGTGCTGGGCAGCCTCCAGTTCCTGGGCCGTGTTGGGCAGGGCGCTGAAGGCAAAGGGCGTGCCGCAGCTCTGCAGTTCCAGGGCGGCGATGGTACGGCCCCGGGTGTCCCGCTGCTGCAGCACCGCCCGCCGCGTGGCCAGGTGCAGACCGCACTCCTGGGGGACCAGGTGGGGTTCGATGTGCGGCACTTCCTCAAAGCAGCCGAAGTCAGCCCCCTTGTACCGGTCAGGGTAGGTCTCGCCCGAAAGGCCGGTCCAGCGGGTGGCCGCCACCGGGGCGGCGGTCTGGAATTTAAGGCCGAAGCAGGGCAGTTCCGGGGCGTTTTCGGCGCCATGGTAGACCGCTTCCACCTCCATGCTCCCCCGGTGGGTGACGGTGTAGGTCACTTCGGCCTCGGCTCCCGGCACGCCGGGCAGGGCAAAACGGTAGCGCAGGGCCACCGCCTCGGAGGTGGCGGTCAGGATTTCCGGCATCCCGGCCTTGGCCAGTGCATCGGCGGCCAGCCAGGCGGCACTCTTCTGAGCGAAGCCGCAGCCCCGGTCATTGTCGGTAGAAGCACGCCACACCGCCGGGCGGGGGGCCCGCCACAACCATTCCGTGCCGTTTTTGCGCAGCGAGGAGGGACCGCCCTCACTGTAAGAGAAGAGGACTTCAAATCCATCGCTCCGGACACCCAGGTTGCCGTCGCCCTTGGTCACGGTCAGCGGGGCAGCGGGCCGGGCGGCCCATTCCGCCGCCAACGCCTCGTCGGCGGCTGCGGCAGCCGCCGCGTTGCGGGCGTCGTGGGCGGCCCGGGCGGCAGCATTCTTATGCCAGTAGCGGACCTCCTGCAATACGGGCTTTTCGGCACCATCGGCGTAAACGATACCGTTGCCGCTGAAATTGTAGTCGGTGGTACGCTCGCCGAAGTCGCCGCCATAGCCCAACACCCGGCGGCCCCGGGCATCGGTGTGCCAAAGGGCCTGGTCCATGTAGTCCCAGATGAAGCCGCCCTGGTATTGCGGATATTCTTCGGCCAGGCGGATGTAACTTTCCATGCCGCCCAGGCTGTTGCCCATGTCGTGCATATACTCGCACAGGATAAAAGGCTTGGCGGGTCTGGATTCCAGGTAGTCCCGGATCACCCAGGGTTTTTCATACATACGGCTTTCCATGTCGCTGATCTGGTCAAAGGCCCGGTTGTGGAACACGCCCTCGTAATGGACCAGGCGGCTGGGGTCCTTTGCATGGAAGAATTCCGTCATGGCCAGGATATCCTCGCCGGCATAGCTCTCGTTGCCGCAGGACCAGATCAGGATAGCGGTATGGTTTTTGTCCCGCTCAAACATACTGCGGGCCCGGTCCACCACACAGTCCCGCCATTCCGGCTTGCTGCCGGGCACGTTCCAGTCGGGGTCCACAGCTCCCAGTTTCTGCCAGCTGCCGTGGCTTTCCAGGTTGGCCTCGTCGATCATATAGATGCCGTTTCGGTCACACAGGTCGTACCACAGGCTCTGGTTGGGGTAGTGGCAGGTGCGCACAGCGTTGATATTGGCCTTGCGGAACATCTCCAGGGCCGCATACATATCCTCAGGGCCGATGGCGCGGCCTTTTTCGGCATTCCACTCGTGGCGGTTGACGCCGTTGAAGACGATGCGCTGGCCGTTGAGGCACATGACGCCGTCCACCATCTCAAACCGGCGGAAACCGATGTCGTAGGGCACCACTTCCTGCACCGCGCCGTCGGCGTCGGTCAGGGTCAGTTCGGCGTGGTAGAGCACCGGCGTTTCGTGGCTCCAGGGCTGCACGCCGGGCAATTCCAGGGTATCCCCGGTGACGGGTCCATCATACAGGGCGCAGCCCTCGTCGTCGGTCAGGCGCAGGGTCACGCCGGCGCCCTCGGTCTCCCCTTCCAGTTTCAGGCGGGGGATCAGCGTGCCGGTGGTGTTGTCAGTCTCCAGGCCTGCGTCCAGCCACAGGTCGGTCAGGTGTACTTTGGGCTTGGCGTAGAGGAAAACGGAACGGAAGATGCCCGAGAACCGGAAGAAATCCTGGTCCTCAACCCAGGAGGCACTGCACCGCTTGTGCACTTCCACACACAGACGGTTGACGCCTTCTTTCAGGCAGGGGGTCAGATCAAAATCCGACGGGGTGAAGGTATCCTCGGCATAACCCACAAACTGCCCGTTGCACCACAGGTACATGGCCTGCTCGACGCCCTGGAAACTGACGCAGACGGTCTGCCCGCGCAGCCCTTCGTCCAGGGTGAAATCGGTGACATAGCTGCCCACGGGGGCGTTGTCCCAGTCGATCTGGGGCGGACAGAGGGCGGCCCGGCCATCCCAGGGGTAAAGGGTGTTGGTGTACTGCAGTTCGCCGTAGCCCTGCAGCTCGATATGCCCCGGCACCCGGATGGTACCGAAAGCAGACAAATCGGCATCGGTACGCCAGAAATCTGCCGGGCGGGCGGCAGGGTTGGGGCTGTAGGCAAAGCGCCATGTGCCGTCCAGGCTCTGGCGCAGGCTGGTGCGGCCGGCGGCGGCTTCCTCCCCATTGCGGTAACACACATGGTCGGAGTGGGCATCCAGCCGGTTGACCGCAAAAATACGGGGGTCGGTGAGCCAGGCGAGATCAGGGGTCACAGCTTTCATAAGGTGTCCTTTCCGCCTCTGACCACACCGCGCGGCGGTCATCGGCATTCGCTTTCTACACAGGTTGTCAGGGTCACGGTGCCGGCGGGGATGGCATACCGCACGGCGGGGATCACAGTGTTGGGGGTGTACAGGCTGGTGTTGGGCCATGCATCGACGATACAGCCGGTGCCCCCCTGCCCGGTGACGGTGCAGGAAAGGGCCGCGTTCTGTGCCCGGGCTGTCTCGCCGTCCGCGGCAGCGGCAAAGCCCGCACAGAACTTGGGGACGGCAAAACCGCAGTCGTAGGCGGTGCAGGCGATGCTGCTCTGCACCGTATGGCGGCGGATATGGCCCTTGCCCTGGGGGATCAGTTCGGTGACTACCGTGATGCCCGCAAAGGGGGACCATTTGCTGATGAGACGGTCACCCCACAGCTGGAAGCTTTCGCTGTGGCGGCGGATAAAGACATAGCCGTCGATAACGAAAGCCAGCATGCTGTCCGGCGCAGCCTGTTCCAGCTGCACATTGCTGCGGGAGGCCGAAAAACCGAACCGGGTGTTGTAGACGAACTTGCCGTATTTCTCGCTGAACTGGCCGTGTTCGCTGCATTCCACCTCAGCGGGGGCGTAGGCGTTGACCTGGCCGTCCGGCAGACGCTGGAACAACAGGTCGGCACTCTTCATGGCATAGAGAGCGGGCAGCGGGGGCAGCGGCGCCGCCGGGACGGACCAGAAGGGGTGGCCTTCCGGCAGGGCCAGCACCAGGAAGGTTTTCATGCCCCAGTAGGGGCTGCCGGGGGAGTTGTATTTTTCGCTCATGTAAAGCTGGGGATAGCAATACCCGATGGTGAGCACACCGTCCCGGTCAAAGATGGGGCGCTGGCACCACCATTGCAGGTTGCGCACGATGATGCCCTTCATCACGTCCAGGGGCAGCGGTTCCAGCCCGGCAAATACACAGGCCGAATAAAAAGCGCACTGGCCGAACCGGTAACCCAGACTGCGGCCATAGGGCAGCGCGGCGCCGTTTTCGTCGAACCAGAAGGCAAACTCTTTGCCAAATTCCAGGGCACGTTTACGGAATTTCTCCGCCCGGGCGGGGTCGCGCCCCGCGGCAAAAACGCTGTACAGCACCCCGTAGTACTGGATGGCCCAGGGGATGTAGTAATCCCGCTGGGGTTTGACGTCGGGTGTACCGTCGGTGTACCAGCCGCTGCCCACGTACCAGCTGTCCACCTCGTCCAGGTCGTGGTACATTCGCTCCAGGTCGCAGGGCATGCCCACGGCGTCCAGGCCCAGGTTGACCAGCACCCGGAAAAACAGCCAGTTGCAATGGGGCAGTTCGTGGTGGTTGATGGTATCCAGCCAGCGGGCCAGATTTTTCTTCTGTTCCCCGGTCAAGGGGTCCCATACGATCTGGGGCACTTCCAGCAAGGCACAGCCAATGGCGGCCATCTCCACAAAGAGCTGGTCATAGTCCCCGGGGTCGCCCCAGTATTCGGGGTTTTGGGGATCGCTGCCGGCGGCCAGGCCCTTGCGGTAGATGGCGGCAAAGTCCTCGTCCACACCGCCGCCCATCCAGTAGGGGGCCAGCCCCCACAGCGGGCGGGAAAATCCTTCCATACCGATGGTGCGGGGCGGGTAGCTTACGCCGGTATCCCCCAGCTGCAGCAGCGCCTTTTGCGGGGAATAGAGCGGCTTGAGGGGGTCCAGCATGCGCCGCAGCAAAGCGGCAAAATCCTGACGGGTCTGCAGTTCCATGGCGCTCACCCCTTATAGCCGAAGTTGGGGATGGCCAGCCAGCGGCGGCGCAGCAGGTGGGCCGCCAGTTTGGGGCGGCGGTCCCGGGTGAAGATGCCTTTGCGGTTGCCGCCCACCCGCATGGGGCCCTGGATGGTGGCAAAGTCCGCAAAATTCCAAAGCAGTTCGCCCACAAAGAAATCCCGTTTGTCGATCTCAGCGTTGATGCGGTCAAAGTACTCGGCCTGGTATTCCTCACTGAACATACCGGCCCGGGTGTCGTGCAGGCCTTCCACGGTGTCGGCGCCGTACTCAGTGAACATGACCGGCTTGCCCTGCCCGGCCCAGAAGTCCAGTTCCTCGTTCCAGGCGGCGCAGGCGGCGTCCAGGTCGCCGGACAGGTTGTACCAGCCGTAGTAGCGGTTCAGGCAGACCACGTCCATGGTGCGGGTGGTGATATCCTTGGTGTAATCGTTCTGGCAGCAGACCAGGGTAACGGGCCGGTCCTGAGGGTCCAGTGCGTGGGCCAGATCATACAGGGGTCTCCAATAATCATACGCCGATTTCGGGAAATGTTCAAGGTCCGGTTCGTTGCCCAGGCTCCACAAAATCACGCAGGGGTGGTTTTTGTCCCGGTCAATCATATCCCGGATCACATCCCGGTGATGCTCGGCAATGGGAAAGGTCTGGTAGGGGTCCTGGGCCGCCCCGGCGCCGATGCCCACGGCGGGGGTCTCGTCGATGACCAGAATGCCCTCCCGGTCACAGAGATCGTAAAATTCCTCGCTGTAGGGGTAGTGACTGGTGCGCACGGCGTTGGCGCCGATCCAGTGCAGCAGATTCACGTCCTTGACGTTGAGGCACTCGTCCAGGCCGCGGCCATGGAAAGCCTCATCCTCGTGCTTGCCGAAGCCCTTGAAATAAAGGGGCTGGCCGTTGAGCAGCACTTTGACCCCTTCCACCCGGATTTCCCGGAAGCCGAAGGTCTCGTCGTAACAGTCGGTGCCGAAAGTGACCCGGGCGGTGTACAGGGCAGGTTTGCCGGGCCAGGGTTCCCACAACTGCGGGTTTTCCACCGTCAGGGTGCCGGTGCTTCCGGTGGCCGTGGCCACGGCATTGCCCTTTTCGTCCAGGATGGTGACGCAGACGGTCCCCTCCCCTTCTGTCTCGACACGGTAGTCCACCCGGCCGTCGTTATGGGGCACCAGCGTGATATCCCGGATACAGGCCGCCGGGGTGGTGTACAGCCACACCGGGCGGTGGATGCCCGCAAAATTGAAGAAGTCGAAGTTGGGGCGGTTCTGGGGTGCGGCGTTGGCCTTGGCATGTTCCACCGAGGGGATGCCTGCGTTGTCGGAGCCGAAGAAAGCGATCTGCCCCGGCTCGTTGCCCACGGGCAGGGTGGAATGGTCCACCCGGTTGTCGCAGGCCACAGTCAGGCGGGCCGGTATGCCGGGCTGCAGTTTGCCGGTGACATCGGCCTCAAAGGGCAGGAAGCCGCCCTTGTGCCGGGCAATGAGTTCCCCGTCCAGCCAGACCATGGCCTGGTGGGTGACGGCCCCGAAGCGCAGCATCACCCGCTGCCCGGCGCACAGCCCGGGCAGCGTAACGGTTGTCTGGTAAAAAGCCCAGCCGTAGTGGTCCCGCAGGGCTTTGTCCTCCCCCTGGTCATTGTAGCTGGCGGGCACCGCCATGGGGCGGGCACCGGGCAGCGGCGCGGCGGGGTCGATGTCGGCGGCGGAAAGGTCATGGCTGAGGCAGAAATCCCACAGCCCGCTGAGATTCACCCGCAGGCGGGCGGCGTTTTGTTGCGGATACAGCATATGTTTTCACCTGCTATTTCGTTGTAATCGGTATTTACCAGTACAGCTGCCAGTCCTTGGTCAGGCGGGTCAGCGCTTCCATATAGAAGTAGTCGCCCCAGCTGGTGCATTCATCCACACCCTCAGGGGTGCAGGTATTGTAGGGGCTCTTTTTGCTGTAGGTGCCGTGGGCCAGCAGGCCCGCGCCGGGCCGCTGCACTTTCACGGCATAGCGGGCATCCAGGCTGGCCAGCATCTGCCGGGCCAGGGTGACGCACTGCCCGGCCTCGGCAGGCTCAAGATATTTGGCGGCTTCCAGCAGGCCGCAGGCTACGATAGCCGCCGAGGAGGAGTCCCGGGGTTCCTCGGTGCCGGTGGTGAAGATCATGTCCCAGTAGGGGATCAGATCGTCGGGCAGACGGGTCAGATAGAAGTCCAGCGCCTTGCGGAAGGTGTCCAGATAGGCGGGGTTCTTTGTATAACGGTAGCTCAGCACGCTGCCGTAGACGCCCCAGGCCTGGCCCCGGGCCCAGAAGCTGTCATCCTTGTACCCCTGGCAGGTGGCGCCGTGGCTGGGGGTGCCGTCGGGGTTCATGAAAAAGGTGTGGTAGGTGGAGCCATCCGCCCGGAAGGAGTTGGCCAGGCAGGTGGTGATGTGCCGGTGGGCGATGTCGGCATATTTGCCGTCGCCGGTGACCTCCGCCGCCCAGTACAGCAGCGGCAGGTTCAGCAGGCAGTCGATGATGTAGCGGTAGTTTTCCGGCGCGCCCATGGCGCCCCAGGCCTGGATGAACTGGCCTTTCTCCTGAAAACGGGCCATCAGCTGGTCGGCGGCCTTGACGGCGGCCCGTTTGCCCACCTCGCTGCCGGTCAGCTTGTAGGCCGCCACGCAGGAGGGGCTGTACAGAAAGCCCATGTCGTGGTGGTCCACCTCGATCTTGTGGTCAATGCGGTAGGCAAAGCTTTCCACCAAGGTTTCGGCGGTCTTGCGGAAGGCTTCGTCCCCGGTGCGCTCATAGGCCAGCCAGACTTCCCCGGGCCAGAAGCCGCAGGTCCACTGGTTGTTGTCGCAGGCAGGGTAGAGACCGTTCACGCTGGAATGGTTCTGGCAGCGGTGGGTGTACAACGGCAGGTTCAGGCGTACCTGGGCCACGGCACGGTCCAGCGCGGCGGCGGCCTGGGCATCGGTCATGGCGGGAAGCGGATAGGTTTTCATACAAAACACCTCATCAAAGCAAAAGGGGCACGGGCCCATATGCCGTGCCCCTTGGGGGTAAGGATCAGCCTTTCAGGCCCGCGGACGCAACGCCCTGCACAAAGTATTTCTGCAGGGAGAGGAATACGATCAGCACGGGGATCAGGGCGATGACCGAGGCGGCCATAATCAGGCCGTACTCGGCGGAATACTGGCTGATGAACATGCGCAGACCGATCTGGATGGTCTTGAGTTCAGTCTTGGTCAGGTAGATCAGGGGTCCCAGGAAGTCGTTCCAGGTGGAGACGAAGGTGAAGATGGTCAGGGTGGACAGCGCCGGCTTGGACAACGGCAGCATGACCCGCCACCAGATGCCATACTCCGAAAGGCCGTCGATACGGGCGGCTTCACACAGTTCGGTGGGGACGCCCTCATAGAACTGCTTCATCAGGAACACGCCGAAGGCGGAGAACGCCTGCAGGCAAATGATGGCCAGGTGGGTGTTGTTGAGACCCCAGGAGCGCATCATCATGAACTGGGGCACCATGTAAGCCTGCCAGGGCACCGCGATGGTGGCGATGTAGCCCAGGAACAAAGCCTTTTTGCCCCGGAAGTTCAGCTTGGCAAAGGCATAGGCCGCAAAACTGGAGGTGAACAGCTGCAGCAGCGTGACGATGATGGTCAGCTTGGCGGTGTTCAGGATAAAGGTCAGCAGGGGGATCTTGGTCCAGATGTCCACATAGTTGCGGGGGCGCGGATTGGAGGGGATCCACTCGATGGGGAACGCGAACACGTCCTTGTTCATTTTGAAAGACGCCGAAAGCATCCACAGGAAGGGAACGAGCATCAGCGCCGCTACCACCACCAGCAGGATGTAGACCAACACCATGAGAGTGCGGTGCTGGGCCTTGGCGGAATGAGATTTGACTGCCATAGTTTCTGCCATGTTGGGTTCCTCCTTTCCTTATTCGTTGGCGGCAGAGCCGCGGAACTGCACGATGGTGACGATGAGCACCAGCACAAAAAGTACCATGGAGATGGCGCTGGCGTAACCATAGCGCGGGGTGTTGACAAAGGCCACGTTGTAGATATCGTAGACCAGCGTCATGGTGGCATTGCCGGGACCGCCCTGGGTAATCATGTACATCTGGTCATACACCTTGAAGGAGGAGATGGTCAGCATGATGATGACAAAGAAGGTGGTGGGACGCAGCTGAGGCAGCACCACATGCCAGAAAATCTGCCACTTGTTGGCGCCGTCCAGTTCGGCAGCCTCGTTCAGTTCCAGGTTGGTGCCCTGCAGGCCGGCCAGGTAGATGACCATGTAGTAGCCCATGTTCTTCCACACGCTGAACAGAATGACGGTCAGCATGGCGGTCTCTTTGCCGGCGGCCCAGCGGGGCAGGTTTTCCACCCCCAGAGAAGCCAGAAGCTGGTTGACGGGACCCATGGAAGGGCTGAAGATCATGTTCCACACAGCGGCCACCGCCACCAGCGAGGCCACATAGGGGAAGAAGGAAACGGTGCGGAAAAAGTTGCGGCATTTGACTTTCTGGTTCAGCAGCACGGCCAGGCCCAGGCTGCAGACCAGGGTCAGAGGCACAGTGCCCACAGTGTAGACGATGGTGTTGACGAAAGACGCCTTGAAAGTGTTATCGTCCAGCAGATCGATAAAGTTCTGCAGGCCGATGAATTCCACGGCGTGCACGCCGTCCCAGTCGCAGAAGGCCAGGCCGATGGCGAACACCATCGGGATCAGGGTAAAGATGCAGAAGCCGATGAAGTTGGGCGCGATGAAGCTGTACGCCACAAGGCTGTCGCGCAGGCCCTTGCTCATTCCCTTCTTCTGCACCGCCGGTGCGGTTTGGGCGGTTTCAGGCATAACAATTCCTCCTCATGCTCGGAATGGCCGTAAAAAAATCGGGGCGGGCGCGCTCGCCCGCCCCGATGGTTGCGGTAGGTTGGTTACGGTCAGAACAGCGGATCAGCCGGCCAGCAGAGCGGAGACCTGCTCGTTCATGTTGGCGATGCCCTCATCCACGCTCTCGGCGCCGGTCATGATGGCGTCGTGCTCCTGGTTCAGGATGGTCTCGATCTCAGAAGCCTTGTCGGACAGAGGCATTTCCAGATAGACGGCGGTGGTGTTCAGCGCCTCGACAGAAGCCTCGTCAGTGGGGAAGCCTTCGGTGGCGGCGATGATGCTGTTGATCTCGCTGTTGGAAACAGCCGGGAAGGTGCCGGTGGCGGCGATGGCGGCAGCGCCCTCGTCAGAGACACACCAGTTGATGAAGTCGGCGGCGGCCTCCTGCTTCTCGGAGTAGGGGTTGATGCCCAGGCTGGTCACAGTGCCCAGGGTGGTGCCGGCCTCGACGCCATCGGGATGGGGGTACTTGACCATGCCGAAGTTGACAGGCTCCACGCCGTTGGCCTCAGCCTCGGCGTTGTAGGTCTGCAGGGTGGCGATGAACCAGCTGCCCATGTTGCACATGGCGGCCTGGCCGTTTTCGAAGGCGGCGGAGTAGTGCAGGCCGCTGGTCTTCAGCTCACCGTAGTCGGGCACGACCTTGTCGGTCTGCTCGGCCAGGATGGTGTCGTAGTAGGGCTTCAGGAAGTCATAGCTGCCATCAATGATGGTGTTCTGGCCGTCCAGGATGCCGAACAGGGTGACGGTGGAGCGCCAGGTGTGGTAGAAGTTGCCGTAAGCGCCGGTCTTTTCAGACACTTCGCGGATCAGGGCGTCGAACTCGTCGAAGGTCATATCGTTGGAGGGGTACGCAATGCCGGCCTCGTCGAACATGTCCTTGTTGTAGAACAGAACCCAGAAGTCGGAGCGGAAAGGCACGGCGTAGAAGTTGCCGTCAGAAGCAGTCAGCTGCTCGATCACGCCGCCGAAGTCCGCGGTGTCACGGGTCAGGATGTCGTTCATGGGAACGAGCATTTCCAGGTTAATCAGGTTGGAGTAGCCGGGGATGTCCTTGATGGTCAGGATGTCCAGCTCGCCATTGCCGCCGGCCAGCTGGGTGGCCAGCTGGGTCATGTAATCGGTGGAACCCAGGTCGGTCATCTCAATGGTGACGTTGGGGTTGGCGGCCATGTAGCCGTCGGCCATTGCTTTCCAGTAAGCGGTGGACTCCAGATCCCACACCGCCCAGTTCAGGGTGACCTGCTCGCCGTCGGCAGCGGTCTCGGTGGTGGTGCTGGCATCCGCAGGGGCGGAATCCTCAGCGGCGGAGCTGGTGCTGCCGCCGCAAGCGGCCAGAGACAGCGCCATCGCACCGGCCATGGTCAGGGCCAAGAGCTTCTTCATATGTCTTTTTCCTCCTTATTTTTGGGCGCGCCGTCAGGGACGCGGCCCTTGGTGATTTTCATTATACTGTGTCGGGGCCAAAAAACAGATGGAATTTTTGCGGAAACTTCTGCAAATTTATCAGCCTTTGACTCGTTCCTGTGGCATTAAACCTGTAATTTTTTATGAAACCTGCAATTTTTCAAGCCTCTTGCCAGATCCCTTTGCTTTGCACTTCCATTTTTTGTATAATAAATACATCTTTCGTCTGTTGTCAAACCAGAAAAGGGGGTCGGCCATGTCGCGTCGCTGCGCTTCGATCCGGGCGCGGGTCATTCTTCTATCGCTGGCGTTTACAGCGCTTATCGCCCTGAGCGTCTGCGTAGGCAGCCTGATCGCCCTGTACAACAGCACCACCCGGGCCACCGCCCAGACGGTGGAATACAACCTGCAGATCGCCGCCAACACCCTGTACCAGGGCGTGGAAGAGATCGACACCCTGGCCGACTGGTGCACCGTAGACAACACGGTGCGCGGTTTTGTGCTGTCCACTTATCCCCAGCGCCAGCTGCTGGATGTATACAACCTGATTTTGAATAAGTATTCTTCCCAGCATACGGCGCGGTATCTGCGCCGTTTCCTGGTCACCGACGGCAGCACCCGCATCATGCAGCAGGGCACCGCCACCGCCCAGAGTCTGGCCCTGACCGCCGAAACGCTGCCCCTGCTGCCCTGCTATGACGGGCTGAAAAGTGATTCCTGGACCACGCTGGCTACCGACCCCCTGATTACCGCCGGTTCGCGGGAGATCATCCCCGTGATCCGCACCCTGTCCAGTTCCTCCACCGGTGCCGGGGGACGGGTCTACATCGGGGTTTCCAGCGCTTTCATCACCGATACGGTGGCCGATTACATGCTGCTGGATGGCTGCCAGCTGTTCTGGATCATGGGCGGGCAGGTCTACGCCGTGGAAAACGGCAGCCTTTCCCCGCTGGAGACTGTGCAGGACGCCCTGGGCGAAGGCGACGCCCCCCGGAGTTTTGAACTGCTGGACCAGCGCACCCGGGTATACAGCTACGCGGACCAGACCGTACTGGCCTACCCGGTGGGCAGCCACGACCTGTACATTGCCCAGACACTGCCCCGCACCGTTATTATGAGCCAATTGCCCAACATGCTGGTGCCCCTGCTGGGGGCGCTGGTGGCCATTCTGCTGTTGGGCCTTATCCTGGGCATTCTGCTGCGGCAGATGATCTCCACCCCGGTGCTGGCCCTGCAGGCCCAGCTGCGGCGTATTGGCGAAGGAGACTTTGCCCCCAACCCGGCCATTGAGTGGAACAATGAAATGGGCGACATCGGCCGGGGTATCAACGGGCTGTCCCGCTCCATCACGGCGCTGATGGAACGCCGCCTGGAGGACGAGCGCCAGAAAAAAGACCTGGAATACCGCATGCTGCAAAACCAGATCAACCCCCACTTTATTTACAACACGCTGAACAGCATCAAATGGATGGCCACCATCCAGCACGCGCCCGGCATTGCCGAGATGACCATGGCCCTGTCCCGGCTGCTCAAGAGTGTGTCCAAGGGCAACGAGCGCCTGGTCCCCCTGCAGGAGGAGTTTGCCCTGCTCAACGACTATTTCACCATTCAGCAGTACCGCTACGGCGGCACCATCACGCTGGACGTGACCTACATCGAAGACGAGCGCCTGTGCCGGGACTGCATGATCCCCCGTTTCACCCTGCAGCCCCTGGTGGAAAACGCCATTTTCCACGGCATCGAACCCAAGGGCTGCGCGGGCAGCATCGCCCTGACGGTGGCCCACGACCCCGCCAACCGGGATGTGCTGATCTCACTGACAGACGACGGCGTAGGTATGACGGCGGAACAGGCCGCCAGGGCCCTGACCGAACCCGGCCCCGAAGAAGCCGCCGCCAAGTTCCGCCATGTGGGTATGTGGAACGTCCACCGCCGCCTGCAGTACAGCTTTGGCGAGGGGTACGGCCTGGCCATCCAGTCCCAGCCAGGCCAGGGCACCACCGTCACCGTACGGCTGCCCGGCGCCCCCACCGGAAAGGAGCCCCTATGATCCGCGTTTTTCTTGTTGACGACGAGCCTCTGGTCCTCATCGGCATGCAGAGTATGCTGGACTGGCCCGCCCTGGGCTACGAGCTGGCGGGCACCGCCCGCAACGGCGCCGAGGCGCTGGAAAAGATCGGGGAACTGCACCCCGACATCGTAGTGTCGGACATCCGTATGCCGGTGCTGGACGGGTTGCAGCTGGCCGCCCGTTCCCACGAGGAATGCGGTGCCCTGCCGGTGTTTATCATTCTGACCAGCTACGAGGAATTCGACTATGTGCGCCGCAGCCTGGGGCTGGGTGCCGTGGATTACCTGGTCAAGATGGACCTGACCGCCGAAAGCCTGACCGCCGCCCTGGACCGGGCCAAGTCCGCCATTGAAAAAGAAAAGGCGCTGCATGCCCCGGCCCACCCCGCCACCGGCAGCCTGGAATCCTACCGGGAACGGTTTTTCATCCAGCTGTACAGCGGGCTGTTTTCCAACGACGCCATCATCCGGGAACATTGCCAGGAACTGGACCTGACCCTGGACGCCGCCGCTTACGCCGTGGCCATTGCCGATATCCGCAACCGGGAACTGGACCCCGAACAGCAGCTGGCCCTGAGCGCCGGTGTCACCCGGATGGCTGCCGACATCCTGCCCAAGTACCTGCCCTGCCATGTGACCGGCATGGACCTGCGCCATTTTTCGGTGCTGGTACTGCTGGACAGCCGGGACGGCCTGGAGGAACTGCTGACCCCGGTACTGCAAAAGGTCAACACCATCCTGTACAAATACTTTTCCACCACCCTGTGGTGGGCGGTGGGCACCCCTACCGACGCCCCCCGTCAGATACCTCAGAGCCAGAAAAACGCGCTTTCGGCCCTGCCGCTGCTCAGCGAGGAGGAGCCCATCGTCTTTTACCGGGCCGAAGCCCGCACCCCCCTGGACCACCGCACCCGCATCGTGGCCGAAGTGCAGGATTACATCCGCAAAAATCCCGACAAACGCCTCTCCCTCAACGATGTGGCCGCCGTATTCAATTTCAGCCCCGGCTACCTGAGCCAGTTGTTCAGCCAGAACGGCGAGACCAGCTTTGTGGAATTTGTCACCGAGACCCGCATCTCCGCCGCCAAGGAGATGATGGCTTCCACCGACCTGAAAATCTATGAGATCAGCGAGCGTTTGGGCTTTGAGAGCGCTTTCTATTTCAGCAAGGTATTCAAAAAGATCGAGGGGGTCAGCCCCCGCACCTACCTGCAAAAACTGCGCGGCGACGCCGACGCCAAGGAGGAAACGCCCGATGTTGACTGAACTGCTGGCCGCCAGGCCGGATTTTGCCCCCGGCCGCTGGGTCCCCTGCCCGCCGGTGCGGGACCGGGCTGCCTGGGACACCCTGCCCGCCTTTGACCGGTGGCTGTACGCCGGCGGCCAGGCCGCCCGGGACGCCCGGCATATTCCGCCGCTGCCCCTGCACCTGTGGCTGGACTTTACCCATACCGGCAACCGCGCCCGGTACGAACACGCCTACTTTGCCCGCCGCCGCCTGCTGTGCCGGCTGGTGATGGCGGAATGCATGGGCGACACCGGGGAATTTCTGCCCCCCATCGCCGATCTGGTCTGGGCCATCTGCGAGGAGAGTGCCTGGCAGCTGCCCGCCCACAACAGTTATGTACGGGATATGCCCCAGTTGCCCCTGCCCGATACCACCCGCCCTGTGGTGGACCTGTTTGCCGCCGAGACCGGCGCCCTGCTGGCCATGGTACACTACCTGCTGGGCCGTGCGCTGGACAGCGCCATGCCCGGCCTGGAAAAGCGGCTCACCGGCGAGGTGGAGCGCCGCATCCTGCGGCCCTGGGAGCGGGAACATTTCTGGTGGATGGGCAACGGCGACGAACCCATGTGCAACTGGACCACCTGGTGCACCCAGAACTGCCTGATCGCCACCGCGCTGCTGCACCCCGGCAGCCCCCGGCGCATCCGCGCCGCCGTGGCCCGGGCGGCGTACAGCATCGACTGTTTCCTGAAAGATTACGGCGAGGACGGCTGCTGCAGCGAGGGCGCCCAGTACTACCGCCATGCTTCGCTGACACTGTTCAACGCGCTGGAAATCCTGTGCGCCCTGGCACCCGGCGTGTTTGACTGTGTATGGCAGCAGCCCAAGGTCCGCAACATGGCTGAATACATCGCCCATATGCATGTGGCCGGGCGGTATTACCTGAATTTTTCCGATTGCAGCCCCCTGGCCGGCGTGCGGGGCGTACGGGAATTTTTGTTTGGCAAACGGGTGGGCAGCATACCGCTGATGGCGCTGGCTGCTGCCGACTTTGCCGCCGACCCGGACCCTGACGGCCTGCACCACGCGGATGATTCCGAGGGGATCAACCTCTATTATATGGTGCAGATCGCCTTCGGCGAGGCGGAAGTCCGCGCCTTTACCGCATCGGGCGCCGCCACTCCCGGCGACATATGGTATCCCAGCGTAGGGCTGCGGGTCTGCCGGGCCGGTGCCTTTGTGGCGGGCATCAAGGCGGGCGGCAATGCCGACAGTCACAACCACAATGACACCGGCAGCGTGACCCTGTACAAAAACGGCCAACCGCTGCTCATCGACGTGGGGGTGGAGACCTACAGCAAAAAGACTTTCAGCCCCCGCCGGTACGAAATCTGGACCATGCAGTCCTGCTGGCACAACCTGCCCCGCTTTGTGGGGGACGGCGCAGTATACGACCAGCATGACGGCGCCCGGTACACCGCCCGGGAGGTCCAGCCCCTGGAGGGCGGCCTGTCCATGGACCTGGCCCCCGCCTACGGCGCCGTGCCGGGGCTGAGCTGTTACCGCCGCACTGCCCGGCTGACCGACGCCGGACTGACCCTGTGCGACGAGACCGATTACCCCGGCGAAGTGCGCCTGACCCTGATGAGCCAGCAGCCGCCTGCCGTGGAAGGAACGCTGGTGCGTTTCGGCACGCTGGCCGAAGCCCGGCTGGAGGGCGGGCTTCTCGGCCTGGAGACCGAGGCAGTGTCCATTACCGATGCCCGGCTGCGCCTGGCCTGGCCGGACACTCTGTACCGCACGACGGTACGTTTCACCGGGCGGCTGCAGATTCAAATTGGATAAGCGCCATGACACGGTTGCTTTCGCTACAGGGCGGCATGGCCGCAGGCAAAACCACCGCCATACGCTGGCTAGCCATCCACGAGCCCCGGGTCTATGTGCTGGAAGAGGATATTGCCTGTCCGTCCGCCGAAGTACGCCGCCGGAACTTGGATAAGCACCGTTTTGAAGATTATACCGAGATTCAGCGATTGTTTATCCTTCATGAAATCGCCCGTTGGCAAGCCGCGCAGGCGTTTCCCTATTCGGTAATTGATTTGGGTGCCGGTGAGATCGAATTTTATACGCTGCACTATCCGGCTTCCATCGGGCAGGATTGGCCGGTGGAAGCCGCCCTTGCCCCAGAATTGGCGGCGCTGCGCCGCTGCCGCGCAGACCGCACGCTGTTTCTGGACGCCTCCCCTGCCGTACTGCGCGCCCGCAAGGAGGCCGACCTCACCCGGGACCGCAGCTTTTTTGAACACACCTTGACCCGCCTGCTGCCGGCAAAGCGCCGCTGGTTTGCGGCACAACCCGGCACAGAATTTCTGACGACCAATACGTTGACCGCCGAACAGCTTTGCGAAGCCGTTCACCACTGGGTAGAGCGTTGCCTTGCCCAACCAAAATAGAAGGAGATTTCCATGGAACTGATCAAACTGAAAATTCTGGACGAAGCGGGCACCACCCTGCTGACCTGCCCTGCCGGCGAACAGCTGAGCCTGGTGTACCGGGCTGCCTATCGCCCCGGGGACCGGGTCTCGCTGGAGA
Organism: Candidatus Gemmiger excrementavium; assembly: GCA_019116485.1. GTDB lineage: Bacteria > Bacillota > Clostridia > Oscillospirales > Ruminococcaceae > Gemmiger > Gemmiger excrementavium. The sequence continues at coordinate 82,349 of DXBO01000027.1, forward strand.
TCGGCACGCCGGGGCAGTACATCGTGGCCCAGTTTGAGGACACCATGGCCCCCGCCCTGCTCTATGTGGAAAAGCGGGAGATCAATTTTCACATTCCCTTCGGCGAACAGGCCATTACCTACAGCCCCAAGGCCTTTGCCGGGGACTGCCACATCATCCGGGCACGGTTCGCCACCCCCGAGGAGATCGCCGCCCGGCGCAACCTGGCGTTCAACCCTTATGACGAACACGGCGACACCGGTTTTTACCCCCACGCCAGCGCCAACGTGGAGACCCGGGGCGAGGCAGTGTTTGCCGCCCGCAACGCGGTGGACGGCGTGTATGAGAACGACGCCCACGGAGTGTGGCCCTACCAGAGCTGGGGCATCAACCGGGACCCCGAGGCTGCCCTGACGCTGGATTTTGGCCGCCCGGTGACCCTGGACGAGGTGCGCCTGACCCTGCGGGCGGATTTTCCCCACGACAGCTGGTGGACCGAGGTTACCGTGCAATTCAGCGACGGCAGCGCCGAGGTACTGACCCTGGAAAAGACCGCCGCCCCCCAGCGGTTCGCCATCAGCCCGCGCACCGTCACCAGCCTGGTGCTGTGCCGCCTGAAAAAAGCCGACGACCCCAGCCCCTTCCCCGCCCTGACCCAGATCGAGGCCTGGGGCCGGGAGGCACAGTAAAAATTTCTGGAAATTTCCTTGCATTTCACAACCTATAGTAGTAAAATGGTAGCGTAAAAACTCGCGGAAGGAGCCGTTCAGGCTTCCGCCGCGGGTTTTTGTTTTGCCGCAGGAAAGGAGGTATGCCATGCGTGTGTGATCTGACACCGGACCGGGTGCTGGGGGAACTGGCAGCCATCGCGTTTGCCGCCCCGGGCGAGGACGGCACCCTGCCGGTCAAAGTAGCCGACAAACTGCGCGCCCTGGAGATGCTGTACCGGCACCTGGGCATGGGCGACGGCCAGACGGCGGAGGGGGTGGTCATTGTAGACGAAAGCTGAAGGAGGCAACACAATGCGGGTACAGTTGAAACAGGTCATTCCACCGGTGTTCTGGCCGGTGCACAAAAGCATACGGGAGGGCACCGTACGGGAGGTGGTGGCCAAAGGCGGGCGCGGTTCGGGCAAGTCCAGTTATCTTTCGCTGGAACTGGTCTACCAGCTGCTGCGCCATCCCCGCTGCCATGCCGTGGTACTGCGCAAGGTAGGCGGCACGCTGCGCAACAGTGTGTACAATCAGGTGGTATGGGCCATCGGCGCCCTGGGCTGCGCCCGGTATTTCCGGTGTACAGTCAGCCCCATGGAGTGCACCTATCTGCCCACGGGGCAAAAGATTCTGTTTTTCGGCCTGGACGACGCGGGCAAGCTCAAAAGTTTGAAACTGCCGTTTGGAGCGGTGGGGCTTTGTTGGTTTGAGGAGCTGGACCAGTTTGACGGGCCGGAGGAAGTGCGCAATGTGGAGCAGAGCATTCTGCGGGGCGGCGACTGGACCCTGACGCTGAAAAGTTTCAACCCGCCGGCCATGGCCCGCAGCTGGGTGAACCGCTACGCGCTGGAACCGCGCCCCGGCAAGCTGGTACATCATTCCACCTACCGGGACCTGCCCCGGGCCTGGCTGGGCGAGCGGTTCTGGGCCGACGCAGAGCACCTGCAAAAGACCAACCCTGACGCCTACCGCCACGAGTATGGCGGCGAGGTGGTGGGCAGCGGCGCGGCGGTGTTTGACAACCTTTCCCTGCGTCCCGTGCCCGACGAGGAGATCGTGACCTATGACCGGCTGTACCACGGCGTGGACTGGGGCTGGTACCCGGACCCCTGGGCCTACAACGCCGTGTACTACGACGCAGCCCGGCGCACGCTGGTGGTATTTGACGAGCTGACCCGTACCCGCACCCCCAACCGGGACACCGCCAAACTGCTGGTGGAGCGGGGCGTGGGCGGCGATGAGGGCGGCCTGCTGACCGCCGACGCCGCCGAGCCGAAATCCTGCGCCGACTACCGGGCCGCGGGGCTGCCCTGCCGGGCCGCCCAGAAAGGCCCCGGCAGCGTGCGGGAGAGCATGAAATGGCTGCAGGGGCTTTCTTCCATCGTCATTGACCCGGAGCGCTGCCCGGCCACCGCCGCCGAGTTCAGCGAGTATGAGTACGAGCGGGATGACCGCACCGGCGAGGTGCTGCCCGGCTACCCCGACGTGAACAACCACCACATCGACGCGGTGCGCTACGCGGTGGAGAGCATCTGGCGGCGCCGGGGCGTGTGAGCGCAAACCAAAAGAGGACTGCCTGCTGGCAGTCCTCTTTTTTGTTGTTTTGCCTGTTTGCCATTCCTTACCCTGAAATAGGTACTGAACCGGGTGTATGCCACCGGGCACAGCAGGCGGGGTGTGTGTTCCGGGTCATTCAGGTCGGGCAGACCGAGGGTGTCGGCCACTGGTTTTTCCGGTTCCGGCGCAGGGGCGGCAACCGTCTCCACCACCTGCTGCACCGCCTGTTCCACCTGGGGCTGCATCATGCAGGCGGTGACGCTGAGGCCCACCGCCGCCGCGCAGACCACCAGCGCCCCGGCGCCCAGCCTGCGGTACTGTAAAAGATGCACGATGCGCTCCTTGACGCTGCCCTGGCCGAAAGCCAGGCTACCCGGCGCCGTGCGGCCCTGCAGGGCGTATTGCAGGATGCTCTCGCAGTAGGCGTTGCGGGCGGCGGCGTCACAATCCCGCACGGCGGCCTCGTCGCAGGCGGATTCCATCTCCCGCTCCAACCGGCGGAAAGCCAGCCAGGCCAGCGGGTTGAACCAGTGCAGGCAGACCACCACGTAGAACAGCGGCTTGACCTGGGGGTCGTGGCGGCGCAGATGGGTCTGTTCATGGAGCAGCACGGCCTGTCGGGTTTTACCTTCCAGTTTTTCCGGCAGATAGATGCGCGGGCGCAGGATGCCCAGCGTGAAGGGCGCGGGCACGCCGGGGCCGCTGTAGCAGCCGTCGATGGTCTTGCAGGCGGTGGCCACGGTACGGGCCAGGCGGTGGTAAGCCAAAACCGCCCGCACCGCCAGCACCAGCACCCCCACAGCCCACAGGGCAACCAGCAGGTGCCACACCGTCAGCTGGGCATACCAGGGCGCGGTCTGCTGCACGGCGGTGACCGCCGGGGTTTGCACAGCGGGCAATGCCGCGGGGCCGGGACCTTCGGCCAGGGCCTGGACCGTATCGGCGGCCCGGGCCAGCTGTTCACTTTGGGGGCGGGGCAGGGTCAGCGGGATGCCCCAGGGCAGCGCGAAGCGCAGCCCCACGGCCAGCCACAGCCAGCACAGCAGCCGGCTGGGCGTATGCAGGCGGCGCAGCAGCGCGCTGACCGCCAGCGCCCCCAGCGCTGCCGCCCCGCCCCACAGGCTGAGCAGCAAAATGTGCAATACCCAGGCGCGCATGGTGCCGTTCCCCCTTTTCTCAATTTTCGTTGTTCAGATATTGGTCCATCTGGCTTTTCACCTGTTCCAGCTGCTGGCGGACGGCCTCGGCCTGGGCGGCCTGCGCCGCGTCGATCTGCTGCTGGAGTTCTGCCTGGCGGGCCAGCAGCTCGTCTTTCTGGGCCTGCAGTTCGGTCTCCACCCGGGCCAGGTCCTCCTGTATCATCTGGATCACAGTGTTCTGGCTGTCGATCTGCTGCTGGTACTGCTGGGCCAGCTGCTTTTCTTCTTCGGTGGCGCCGGTCAGGGCATCCCGCATTTCCTCCAGCTGGTCCCGCTGGTTGGTCATGGATTGCAGCTGCCATTCCAGCGAGGATTTCTGGGCTTCAAGCGACCACTCCTCCAGCGTGTCGCCATAATAGAAGGTTTTCGACCCTGTCAGAAATTCCTCCACCTTTTCGGCGGTAAGTTCGTTGGCATCCCCGTTGGGATAATCGGTAAAATAACTGGGGCCCACCAGAATGTCATCCACCTGCATTTCAAAATGCACCTGATTGCCGGTGGAATTGCCGGTGCTGCCCGCATGGCCCAGGAGGTCCCCCGCTTTGACAATTTGCCCGGGTTCCACCGCCAGATCGCTCATATGGGCATACAGGGTGGTCCAGTGGTGGCCGTCCACGCCGGTGCCATGGTCCAGCTGTACAAAGTTGCCGTAAGAATAGTGGAAATCCGCATACTGCACCACGCCGTCCTGGGCCGCGTAGACCGGCGTACCGTAGCCCGCGCACAGGTCGTCGCCCCGGTGGCCGCCCCCCATATAGCGGCTGAGGTAGGTGTACTCTATCGGGCAACGGAACCGCGGGCTGTTTTCGGGGTCATCCAGGTTGGGCAGGCCCGCCGTGTTGGCCGTAAAGGTCACGGCGGTCTCCGGCGTGGCGGTGGGGGCCGGGGCGGGTTCGGCCTGGGCCGTCTCCACCGTCTGAGCGGCCTCGGGGGTGGCTTCCTCCACCTGGGGCTGCATCATGCAGGCGGTGACGCTGAGGCCCACCGCCGCCGCGCAGACCACCAGCGCCCCGGCGCCCAGCCTGCGGTACTGTAAAAGATGCACGATGCGTTCCTTGACGCTGCCCTGGCCGAAAGCCAGGCTGCCCGGCGCCGTGCGGCCCTGCAGGGCGTATTGCAGGATGCTCTCGCAATAGGCATTGCGGGCGGCGGCGTCACAATCCCGCACGGCGGCCTCGTCGCAGGCGGATTCCATCTCCCGCTCCAACCGGCGGAAGGCCAGCCAGGCCAGCGGATTGAACCAGTGCAGGCAGACCACCGCGTAGAACAGCGGCTTGACCTGGGGGTCATGGCGGCGCAGATGGGTCTGTTCATGGAGCAGCACGGCCCGCCGGGCCGCGCCGGTGAGGGTGACGGGCAGGTAGATGCGCGGGCGCAGGATGCCCAGCGTGAAGGGCGCAGGCACACAGGGGCTGCTGTAGCAGCCGTCGCCGGTCTTGCAGGCGGTGGCCACGGTACGGGCCAGGCGGCGGTAAGCCAAAACCGCCCGCACCGCCAGCACCAGCACCCCCACAGCCCACACAGCGGCCAGCAGGTGCCACACCGTCAGCTGGGCATACCAGGGCGCGGTCTGCTGCACGGCGGTGACCGCCGGGGCCTGGGCGGCAGGCAATGCCGCGGGGCCGGGTCCTTCGGCCAGGGCCTGGACCGTATCGGCGGCCCGGGCCAGCTGCTGATTCTGCGGGCGCGGCAGGGTCAGCGGGATGCCCCAGGGCAGCGCAAACCGCAGCCCCACGGCCAGCCAGAGCCAGCACAGCAGCCGGCTGGGCGTATGCAGGCGGCGCAGCAGCGCACTGACCGCCAGCGCCCCCAGCGCTGCCGCCCCGCCCCACAGGCTGAGCAGTAAAAAGTGCAGTACAACGTCACGCATGGGTCACCCCTCCTTGTCGTGGGCGGCGTCCAGCAGGGCGCGAATTTCGGCAGCCTCCTCGTCACTGATGGTCTTGGCGTTCAGAAAAGCCGCCACAAAGCGCGGCAGGCTGCCGCCGAAGGTCTTGTCCACCACGGCGGCGCTCTCGGCACATTGCACGGCTTCCCGCTTGACCAGCGCGGTCACAGCGCCGTCCCGGTTTTGCAGCACGCCCCGCTCGCACAGTTTTTTCAGCACCGTGTAGGTGGTGCTTTTTTTCCAGCCCAGGGCGTCGGCGGCCAGCGCCACCAGCTGCCCGCTGGGCAGGGGTTCGTGGTCCCACACCAGGCAGGCAAAACGGTATTCGCCTTCGGCCAGGCGCAGCGGTTCTTGGTTGGACATGACGGTGTCCCCCTTTCGGTCGATGGATATAGACTTCTCTGCATCATAAGTCTATCACAATAGACCAGCAAAGTCAACAAAAAACACCCCGTCGGGCGGACGGGGTGTAAGGTTTTCGAAAAAGTATAAAAACGTCTGCACCGGCGGACATGCGCCGACCGGTGCAGACACATACAGGGAAATTTGGTGACAAATTGTGTGCGAGATGCAAAGCATCGAGTGCGCGATTTGTCGGCAAATTTTGTCGAGGGGGTGTCCAAGAGGGGGAACAGGACCGTCAGGCACCGCCGTGCGGGACTGTTCCCCCTTTTGCAGCGTGTCGAGTTTCTCGACACGCTGACGACGGGGTGTAAGTTCAGTTCAGTTTGAGGAATTTGCGCACCGGCAGCGCAACGGCGCCGGCCACCAGGCAGCAGATGATCCATTCAATGACCGCCTGCACGCCCACAAACATCACGACGAACATCAGGGCATTGGTGGCGCCCATGCTCTGCGCAGCTTCCTGCACATAGGGCAGATCGTAAAACAGCAGTACCAGCGCGCCCATAAAGAACACGGTGTTGAGCACCGCGGTCAGCAGGCCGCCCGCAAAACAGCAGAATTTTTCCTGCTTGGGCAGCGCCTTGCACAGGGCCTTGAACAGCAGCGCCGCGCACAGGCCCACCAGCACGCGGGATACCACGCACACCACAAAGGTCCCCGCAGGGTTGGCGTTGAACATGGCGGCGCTCAGAAGGCTTTTGCCTTCCATCGCCTGCAGAAAGCTGGTGATGCCGAATGCCGCCCCCAAAATAGCCCCGGCCAGGGGGCCCATGGTCATGGCGCCGATGGCCACCGGCACCGAGAGCAGCGACGCCGACAGCGGCCCGACCTGCAGATAACCCAGGGGCGTGTAGTTCATCACAAGCAGAATGGCCACCAGCAGCGCAAGCTGGGTGAGCCAACGGACGTTGGTACGGTTTTTCATATTCAATTTTCCTCCTGCTGCCGTCTCCTACACATCGGGAGTACAGCGCAAATGTACGGCCCGCGGGCCGCCGATACACAGTATAGCGCAAAAAAGGCGGCGTTACAAGACGCCGCCCGTATTTTTTTGTGTTACAGCTGCCCCGCCAGCAACAGGTCCCGCACCTCGTACAGGTCATGGCAGCAGCGGGTGTACAATGCCCGGATTTCCTCATCGGGCTGGGCCAGGTCGGGCACCATCACGGTCACCGCCCCGGCGGCATGGCCGGCCCGCACGCCGTTGAAGCTGTCCTCCAGAACCAGGCAATGGCGGATGTCCACCCCGATCTGATCCGCCGCTTTCAAAAAGATATCCGGCGCGGGCTTGCTGTGCTGCACATCGGCCCCGCATACCACGCCCAAGAAGTAGGGTGCCGTGCCGGTGGTGCGCAGGTTACCCTCGATCATGGAACGGGGGCTGGAACTGGCCACGATGCAGGGCAGCCCTTTTTCCCGCAGGGTCTCCAGCAGCTCTTTCAGGCCCGGCTTGCAGGGCACACCCTGGGCAAACCGCTCACCGGCCAGCCGCCAGATGACCTGCAGCATGACCTCCACATCCACACCGGGGAAATACCGGCGCACATGGGCTTTGAGTTTTTCCCCCGCCAGGCCCCGGCCCCCGGCCAGGAAAGTATCGGTGTCGGCGGGCATAGGCACCCCCAGTTCCGCGCAGGCGGGCTGCCAGAAGGTGTCCCACAGACGCTCGGTGTCAAACATCAGGCCGTCCATATCAAAAATAACGCCTTGGATCATAGCGATATCGTCCTTTCCCAATGAAATACAAGGGTATTGTACCGCAATTTGCCCGCCGCCGCAACCGCCCCGGGCAAATTGGGGCTTGTATTTACCGCTTTAGAGCGCTATAATTGACTAAACTGCACCCGGACTGCTGTGCGGCGGCCCGCCCTGCGGCATTCATAAAGGATCAAGGGAGAGTGTAACAATCATGTTGGACATCAAAATCACCAAGACCACGTCGCCCAAAGCCAAACCCCAGGATGAAAGCAAGCTGGGTTTCGGCAAGATTTTCAGCGACCATATGTTCCTGATGGATTATATCGAAGGCGAGGGCTGGCATGATGCCCGCATTGTGCCCTACGGCCCCTGGGAGATGGACCCCGCCACCACCGTGCTGCACTACGCGCAGGAAATTTTTGAGGGCATGAAAGCTTACCGCACCGCCGAAGGCCGCATTCAGCTGTTCCGCCCCGACTGCAACGCCAACCGCTTCAATGATTCCGCCGACCGCCTGGGCATGCCCGCCATCCCGCCGGAGGATTTCGTCCAGGCCGTCAAGGCTATTGTGGATGTGGACCGGGACTGGGTGCCCCATTCGGACGGCGCTTCGCTGTACATCCGCCCCTTCTGTGTGGCCACCGACGTGGGCCTGGGCGTACATGCCGCCAAACATTACCGCTTTGCCATCATCTGCTCCCCCTCCGGCGCGTACTATGCCGAAGGGCTTGACCCCGTGCGCATCTATGTGGAGGATGAATACATCCGCGCCGCGCCCGGCCTGACCGGCTTTACCAAGTGCGGCGGCAACTACGCGGCTTCCATCAAGGCCGGCGAACTGGCCGAGGAACGGGGCTTCAGCCAGGTGCTGTGGCTGGACGGCGTGGAGAAAAAGTACGTCGAAGAAGTGGGTTCCATGAACATCATGTTCAAGATCGACGGCAAAATCTACACCGCCGCCTGCACCGGCACCGTGCTGCCCGGCGTGACCCGCCGCTCCATCATTGAACTGCTCAAGGACTGGGGGTACGAGGTCATCGAGGGCAAGCTGGCCATCGCCGACGTGATGAAAGCCGCCGATGAGGGCAAGCTGGAAGAGGTTTTCGGCACCGGCACCGCCGCCGTGGTCTCCCCTGTCAAGGAACTGGACTGGGAAGGCAAGGTCGCCCATATCAGCGGCGGCAAGATCGGCGAGCTGACCCAGAAACTGTACGATACACTGACCGGCATCCAGTGGGGCAAACTGCCCGACACCAAGGGCTGGACCGTGCCCGTGGACGCCCAGTAACTTTATACGGCATTTTCTGCGCGCAGGAACGTACAAAAGTACGTCCTGCGCGTTTTTTCGTGAAATGTTTACATCTTTTGGCGGCGAGATATGGTATACTGTGCGTATTCAACCCCTTTGTGATTCCTTGAACAGAAAGGCTTTGCGATGAAACATCTGCTCGAACTGCTGGAAGCCACCGCCGCCCGCTTTGGGCCCCGCACCGCCCTGGCCGACGAGGCCCGCGCCCTGACCTGGGCCGAAGTGCAGGACACGGTGCAGGGCATCGGTACAGCGCTGGGCCGCCTGGAGGTGCAGCACCGCCCGGTGGCACTTTACCTGGGCCGGGGCGTGGACTGCCCGCTGGCCATGCTGGGCACGCTGGCGGCAGGCGGTTTTTACACCGTGCTGGACACCGCCCAGCCTGCTGAGCGGGTACGGGGCATCACCGGTCAGCTGGAACCGGCGGCGCTGGTCACCGACACCGAACACCGGGAAGCCGCCCTGGCCCTGGGCCTGGATTGCCCGGTGGTGGATGTGGCCGAAGCCGCCGCCACCGCCCCCGATCCGGCACTTTTGCAGCGCGTCCGCGCCGAAGCGCTGGACGCCGACCCGGCCTATGTGCTGTTCACTTCCGGCTCCACCGGCCTGCCCAAGGGCGTGGTGGTGCAGCATCGCGCTGTGCTGGCCTACAGTGCCTGGGCGGCCAGCACCTTTGCCTTTGACGAGAACACCGTGCTGGGCAACCAGACGCCGTTCTACTTTTCCATGTCGGTGACCGACCTGTACGGGGCGCTGCGCACCGGCGCCCAGCTGCAGATTCTGCCCAAGCGGCTGTTTTCCTTCCCGGTGCAGCTGCTGGACTACCTGCGCCAACGGGAAGTGAACACGATCTACTGGGTGCCCTCGGCCCTGGGGGGCGTGGCCCGCTGGAAAGCCCTGGACTACACCGAGCCCCCTGCCCTGCGCACCATACTGTTTGCCGGCGAGACCATGCCCACCCCGGTGCTGAACTACTGGCGGGCCCGCTACCCGGCGGCCCGGTTTGCCAATCTGTTCGGTCCTACCGAGACCACCGACATCTGCGCCTACTATGAGGTGGACCGGGCCTTTGCCGACGACGAGCCGCTGCCCATTGGCCGCGCCTGCGACAACTGCGGTCTGCTGGTGCTGGACCACCAGAACCGTGCCGCTGCCCCGGGCCAGACGGGCGAGCTTTGCGTGCGGGGCAGTTTTCTGGCCGCCGGGTACTACAACCAGCCGGACAAAACGGCGGAACGCTTTTGCCCCAACCCGCTGCAGCCCCACTACCCCGAGACGATCTACCGCACCGGCGACCTGGTGCGCTACAATGACCGGGGCGAACTGATGTACCTGGGCCGGGCCGACAACCAGATCAAGCACCTGGGGTACCGCATCGAGCCCGGTGAGATCGAGACGGCGGCCTACGGCCAGGCGGGGGTACAGAGCTGCGCCTGCCTGTACGATGCCCCCCGGGACCGGCTGGTGCTGTTTTTTACCGCCGGGCGGGACGTGACCGACGCTTTGCGGGACCGGCTGGCTGACCGGCTGCCCGCCTACATGCAGCCCGCCGCATACCGGCGGCTGAAAACCATGCCCCAGAACGCCAACGGCAAAATTGACCGGGGTGCCCTGGCGGCCCAACTGAAGGAGGTATGACCCATGCATACGATGGAAGAGATTCTGGCGATCCTGGCCCAGGTCAAACCCGGCCTGGCCCCCGCCCCCGACGAAGAACTGGTGCGCACCGGGCAGCTGGACTCGGTGGAGATCATGTCGCTGGTGATGGCCCTGGCCGAGGAGTTTGACCTGGAGATCAGCCCATTGGACCTGAAAGAGGAAAACTTCCACACCGCCGAAGCCATCCTGGCGCTGGTCAACCGGCTGGAAGAGTAAACGCCGGAGGGCTTTGCTATGGCGTACAATTCCTTTGCCTACCTGTGCGTGTTCCTGCCCCTGTGCTGGGTGGCCTGGGCGCTGCTGCCCCAGCGGCTGCGGTCCTGGGCGTTGCTGGCGGGCAGCCTGGTCTTCTACTGGCTGATGAACGGCGCCTACACCCTGTGGCTGCTGTTGGCCGCCGCTGTGACCTGGGCGTTGGGGTTGTGGCTGGGCCGTCTGCAGAACCTGCAGGCCGAGACCCTGCCCACCCTGGCCCCCGCCGCCCGCAAGGCCGTCAAAAAGCAGTACACCGCCCTGCAGAAAGACCTGGCCGCCGCCGGGGCCGTGGCGATGGTGGGCCTTTTGGTCTGGCTGAAGTATCTGCCCTTTGCCGCCGGGGCGCTCAACGCGGTGCTGGCCCGGCTGCCTTTTGCCCTGCGCATCACAGCGCCGCAATTCCTGCAGCCGGTGGGGCTGAGTTTCTTCACCCTGATGGCTATGAGCTACCTGTTCGATGTCCGCCGGGGCAGCGCCAAACCTGCCGGGAAATTCCGGCAGGTACTGCTTTACCTGAGTTTCTGGCCCCATGTGGTGGAGGGCCCCTTTGACCGCTGGGACCAGGTCAGCCCCGCCCTGCTGGACCCGCCCCGGCCCAGTTACCAGGCCGTGACCTTTGGCGTACAGCGCATTCTGTGGGGCATGATGAAAAAACTCATCGTGGCTGACCGGGCCAACATGTATGTGAAAGCCGTGTTTGACGACTGGACCAAATATTCCGGCGCGGCGGTGATGCTGGGCACCCTGCTGTATACGCTGCAGCTGTACGCCGAGTTTTCCGGCTGCATGGACATGGTGCTGGGCAGCGCCCAATGCTTCGGCGTGCCGCTGGCAGAAAACTTCCGCCAGCCGTTTTTTGCCCGCAGCATCAGTGAATTCTGGCGGCGGTGGCATATCACGCTGGGGGCCTGGCTGCGGGACTATCTGTTCCAGCCGGTCATCGTAAGCAAGCCCATGCTGCGCTTCGGCAAGTGGTGCCACGGGCGGTTCGGTGCGGCGCTGGGCCGCAGCCTGCCGGTATGGGCCGGGCTGGGACTGACCTGGCTGGTCATCGGCCTGTGGCACGGCGCGGGCTGGTTGTATGTGGTATACGGCCTGTACTACTTTGCGCTGCAATGGCTGGGCCAGCTGGCGGAGCCCGCCCTGCTGCGGGTATGCCCTGCCCTGCCCGGCCTGCGGCAGCGGCGGTGGTACATCCTGTGGCAGGTTGCGCGCACCTTTTTGCTGGTCAACCTGGGCATGCTGCTGTTCCGCGCCAACGGGCTGCGGGCCGCCCTGGAGATGCTGGCCAGCCTGGCCCGGCCCTATACCGGCAGCCTGCTCATCAAACTGGATGCCCGGGACCTGTGGGTGCTGGCTGTGGGCGCCGTGGTGCTGCTGGCCGTGGACCTTTTGCATGAGCGGGGCGTGCGCATCCGCGCGGCGCTGGCCGCCCGGCCGCTGCCGCTGCGGTGGGCCGTCTACTGCGGCGCCATGCTGGCGGTGATGATCTTCGGCGCTTATGGCGACAACTACGACCCCGCCGCCTTTATCTACGCGCAGTTTTAAGCGCGGTGCAGACAGGAGACACCTTCCATGACACTGAGACCCTGGCAAAAAAACGCCCTGCGCATCGTGGGCTTTCTGCTGGTGCTGCTGATGCTGGTGCTGGCCGCCGGGCATTACCTGATGCCCCAGTCCAACCGCTACCTGGAAGGGTACACCGCGGGCGGCATCCTGGGTGAGGATTTCGACACCATCGACGTGGTGGTGCTGGGAGATTCCAACGCCGCCCAGGGTATTGCCCCCATGCAGTGGTACGACAGCTACGGCATCACCGGCTACACCTACGGTGCAGGCTGGCTGTCCATGTACAACCTCTACTACCGGCTGGCACAAATTTACGAGGAACAATCCCCCCGGGTGGTGGTGCTGTGCACTGCGCCCGCCTACTCCAAAAAGAGCAGCGAGAGTTATATGCAGAGCGCTGTGGGCGACATTGCCGACGAACTGCTGCCCCTTTTGCGTTTTCACGACAACTGGAAATACCTGAACGCCGACAACCTGTTCACCGAAAAGGACTACAGCTGGCGGGATGTGAACAAGGGCTACATGCCCATCACCGATGTGAGCCCCCGGACGGGCGGCGACTATATGTACGACACCGGCCCGGAGGAACCCCTGCCCTTTCTGGTGCAGGTGTACATGCGGCGCATCGTGCAGCTGTGCCGGGACCACGGCAGCCAGGTACTGCTGGTGACGGTGCCTGCCGCCCTGGGCTGGAACCTGGCCCGGCACAACGGTATTGCCGCCTTTGCCGAGGCCGAGGGCCTGCCCTACCTGGACTTCAACCTGGCCGAAAACGACCCCGGCATCGACTGGAGCACCGATACCTCCGACGGGGGCACCCACCTGAACTGGCTGGGTGCGCAAAAGGTCACCACCGCTTTGGGTGACTACCTGCGGGAGCATTACACCCTGGAGGACCACCGGGGGCAGCCGGGATATGAAACCTGGGACGGCGACGCGGGCAGCTATCGGGACGCCCGTGCCGAAATTGAAGCCCGCGTGCGGGAAGCCGCCGGGCTGACCGCCTGACACAACAACGCGCCGGACATCCCAAAAAGGGACGTCCGGCGCGCTTGCTATAATATCAGGCCAGTTTCAGGTCGTTTGCCTTGATCCAGCCTTTTTTGCGCAGCACTTCGCAGAAGATCACGCTGAACACGGCGGGCAGCACAAAACAGATCAGTACCAGTCCCGCCCAGTCAAAGGCGGTGATGACCTTGCCGGCCTCCACCCAGCCGGTATAGACGCCGATCTGCCCCACCAGGCCGCAGGTGCCCATACCGCTGGACACCGCCGGGCCGTTCATTTCCAGCCGGAACAGGCAGGTGGCGACAGGCCCCGTGATGGCCGAGGCCAGTGTGGGCGGAATCCAGATGCGGGGATTGCGCAGAATGTTGGGCATCTGCAGCATGCTGGTGCCCAGCCCCTGGCTGACCAGACCGCCCACGCCGTTCTCTTTATAGCTCATGACCGCAAAGCCTACCATCTGGGCACAGCAGCCCGCCACGGCGGCACCGCCGGCCAGCCCGGTCAGCCCCAGGGCCGCACAGATGGCCGCGCTGGAGATGGGCAGCGTCAGCGCCACACCCACCAGCACCGACACGATGATGCCCATGAGCAGGGGCTGCAGTTCGGTGGCCCACATGATGACATTCCCCACAGCACTGGCCGCCGCACCGATGGCCGGGGCAAACAGCACACTGAGCCCGGTGCCCACCAGAATGGTGACGGCGGGGGTAACCAGGATGTCTACCCGTGTTTCCTTGCTCACCAGTTTGCCGGCTTCGGCGGCAATGATGGCGATGAAGTAGACAGCCAGCGGCCCGCCCGCGCCGCCCAGTTCATTGGCCGCGCCGCCCACCGCAATCAGGCTGAACAGCACCAGCTGGGGCGCATGCAGCGCATGCCCGATGGACGCCGCCATAGCCGGGCCCGCCACCGCGGCAGCATACCCGCCCGCTGTGACCAAAAAACCGATGCCCAGCTGCTGGCCCAGCGTCTTGATGATGGTGCCGATGAGCAGGCTGGCGAACAACCCCTGGGCCATGGCCCCCATAGCATCAATGCCGTAGCGGTGAGCCGACAGAATCACGTCCTTTTTGCGAAAAAAGGATTTGACTTCCTCCATATACAATCCCCCTTCCCCTTTGGATTATCGGTATTTTAGCACCGGCCTTGGGAAAAAGCAAGGCGGACGCATTGAAAAACACCGCCGGATGGGGTACAATACAACATATAAGCTGATTTTGTTAAAAAGGAGTGCGAACCGCCATGGTGGACACCTTTACCGTACACATTACCCCCTACGGCCTGGATCGCCGCACGTTTATCTACCTGCCGGACGACTGGCAGGCCGGCGAAAAGCGCTATCCCGTACTTTACATGTTTGACGGGCACAACCTGTTCTTTGACGACACCGCCACCTACGGCACCTGCTGGGGCCTGAAAGAATACCTGGACGCAAGGCCCAACGCCATTGTGGTGGCGCCTGAATGCAACCACGAGGGCAACCAGCGGCTGGAGGAGTATTGCCCCTATGAATCGGACTGGTTCGACGGGATCCACGGCACCGGCAAACAGTACATGGACTGGCTGGTAAATGAACTGAAACCCGCCATCGACGCCAAGTACCCCACCCTGCCTGACCGGGAGAACACCGCCATCGGCGGGTCCAGCATGGGCGGGCTGATGAGCCTGTACGCCATCGCGGCTTACCCCGAGGTGTTCAGCAAGGCGGCCTGCCTGTCCCCGTCGGTACGGCTGTGCCTGCCCGACATCAAGGCCGACCTGCGCCGGGCCAGGCTCCGGCCCGACACCCGGGTCTACCTGAGCTGGGGCGAAAAGGAGGGCCACGGCAAGCACCAGATGGCCCAGTACACCGCCAACGCCCTGGCCGTGACCCGTATCCTGAACGAGCGGGGGGCTGCCGTGTACCCCTACTTCCAGCTGGATGGCCGCCACTGCGAGGCAGACTGGCGCCGCCAGCTGCCCCGCTGCTTCCGTTTTCTGTTCGGCTGGAAATGACCGGCCGCACACCATAAACTGCCAATCAGAAGGAGGTTTTTCCCATGTCCAAAGCTGTAATCTTTTTTGCCCCTGGCCTGGAAGAGTGCGAGGGTCTGCTCTGTGTGGATATTTTGCGCCGTGCCGGGGTGGAAGTGACCATCGCCGCTGTGGGCGGCGTTCAGACTGTCAAGAGTGCCCGCCAGGTCAACGTGGTGGCCGACGCCCTGGCGGAAGAACTGGACTACAGCGCCTTTGACGCCTGCATCCTGCCCGGCGGCCTGCCCGGGGTGGATAACCTGAAAGCCGATGCCACCGTGCGCAGGGTCTGCACCGAGTTTGCCGCCGCGGGCAAGATCGTGGCGGCCATCTGCGCCGCCCCCACTGCCCTGGCCGCTTTCGGCGTGCTGGCGGGCAAACAGGCCACCGTTTACCCCGGCATGGACGCGCCGCTGACCGCCGCCGGGGCCCACTACACCGGACTGCCCCTGACCATCGACGGCAACATCGTCACCGGCGAAGCCCTGGGCGCCGCCATTCCCTTCGCCCTGGCCCTGGCCCGCCTGCTGGCCGGGCCCGACGCTTCGGCCCGGGTCAAGAGCGCCATCGTCTACCAGTAAGTACAACAACAGCCTGCCCGGCGCAACGCCGTGGCAGGCTGTTTTGGTTTATCGGGATATTATTTGCGGCCCCGCTGCAGTTCGATCCAGGCAAGGTCGCCGCGTTCCAGGCCGTGGATCAGCACCTCGGCGGTGGCGATGTTGGTAGCCACCGGGATGGTATGCATATCACACAGGCGCAGCAGCGTTACGTCATTGGGTTCGCCGGGTTTTGCCCCCACCGGGTCGCGCAGGAACAGCAGCATGTCCACCTCGCCGCAGCCGATCATGGCAGCGATCTGCTCTGCGCCGCCGCGGCCACCCGGGTACAGGCCGCGCACCGGCAGACCGGTGGCGTCCCGTACCACCTTGGCGGTAACGCCGGTGGCGATCAGGTCATGTTCCGATAAAATCCGCACATAGGCGGTACAAAACTGCGCCATCAATTCCTTGCGGGAATCGTGGGCGATCAACGCGATCCTCATGGTCTGGAAATCTCCCTCTATTCTGGCCCTTTACAGCCATACAACAAAGTTAACTTATATATGATACGGCAAATTGCGGCAAAATGCAAGCCCAACGCCGAAAAGTGCCAAAATCTCCCGAAAAAAGCGGCGCAATCTTGACACTTTGCCCAAAAGCGTCTTGTAAACTTTGGATAAACCGCGCGCCAGGTCCATGCTATAATAGAAAAAAGTGCGGGACTGCCCCGCTGCCGCCCCGCAAAGGAGGAGCTACCATGAAGAAATCCGCACAGACGGTGATCCGTCCCGATGCCTGCTATACCATCGCCGCCGCCAATGGCCGCGTGCTGGAAGTGGCCGATTTCAATACCGAAAACGGCGCTTCGGTACGGCTGTGGAGTTACGAGGGCCAGCCCTGGCAGCAATGGCGTTTTGAGGAAGCCGGAGACGGCGAATACCGCATCAAAAACCGCTTTACCGGCAAGGTCATGGATTTGGCCATGTCCGGTGTGACCAACGGCACCTGGATTCACCAGTGGAGCCAGACTTCCGGCGCAGGCCAGCGCTGGCAGATCGTGGAAGCCGGCGGCGGCAAGGTCAAGCTGCGCAACGTACTGGCCGACAAGGTTATCGACCTGGTGGGCATGCGGGTGGAAAACGGCACCCAGGCCCAGATTTGGCAGGACGTGTTTGGTGAGAATCAGCTGTGGAAGCTGGAACCGGTGCCAGAGCGCCTGCTGGAAAAGGACATGCCCGCCCCCGCCCCCAAGGCCGCGGCCAAACCTGCCAAGGCCACCCGCACCCAGACCGGCAAGAAGGCCAGCGGCAAGTCCGCCCGCCGTTCCAGCAAGAACAAGTAAGACCGCTTCGTCGCCCCCGCTCTGGCGGGGGCGCTTTTTTGCGCTTGCGGCGGGCGGAAAACCCTGTTATAATAAGACAAATATGTAAAAATCTACGAAAGGCAGTATCCTATGCAGTTTTCCGAGCTTACCAACGTGGCGCCCGAGATCATACGCGCCACCCAGGCCATGGGTTTTACCGAGATGACCGAGATTCAGGAAAAGGCCATCCCCCTGATGATGGCCGGCCATGACATGATTGCCAAGGCCCCCACCGGCACCGGCAAGACCGTGGCCTTCGGCATTCCCATCCTGTCCCAGGTGGACCCGGCCCGGCAGAAACCCCAGGCCGTGGTGCTGAGCCCTACCCGGGAACTGGCCCAGCAGATTGCCCAGGACCTGCAGAACCTGGCCCAGTTTTTGCCCGGCATCAAGATCGTCTGCGTTTATGGCGGCGCGGGCATGGACAAGCAGCAGCGCCAGCTGAAAGCGGGCTGTCAGGTGGTGGTGGCCACCCCGGGCCGCCTGATGGACCACTACCGCCACAAGGCCATCGATGTGTCCGACGTGCAGACCGTGGTGCTGGATGAAGCCGACGAGATGCTGAACATGGGCTTTTACAAGGATGTGCGCCACATCATCGACCTGATGAAGCACCGCAAGAGCCTGTCCATGTTCTCGGCCACCATCAGCCGGGAAGTACTGGACATCGGCTGGCTGTACCAGCACAACGCCGCCGAAGTCAGCGTGCAGCCGGTAGAGGATTCCAGCCCCAAGATCGCCCAGTACAAGCTGTTGACCACTGGCCGGGACAAACTGGCTGACGCCGCCCAGCTCATCATCTCGCAAGGGTACAAACGGGTGATGATCTTCTGCAACACCAAGTACAACACCGGCATGCTGGCCAACCAGCTGGCCCGGCTGAACTTCAATGTGGACTGCCTGCACGGAGATTTGTCCCAGGCGGAGCGCAACCGCATCATGACCCGGTTCAAGGCCGGTGAGATCGCCGTGCTGGTGGCCACCGACGTAGCGGCCCGGGGCATCGACGTGTCGGACGTGGACGCTGTTATCAACTACGACGTGCCGGAGGAAAACGAGCACTACACCCACCGCATTGGCCGCACCGGCCGCGCCCGCAAGGAGGGCGCCAGCTACCTGTTCTACACCAAGGAGGAGCAGAAACGGGTGGACCAGCTGCTGCGGCTGACCCGCAACCTGGACGATTGCAAGGCCGTCAAGTTCGATTTCAACCATGAGAAGCTCGTCGTGGAGGAGGCCAAACCCCAGGACCGCTTCCAGATCAAGGCGTATTTTTAAGGGGAAAGCGATTCCCTCATAACACAAACGAGTTTCCAGATGTTTCCCGGATGGTGATTATCTATCCGGGTATTTTTATATGGAATTCGCAAGAAATTGCGATTTTCGCTTCACTTCAAAAGAATTATATTGACGACTCAGCG